>CAYNLB010000045.1:32276-34029 GCA_964397935.1 uncultured Mycobacterium sp.
TGGCCGGGCCCCTCGGGTAGCCGCTAGACAGCGCGCACCAGCGGAGCGCGCGACCAGAACCAGATGGGAGGACACCGATGGCTCAGACCGCCATGAAGTCGCCCACCGATGTGGTCGACTTTCTCGTCAGCCAACACGAGAAGATCAAGTCTTTGTTCGCCGAAACGCTTTCGGCGTCCGGAAAAGAGCGAGAGAACGCCTTCGTCGAACTGCGGCGGCTGCTTGCCGTCCACGAGACGGCCGAAGAGGAAATCGTTCATCCCCGGGCCAAACGGAATATTTCCGATGGGGCCGCGGTGGTCGGCACGCGACTGCACGAAGAGCACGAGGCCAAGACGGTCCTGCAGAAGCTGGAAAAGCTTGACGTCGACAGCCAGGAGTTCACTCGCCAGTTGACCGAGTTGCGCGATGCCGTTGTCGATCACGCCGAGCACGAGGAGCGTGACGAGTTCGCCAGGCTCAGCGAAGAATTGAGTAGTGACGAGCTGGCAATGATGGGCCGCGCCGCTGCGCTCGCCGAAGCGATCGCGCCCACTCGGCCGCATGCCGGTGTCGAGTCCCAGGTGGCCAACCTGACCGCAGGGCCGTTCGCGGCGATGCTCGACCGGTCCCGCGACGCCATCACCGGCAAGGGCTAGCGCGACCACGATGGCGCCCCCGGCCCATGGGGAGTCTCCGCCCCGCCAGAGGAGCGGGGGCATCCCTGCCGGTGGTGCTGCCCGTTACCTTCCCGAGGATCGCCGGCTCGATTCACTGAAAGCGGCGGCCGACGGTTGCCGGGGTTGCCCCCTGTTCGAGAACGCCACCCAAACGGTGTTCGGTCACGGCCCTCCCGGGGCGCCGATCATGCTGGTCGGTGAGCAGCCGGGGGATCAGGAAGACCTCGCGGGCGAGCCTTTTGTCGGTCCAGCCGGGCGACTGCTGGCCCGCGCTCTCGACGAGGCCAAGATCGATTCCGCGTTGACCTACCAGACCAACGCGGTCAAGCATTTCAAGTTCACCCGCAAGAGCGGCAAACGACGGATCCATCAAAAGCCCAGCCGTACCGAAGTGGTCGCGTGCCGGCCCTGGCTGATCGCCGAGATCGAGGCGGTGCGGCCCCGGGTCATCGTGTGCCTCGGCGCGACCGCCGCACAATCCTTGCTGGGAGCGGCATTTCGAGTGTCGATTCAGCGAGGAAAGGTCCTGTCGCTGCCCCCGTCGGCCCATGTGGACCTCACGACCGAGCCGATCGTGGTGGCCACGGTACATCCGTCGGCGATATTGCGCGATCGCAGCGACCGACATGCCGAGGCCTATGGATCGTTCGTCGACGACCTGCGCGCGGCGCGTTCCGGGCTCGCCGCTTAGCTCATTTGCCGAGTGCGGCCGCAAGAACCTGCGCGAAATGCATGGGCCGGAAACTGGATTCGAGTTCGGTGATCTGGGTGCGGCAACTGAAGCCGTCGGCCAGCACCAGCGTTCCGGGGTCGGCGTCGCGCAGTGCCGGCATCAGTTTGTCTTCGGCGCAGGCGACCGACACCTCGTGGTGCCCCTTCTCGAAGCCGAAATTCCCTGCCAAACCACAACATCCGGCGTCGAGCATCTCGACGTCCACTCCGGCGTCGGCGAGCAGCTTCCGCTCGTGGGTGTAGCCCAGAATCGCGTGCTGATGGCAATGCTGCTGCACCACCGCGTGCCCGCTGGTCTGGGGCGGCTGCCACCCGGGTGCCTCGTTCGCCAACAGCTCGCCCAGCGTATAGGTCTGGTCGGC
>CAYNLB010000046.1:0-31922 GCA_964397935.1 uncultured Mycobacterium sp.
GTTTTGGCCCAGCACGTTCGTTGCGACCAGCAGCATCAGCTGTGCACGGTTGGCGTCGATCACCGGCGGCGGCACCGTCGCCATGAAGGCCGCCTCATAGGCACCGGCGGCCGCTTTGGCCTGAGCGGCGGCTTGCTCCGCCTGTCCGGCGGTGGTGCTCAGCCACACCAGGTAGGGCGCCGCGGCCTGGGCCATCGATGTCGCCGCGGGCCCGGCCCACGCGGCCGCCAGTCCCGAGGTCACCGCGCCGTAGGACGTCGCCACGGTGTAGAGGTCGGTGGCCAACTCGTCCCAGGCGGTCGCGGCGGCCAGCATCGATCCCGATCCGGGACCGCTATATATGCGCGCCGAGTTGATTTCCGGCGGTAAAGCGCCGTAGTCCATAGCTACCCCTCCTCGAGCGCGAGCGGGCGAGCGGTGTGAGCGTCGAGTTCGACGATGCAGCAGAACATGAAAGCTCCCTTCGGACATGGAGGTACGGTTTGGTCGCCGACGCGTGCAGTCGCACGGCGACGCCGATTACTCGAGCGGCCGTCAGGCCGAGTGCGTTTTCCGCATCAAAGTGATGCGGCAGCTGGTGCGAACGAACGGTCACTGGCCGCGCAGGGCCCAGCGACACAGCAGATTCAGCGGGCGTTAACCGATCAGCACCTGGAGATACAGAGCCGGCTCAGAAGTTCTCGGCCGTACTGCGGAGTAGCGGGCGCACGGGATTGCGGCGCGAGCGGACGACGCTCCAATGTGGTCAACGACGAAGGTGTGGGCAGCCACCATTCCGGTGGCGCGGAACGCGAACAACTCGGCGGCCGATCGCGTTTAATCCCCGCAGTTTTGAATGATTTCTGGTTGGTCGATGATGGGCCGTCGTGGTCGGTCTGGGCCGCGGGTTGGGGAACGGCGTCGGCACGCGCCCAGCCGATGCCGGCGGGCACATTTGCGTCCATGGGCATGGCCGCCGATTGCGGCGCGGCGGAGGTGGCCGGCCCAAAGCGCACGGCCCAACTTCCGGCGAGGGCACTCAACACACAGAGCACTGCGACGATGGCAACAAGCGATCGCCACCGTGAAGGCATCCCCGCATCGCGGACAATCACAATGGCTCAACTGTACCAGTGGTGAGGGCCAGTCCCCCTCGCCAGAGTGCTATGAAGATGATTAGCGGAACGCCGATTTCGGCCACGGCGGCGGCATCGACCGACCGCTATCCGGCGGCCGGTAGGGGCCACGATGGTTGGCCTGAAACCGTAGCGGGGGACGTCACAGCTAACTACGCGAGATGCTCAGATGCAATCCATTTGCAACACCAATGCAAAGAGTTCGCAACACGTCCATCGGGGACGACGGTTGCTTCGTCGTCAGCCGTGCCAGGCGATCAACGGAATGGCCATCTCGGCCGCGGTGGCTCCGCCGTGAAAGCCGATGAGACGAGCTGTTTCCGGGGGCTCGTGTGCGGTTGCCAGCAGCGCCGCATCGCCGGCGCAGACGACCACGACGTCGCCGATCCGGGCCAGGTTTCGCGGATTGACCGGCCCGAACATTCCCGTGGCCACAGCCTGCGCGCGGCTGTAGACGGCGGCCCGGCCGCAAAGCGTCTCGCTCCAGGTGGCTTGCACGTCGGTGCCCGCGCCCGGCTCGGTGTGCAGATAGCGCACCCGCGGCTCGCCGGCGACCACCCGCACCCCCTGCGTCAGCCGCGGGTCGGTGTCGAGGTCGACGCGAGCGTCCGGTGGCACGTTGAGCCCGCCGTGGTCGGCGGTCACCAGCAGTACCGTGCCCGCAGACAGCGATTCGACCAGCCGACTGAGCAGGGCGTCGACGTGGGCGGCCGCCGCGTGCCACTCGGGCGAACCGATGCCGAAAACATGGGCCGCCGTGTCCAGTTCGGCGGTGTAGCCGTAGACCAGTCCCGGCGCAGCGCGCAGTTCGTCGGTCACCTGCCCGGCGTAGCCGTCGGACATCTCCGCCGGACGAAACTCGGCGCCGCGATACGCCGCGTCGGTCAGCCCGCTACCCATGAACGCCGCCGGCAGCACGGCGCGTGCGCTGACACCGGTCGCCCTCAGCCGCTCGAACCAGGTCGGTAGCGGCTGCCACGTGGCGTGCGGTGGGTCGTCCCGCCAGAAGATATGATTGATCACCCGATCGGTACCGGGGACGTTGAGGGTGAAGCCCAGGATCCCGTGCTCGCCGGGCTGCGCACCGGTCCCCAGGGAGACCAGGCTGGTGGGCGTGGTCGACGGGAAGGTGCAGACGAGTTGGCTTAGCCGCCCGGTGTGGCCGGTCAGCACGGAGGCCAGCAACGGTGCGCTGTCGGCCAACTCGCCGAGCAGGTGCCAACCCATCCCGTCCACCAGCAGAACCGCCACGCGATCGACCTGATCCATACCGACCCAGTCCGTCAGCGCCAGCTTGTCGACGGCACCCGCCACCCCGAGCAGCGCGGCCGCGGCGGGCAGCACGTCGCAGATCGATCCGGGCACGAAGGTCAGTCTCGCAGGTCGGTGTGGCACGCCACTAGACGTGGGCCAGCCGGTGACTGGTCACCCGCAGCTGGCGGTCCGTGCTGTCGGCGAGGGCGAGGGCCTGCCGCTGCGACAGTCGGCCGCACAGCCGGCCCCAGTGCACCGCGACCTCGTCGCCGACGGCCACGTCGGGCACCGCGCTATACCCGTCGGCCCAGACCTCGAGCATCCGTGCGGCGGGTTGCGAGAGCGCCAGCGCCCGACCGTCCCAGATCAGCTTCCGGCACTGCACCTCGACCCGGTCGCCGGCACGCGAAAGCACTGTCGCCGGCGTGA
Organism: uncultured Mycobacterium sp.; assembly: GCA_964397935.1. Lineage (GTDB taxonomy): Bacteria > Actinomycetota > Actinomycetes > Mycobacteriales > Mycobacteriaceae > Mycobacterium. The sequence goes on from CAYNLB010000046.1 coordinate 2,799, forward strand.
TCCGGCAATTGTCCAGCACGCTCAGCGGCTGGTCGTCCATGCCGCGACCCAGAAACCGGGTCCACGGATAAACGCCGAATACGTGAAAACAGTGATTCCCGGCCGCCTCGGATGCCAGCTCCGCGGTCAGATGCGACCAGTAGCGACCTGCCTGCGGGCCGATGATGGCCAGCAACGCGTCGAAGAAGTCTTGCGGGTCAAGGTCGGCTCCGACACCGCCGCCGAGCCAATACGACTCGACCAGACGATAGTCCAGCGGGTCGGCGATCCCGGTCAGCCCGGCAAGCACGCGCAAATACGGCCAGGCCCCCGAAAACCCGGTCGCCGCCCTGCGTACCTCGTCGACCGAACCGTCACGCAAGGTTGCTCCCAGTGGGGGACCGCAATAGCCCAGCGCATTCGGCGCGTAGGCGTAGCGGGCGAACATTTCAGCGCCGCGGCTGTCCGGGGCGGCCAAGGTCTATCTCCGCCCGCTGTGTCCCGCGAGCTTGACAGCGTCTCGGTGCATGCGTCCGAAGTTGTAGTACGCCGCGCACGCCCCCTCGGGGGACACCATGCATGTGCCGATCGGGGTCTCGGGGGTGCACGCGGTGCCGAAAACCTTGCATTCCCAAGGCTTGAGCACCCCCTTGAGCACTTCGCCGCACTGGCAGGCCTTCGGGTCGGCGACCCGCACCCCCGGCATCGCGAATCGCAGCTCGGCGTCGAACGCGGAGAAGTCGTCGTGCAGCCGCAGCGCACTTTGCGAGATGAAGCCCAATCCGCGCCACTCGAAGTGCGGGCGTAGCGCAAAAACCTTGCCCATCAGCGCCAAAGCGGCCGGGTTGCCGTGCTCGGGCACCACGCGCTTGTACTGGTTCTCCACCTCGCAACGGCCTTCGCGGAGCTGACGCAGCAGCATCGCGACCGAAGCCAATATGTCCAGCGGCTCGAATCCGGCGACTACCAGCGGCTTTCGATACACCTGTGGCACGAACCGGTAGGGCCGATTGCCCACCACGGTCGACACGTGCCCGGGGCCGATGAAACCCGACAGCCGCAGGTCGGGCGACTCGAGGATGGCCTTGATCGGCGGCACGATCGTGACGTGGTTGCAGAACACACTGAAATTGGGCAGATCGAGGTCGCGGGCCCGCACCAGCGTCACGGCCGTCGACGGTGCCGTGGTCTCAAAACCAATGGCGAAAAACACCACCTGCTTGTCGGGGTTGTCCATCGCGATCTTCAGCGCATCCAGCGGGGAATAGACGAAGCGCACGTCGGCACCGCGCGCTTTGGCGTCCAGCAAGCTGCCGGCCGACCCGGGTACCCGCATCATGTCGCCGAAGCAGGTGAAGATCACATCGGGCTGACCTGCCAGCCACATCGCATCGTCGATGCGACCCATCGGGATCACGCACACCGGACACCCCGGCCCGTGCACCAGTTCGACATTGTCGGGCAGCAGGTGTTCGATGCCGTGCCGATAGATCGTGTGGGTGTGCCCGCCGCACACCTCCATGAACTTGAATTGGTCGCTAACACCGGCGAGGTGCTCGATGGCGGTCAGCAATTTGCGAGCCGCTGCCGGATCGCGGAATTCGTCAACGAATTTCATGTGAGCCCCTCAAATTATGGCCGACGAGTCGAAGGCTTCCATCTCGGTGCTGTAGGCATCGCCGAGTTTCTGGATGGCGGCGAGGGTGAGCAGCGCCTCGGCTTCGTCGATCTTGGCCATCGCGAACCCGACGTGGACCAGCACCCAGTCGTCGCTTGCGGGCATGTCGTCCTCCAGCAGCCGCACGCTGATCGTGCGTTGCACACCGCTGACGTCGACCTTCGCCAGATAATTGGCGGGATCGGTGATCTCGACGATTCGCCCCGGAATACCAAGGCACATTGCAGCCCTCCTCCTCTCAGCAGATCCGTGGTAGCGGGTCCCCGACCAGCATGTCGACGATCCGGGTGCCGCCGAATCCGGTACGCAGCACCACCGTTTCGGCCGGCTCGGTGACAATTTCTCCGACCTCGGCCGCGTCGGCGCCCAGCGGATGCGACCGCAGTGCCGTCAGGCCGGCCTGCGCCTCCTCCGGTGCGACGACGGCGACGAGCTTGCCCTCGTTGGCGACGTAAAGCGGATCGATGCCGAGCAGCTCGCATGCGCCGTTGACCATGGGCGCCACGGGAAGTCGTTCCTCTTCGAGCAGCACCCCCAGGCCGCAGGCTTGCGCCAGTTCATTGCATACGGTGCCCACCCCGCCCCTCGTCGCGTCGCGCAGCCACCGGGTGGACGGGGCAGCGGCCATCAGGAGTTCCACCAAGGGGCTCAGTGATGCGGTGTCGGAGGCGATATCGGCCTCGATGGCCAGATCGCCCCGGGCCAGCATGACCGCCATGCCGTGGTCACCCATCGATCCCGACAACAGCACCTTGTCGCCGGTGCGCACCGATGCCGGCGACAGGGTGCGGTCCGCGGGAATGACACCGGCTCCCGTCGTGGTGATGAACAGGCCGTCGGCCGCGCCCCTGGGCACCACCTTGGTGTCGCCGGTGACGATCTGCACGCCCGCGGCGGCGGCGGCTGCGGCCATGTCAGCGACGATGTCTTTCAATTCGGTGATCGGAAAACCCTCTTCAAGCACGAACGCCGCCGAGATCCACGTCGGAACCGCACCGGTCATCGCCAGATCGTTGCAGGTGCCGTGGACGGCGAGTTCGCCGATGGAGCCACCGGGAAAGCGCCTGGGCTGCACCACAAATGAATCGGTGGACATCGCCAGACGTTCCCCGCTGGGCAACGCCAGCACTGCACCGTCGCCCAGCGACTCCAGCAGCGGGTTGCGGAAGGCCTCCACGAACACCGCGTCCACCAACGCCGCCGACGCCTTCCCGCCGGCCCCATGCGCCAGCGTTACATGGTCATCGCGTAACCGGGGACGACGCCTGCGGAACGACTCGATCCGCTCGATCACCTCGCCCTCGGCGAACTGCGGCCCCGACGAGAGGTAGTCGCCCGCTGACCTGGTCATGCGGCCCCCACGTGCTCGTCACCGCAACGATCGTGGACGGCCAACCACAGCCGATAGCCCAGCAGTGCCTGCGATTCCTGAATCCGGTGCACGCTTTGCGAGCGAACGACGAAGCAGACATCCACGTTTGGGTTGTTCGCGAAGGCACCGCCGTCATAGCCGGCGAAACCGACGGTATACAGGCCGCGGTGTCGCGCCTCGGCCAGCGCTGCCAGCAGGTTGGGCGAATTGCCGCTGGTCGACATGGCGATCGCGATGTCGCCGTCCTTCGCGCGGGCGATCAACTGTCGGGCGAACACCAACTCAAAGCCCACATCGTTACCCAGTGCGGTCAAGATCGCTTGATCGGCGGTCAACGACCAGGCCGGCAAGGGCCTGCCGATCGGCGGCCGGGCGAACAACCGCGCCAACGTGGTGGAATCGGTACAGCTGCCGCCGTTTCCGAAAGTGAACATGCGGCCGCCCGCGGCGAAACGGTGCGCCATTTCGGTGGCCGCCCGCTCCAGCAGGTCGGCGTTTGCCTCCAGCGTGGAGCGCCGGAGCGCCAGGCTCTCACGTGCCTTTGCGTGCGCCGAGGCAGCCAGGTCGGCGATCAGCGACTTGGCGTCGGCTTCCTCGGCGTCGATGAACGGGTACAAGAAGTTGGTGGGTTCGTCTGGGCTCATTCGTCCTCCTCCAGCTTGCTGATTGCCATGCCGGCGTGCACCAGCACCAGCTCACCGGGGGCGACCGGGCCGACGAGCGTGGTGGCCACCTGCTCGACGCCTCGCGCGGTGCGCACGGTGGCCATTCCAGAGGCCTGCCCCTCGGCCGAGGCCACCACCACCTCACCCAGCCGGCCCTCGTCGCTGCAGGTGACGCAAACGTCTTCAGCACCTGCGGGATCCGGCCTGAGCAGCCCGGAGTGCTCGAAACACACATGGGTGAGCTCCCACAACAGGTGATAGAACAGCACGAAGCCGCCCGTGGCGGGTATTCGCGGATCCGGGTCGTCGAGCCACAGCACGTGATCGGCCGCACCGGCCCCGGGGCGTTCGCCGCTGCCGATCCAGATCGTGGTTGCGCCCCATGCCGGGCTGCGGCGCATCACCGACCGCACTTGCGCGTTGTCCGCTCCGGAGACCGCGACCACGATGTCGCCCGGCCGCACCGACACCCGCACCAGATCGACTATGTCGGGTCCGGTCAGCGCCACCGCCGGCAACGCCCGCTTTCCCATGATCACCGGATGCACGAACTCGACCGCGATATGCAGCGCATGCGGTTCCCACGACGGCGCGATGGACCACATGGTGGCACCCGCGGAAAATCGCTTGGCCAGTGTGAATGCGGTGGCGGCGAGGTCGTCGGCCAGTTCGGCCCCGATCCCGCGATCGAGAAGGGTGTCATCAGACACAGTCATACGGCGGACCCCTCCTGTGCGATCAGCAGCGAGATCGCGGCCTGACCCAGCGCCAGTCCGCCGTCGTTGGGCGGAACGGTGTGGTGGGTGAGTACCTCGAACCCGGCCAGCTGCAATCGCGTTCGGCAAGCTTGCAACAACAGCACGTTCTGGAACACTCCACCGGTGAGGCCCACCAGTCGCACCGCACCGGCCACCTGGGCGACCACCTCGGTAACGGCAACCGCGATCGCCCGGTGGAACGCCGCGGCCAGCAACGCGGGTCGGGTGCCGGCGTAGAGGGCTCCCACCATCGTCTGCACCATGGGGGCGGGATCGATGAGCCCGTCGGCACGCACGGCCAGCGGCAGCGTCGGCCCGGCGGTGTCTCCCGCCGTTTCGGCCAGCGCCTCAAGCTCGATGGCCGCCTGCCCTTCGTAGTCTATTCGGTGCCGGACCCCGAGCAGGGAGGCGACCGCGTCGAACAGGCGGCCCATGCTCGAACACGGTACACATCCCGTTCCGCTCTCCAATTGCGAACGGATCAGGCGTAATTCGTCCGGGGCTACCGCCGCGACCGGCGCCAGATCGGGGGTCCAGTCGATGTCGGCCATCCACAACTGGGACAGTGCCATCCGCCATGGATTACGTACCGCGGCGTCACCGCCGGGCAGCGGTACCGGCAACAGGTGGCCGGACCGGATGAAACGGTGGCTGTCGGTTCCCAGCGTGAGGATTTCGCCCCCCCAAATCGTCTGATCGCAGCCATAACCCGTGCCGTCGAACGAGACTCCGACGATTGGCTCACCGAGTCGTCCGTGCTCGGCCAGCAGCGACACCACGTGTGCGTGGTGGTGCTGAACCAGATCCAGCGGGCGGTCATCGGCATGGCGTTCCGCCCAGCTTCGGGTGTGATATCCGGGATGCAGGTCGGCGGCCAATCGCACTGGTGTTCCGCGCATTTCGGTCAGCTGGTCCACCGCGCGCCCGAACGCGCGCAGCGTCTCCCAGGTGGTCATGTCGCCGATGTGTCCGGACATGTAGGCGCGCGAGCCGTCGGTGAGACAAAAGGTGTTCTTCAGTTCCCCGCCCACGGCGAGTACGGGCGGACCATCCCGTCCGAGATCGACCGGCAGCGGCGCGTAGCCGCGGGACCGGCGGATCGGCAGCTCCCGTGCCCCTTCGTCGTCTCTGACGACGCGAACCACCGAGTCGTCGCAGGGTATGTGGATCGGCCGGTCGTGGTCGAGGACCGCGTCGCACAGCGCCGGAAGCCTTTCCGCTGCATCCTCATCGGTAAAGCAGATGGGCTCGTCGGAACGATTCGCACTGGTGAACACCAGCGCGTCGGGTGCCGGCGCGGCGATCCCGGGCACTGGCGCCAGCAGCAGGTGATGAATGGGGGAGTACGGCAGCATCAGCCCTAGCAGCGGGCTGCCGGGCGCGACGGCCTCGGCGACCGGCGCGCCTGAGCGCCGGCGCAGTAACACGATCGGGCGGGCGGGACTGGACAGCACCGCGGCCTCGGCGTCGTCGATGCGGGTGATGCTCCGCGCGACGCTCAGATCACGGACCAGCATGGCGAAGGGCTTGGCGCCCCGTGCTTTTCGTGCACGTAGCGTGCCGACCGCCGTATCATTGTCGATGGCGCAGGCCAGGTGGTAACCACCGATGCCCTTGATCGCGACCACCGCGCCCGCGGCCAGTGCGTCTTGGGTGGCGGCCAGCGCCGCGTCCGCGCCGCTTATCCGACCGGCTGCGGACCGGAACCACAGCGACGGCCCACAGTCTGGGCAGGCGATGGGTTGCGCGTGGAAGCGGCGATCCGCCGGGTCGTGGTATTCACCGGCGCAGCGCTCGCACATCGCGAATGCCGACATGGTGGTGGCAGGGCGGTCGTACGGCAACTCACGGATGATGGTGAACCGCGGCCCGCAGTTGGTACAGCTCACGAACGGGTGACGGTAACGGCGGTCGCGCGGATCGAACAGTTCTGCGACACAGTCCTCGCACAGCGCGATGTCGGCGGGAATCGGCGTCTTCGCGCCGGTGACGGTCTGGCTGATCACGATCCGGAACTCACGTCGGCACGTGGTGTCGGCCGCGACCTCGGCAACACGGACAGCACTGATCCTTGCCAGGGGAGGGGCCTCTGTGCGGAGCCGCCGGCCGAATTCGGCTACGCGTGCGCGTTCGCCCTGCACTTCGAGGAAGACGGCGCTCGAGTCATTGCCGACGAACCCGGCCAGGCCCAGGTCGCTGGCGATGCGGTGGACGAACGGGCGAAACCCGACCCCCTGGACAACGCCGGTCACCGTGAAGCGCTGACGGACTTCGTCGCGCCCCGAAACCACGGCGAGCGTCAAGGGGGGGCCGGTCATCTCACCCGCCCCCCGGATCGACGGCCGAATCGGTGTGGCCCCGGCCCATCAGCTCGAGACCGGCCATCGCTTGGTCGGCCCCGGCCCGATCTGTTTTCTCGAGGGCGAAGCCCATGTGGATGATTATCCAGTCACCGGGTGCGAACGTCTCCTCCGGCAACATGCCGACGTTGACCCTACGCTGTTCGCCGGCGACCTCCACCAGTGCGAGCTGTCCCTCGTAGCCCTCCAGCATCCTGATCACCTGGCCCGGTATGCCCAGACACATGCTCAATACTCCCGTTGCATCGAGGTGGAAGCCGCCGGGGTCTGCAACGCCGCAACAATCTCCTCAACCGCCCGCGCGGCTCGGGGGACGGCGTTGGCGACGGGTTCGGTGAGGCCGATGCCCTCCTCGACGCTTCCCGCCTCGCACCCGACGACCACCGTGTAGGGCGGGTTGCCGCCCAAGGCCCGCAGGCTCGCGAAGACCGCGGCCGGGTCCATGCTGTGAGCGTCCAGACCGGCTGCGCCGGAGGCCGGTTCGTGGTCGCCCACCTGGTCTTCGTAGTCTGCCTGGAAGACGTGCAGCGCACCCGGGTTACCGCGGCTGGGGACCGCGTCGACGAGCACCAGTGCATCCCATTTTTCGAGCAGGTCGTAGGCCAGGTGCATGCCCCGGATACCGTAGTCCACGATGCACACGCTCGGATCATCCTGCGGCGAAACGGCGTTGCGGATCACTTCGGAACCGAATCCGTCGTCCCCCAGAAAGATGTTGCCGATTCCGGCTACCAGGATGCGTGATGTCATAGGCTCCCTGTCTGACTACATCCGCCTCAGTCTCAGGTAGCGGCGGGCGTCGGGCAGAGATGCCACTCCCAGCACCAGCGCGACCGCGACCACTACGGCGATGATGGCGATAAAAATCCAGCCTAGGACTTCCATGTCAGGCTCCTTTCACGGGGTTGTTGGGCTGGCTTTCAGGGGCTCGACTTCGTCGGGAGAGAAGTAGAGGTAGCGGCCGTACCAGTCGTGCAGGTCGGCGGCCGGATCGTCGTCGACCACGACTGCGATGTGCGTGTTGCCCTCCACGTCCTCGTGCACCGACGTGACGCGGGCGGTCCTACCGGCGACGAAGATGTCTTGCGCGTCGGCGTTGCGCCTCGGCCGCAACCGGACCCGGCTGCCCCGCGCGACGCGCACACCGTTCACCAGCACCCCGTCGATCTCGGGGCGAACAGCGTTGTCGGCCAGCGGATCCCACCATTCGACACCTTCGGGAATCTCGGGGACCAGGCCGGCGGAAAGTCCCGGCCCGTGCGGGTCACGCAGCACGCCGTGCAGGCGCGCCATCGCCTCGGGAGGCATGGCGTCACATTGGTCGATGATCCCAGCGGCCCGCGGGTCGGTGGCCCGGGCCTGCGCCTTCTCCTCGTCCGTCATCGTCATCACCCGCAGGGTGAGGATTTCGTCGATCTCCGTGCAGTCATACAGAGCGGTGTGGCTCTGTTCGGCGACCTCGGGGTGGTCATAGAGAATGATCGGTGAGATCAGCAGGATGTCGTCGGCGCCGGGCGGGCCGGCCAGCACTGGAAAGCAGCGGTGCTGGTGACACCGGGACACCGCATCGGCCGCGGCCGGCGGTGGTTCCAGCAGCGAAACAAACTTGCCGCCAACCACTTCGGCGATGATGTGGGCGCCGATCATGGACCGTGCGATTGCGTCGTTCTTGTCGCGTGCGGCCGGACCGATGTTGCGGACCCGTGTCGAGACCCGGTGCAGGTCGCCGTCCGGCTCGGTGGCGACGGTCAGGATGCCGCGCACCTCCTGCCGTTCGCGGACGAGACGTCCGCCGTCCAGCGATTCGATGTCGATGGCCGCGTCCGCCGTCACCGGCAACGTCCACGATTGATCGTCGACTACCAGCGGTCCGAAAGAGATTTCGCATTCGACCGCCTCGTCCCAGGAAAGCCACGACCCCGACGGCGTGGTCAGTTCGTCCACGGGCTCGAAGCCGGCGCCTTCGATTTCCCGCTCGGCCCGGCGGTGCTGCAGCTGCAGGAACCGCACCACCAGGGTGATCGCCGGTGCCCCGTCGACCAGAAACTCCGCCGCGAGGGTGTCGTCCTCGCCCAGCCCGGCCTGCGCGGCACCGGGCGGGCCGATGACACCGAACTGCCAGCGCGATTGATTCTTGCTCGACGTTCCCCGGTACGGGTAGAGGAGGTAACCCTCGTATAGCACCGCGTCGGCGACGGCGCGGGCGCGATCCCAGCTCGGGGTCTGGAAGGAATTCACCGCGCCGTCTCCCGCTCGGAATCCAGCAGCGAGGTGACCGCGTGGTCGAGATCGAGTAGTCCGTGTACGGACTTGTAACCGGCCAACGCGGCGATGGTGTCGTGACTCAGCCGCACCCAGCCCGTGTTCGGATAGTGCTGCGCGATCAGCGCCCGCCAGACCGCGACCGGCATGTCGTAGCGGTATTCGCAGTCCCATGGCACCTGCTGCACCGAGAAGCCACGGTCCGACTTGACGAAAATGGTTCCGCTGAAGAGGAATTGAAGCGGAAGTGCACCGTCGCGCAGCGCATGCAAATATTTGGCGGCGGCGACCTCGAAGTCGTAGCTGCACTCGAGCGGAAGCGCCACCGTCGTGCTGTCGGTGAATCCCGGCACCATGGCGGTGCAATGCTGCCACAGGAAGGTGCGTTGTGTTGCCGCCCAGCGTTCGCGAGGCCCGAACAAGTCGATCAGGCCGGCCGCTTCGTCGTCGGAGTAAGAACGTCGCAGCGGCTCGATCCGGATCTGGCAGCGCAGCGCGATGGCGTGCACCGGATCGTCTCCGGTGGCGGCGACGGATACGCGGGCGGTGAGTACCGGGCTCACCGTGTACGGTTCGGGGGCGACGTCGAGAACGGTAAAGCTCACGTCCCTCAACTGGGCGGTCATCGTGGCGTCTTTACTGCGCGGGCGGCGATTCGGGCAAAAAAATCGTCGATGAACGCCCGGGCCTCCTGGCCGCCGTCGAAACCGCGCCACAGCATGCGGAGGTGCCCGACGAATTCGTAGCAGGCGTCGATCGGGACCAGATAGCTTTGCGGCTGGGCTGACTCGTCGTCTGGTACCCGGACCAGCAACGCCTCCACGTCGTCGGCCAGCAGGTCCACCCGCGGGTCGGCGCCGCCGATGGCGTCCCACACGTTCAGCTCCAGCTGGGATTCGGTTGCCCCGGCCGGGCCGGGATAAAAGGCGACGGCATGCCCGAGAGCCGAGTTGGTGAAGAAGAAGGCGACGCCAACCGGGATCTGGAGTGCCTCCCACGCGCGGCGGTCCAGCGCGAAGTCGCCGAATGCCAGATACCGGTCCGGCACCGCGCGGTAGCGCAACTCGGCTTGGGCATCGGTGAACAGCAGATAGCACGCGCGACATACGCACATCAGCTGCCGGTCGGCCACATTCACCACATGCTGGTGGTCGTCGGCGATCGACTCCGAGCACATCTCACACCGCTCGCCGGCCGGTTCGGGCGCCCGCCGGTTGTTTCTGATGCGGGTGAGGACCTCGTAAGGACTGGTCATGCCGGAGCACCCATCGGTTCGGACGCCAGTGCCACCGACAGCACGCCGTCACGGCTCAGCAGCGGGAGAGGATCGAGGTGGGTGCCGGCGGGCACGTCCACGCCTGCGCCCGCGTGCACGACGTCGAATTGCGATCCACAGCGTGGGCAGCCCAGCCGCGCGCCCTGCAAATCCGCGCCGGCGAGCGTGTCGTCACAGAGCGGACACCGGTCGCGGTAGGCGAACGTCTGGTCGCCGACCCGGCACGCCAGCACCGTGACACCGGCGATGACAAAGCCGCCGACCTCGCCGGGTGCCAGGTCGGCCAATTCGGGCACCGGGATCCAGGAAGCCCGGTTGCGCCCATCCGAATGCACGTGGGCCAACAGGGATTCCGCGGAGATCAGACCGGCGGGTTCGGCCGCCACCACCTCGATCGAGGCGATCTCCGGTGCGGCGGCCCGCACCGCGTCCTCGACCGCCAGCTCCAGCGTCACCGCCGACGAGGGGCAGCTCTTGCAGCTGCCTTTGAAGCTCAGCCGGACCAGCTGCCCGTCCGGTCCATCGGTGATCTCCAGCAGGTCGACGTCCCCGCCATGTGAGCCCAGGTAGGGACGCACCCGATCGAGCGCGCCGGAAACCCGCGAGTGCAGGTCGTGCGGGTGCAGGCCATGCACGAGGAGCAGGCTGGCCACCAGGTCGTCGGTGGCCAGCCGCTCGGCGAGGCCGGTTTTCAGGCCGGGATCCTCAGCTAACTCGATGATTCGTTGCAGCCCGGCTCCGTAAAGCCCGACCACCTCGCGGACCAGCTGTTGGGCGCGTTCGTACGCGGCCGACCCATTCGCCGCGCAGGAATCCAGAAGTGTCTGGATCCGATCGCCCGCGCTGCGCCACTGCGTGTCGTTCTCGGGAGGCTCCGGGCGATCTGCCATGCGTCACTCCCCGACGGGTGATTGCGTCGGCGTGTGCAGTCTGTCCAGGGTCTTGCCCTTCCCCAGGTACATGTGCACACCGCACGGCAGGCACGGATCGAAGCTGCGCACCGTGCGCATGACGTCGATGCCCTTGAAGTTCTCCCGGCTGTTCTCCTCGAAGATCGGTTGCCCCTGTACCGCATCCTCGTACGGGCCGGGCGTGCCGTAGCTGTCGCGCGGGTTGGCATTCCATGGGGTTGGCGGATACGGGTGGTAGTTGGCGATCTTGCCGTCGCGGATGACCAGGTGGTGGCTCAGCACGCCGCGCACCGCTTCGGTGAAGCCGCAACCGATGCCCTCGTCGGGCACCTCGAAGCGCTCCCACGTCTTGGTCCGTCCGGCCCGGATCTCGCCGAGCGCCTGCTCGGCGAAGTGCAGCGCGCACGCCGCCGCATAGGCCTGGAAGTAGGTGCGCGCCCGATCGCGTTCGATCGTGTTGCTTCCGTATTTGGGGACCTTCCATTCCAGTTCGACCGGACCCTTCAGAGCGGTCTTGGGCAGGTTGATCTTGACGCTGTTGCCGGTCGCCTTGACGTATCCGATGTCGACCAGGCCGGCCAGCGCGGTCGACCAGAGCCGGGCCAGCGGACCGCCGCCGGTGTCCAGCGCCAGGTGGTCCTTGCCATCAAACCAGCGTGGCGACATCACCCAGCTGTATCTGCCGCCGTCCATGTCCCGCTTCTGCGGGTGCGGGTTGGTGTGCTGGTTCCACGGGTGGCGCCGGTCCACCGTGTTGCCCAGCGGATCGGTCCGGACGAACATCTCCTGATCGGTCCAGTCGTCGTAATACGAGCTGCCCAGCAGGATTCGGATGCCGAGGTTGATGTCGACCAGTGAGTGGGTGACCAGCTTGCCGTCCACCACCACGCCGGGGGTGACGAACATGGCGTTCCCCCAGCGCTCCATGTCCTTGTACTCGAAGTTGCACACCTCGGGATCCTGGAAGGAGCCCCAGCAGCCGAGCAGGGTGCGGCGCAGTCCGACGTTCTCGTAACCGGGCAGCGCCTCGTAGAAGAAGTCGAACAGGTCGTCGTGCATGGGTACGACCTTCTTCATGAACTCGACGTAGCGCATCAGCCGGGTCATGTAGTCGGTCATCAACTGGATGGTCGCGACGGTGCCGACCCCGCCGGGATACAGGGTGGAGGGGTGCACGTGGCGACCCTCCATGAGGCAGAACATCTCGCGGGTGTACCGGCTGACCTGGAGTGCCTCGCGGTAGAACTCGCCGCTGAACGGGTTGAGCGAGCGCATGATGTCGGCGATCGTCTTGTACCCGTGGGCGTCGGCATGCGGCGCGGCGGTCTTTTCCGCCTGCGCGAGCACACTCGGGTTGGTCTCGGAGACCATCTTCTCGCAGAAGTCGACGCCGACGAGGTTCTCCTGGAAGATGTTGTGGTCGAACATGTATTCCGCGGCCTCGCCGAGGTTGACAATCCATTCACCGAGGTGCGGTGGTTTGACACCATAGGCCATGTTCTGCGTGTAGCAGGAACAGGTGGCGTGGTTGTCGCCGCAGATACCGCAGATACGGCTGGTGATGAAATGGGCGTCGCGCGGATCCTTGCCCTTCATGAAGATCGAGTAGCCGCGGAAGATCGACGAGGTGCTGTGGCACTCGACGACTTCTTTGTTCTCGAAATCGATCTTGGTGTAGATGCCGAGGCTGCCCACGATCCTGGTGATCGGGTCCCAGGCCATTTCGACGAGCTGGCCGGGTTCACGTTTGGCGGCGGTCGGCTCGGGGACGATAGTTGTCATCGAAATTTCTCCATGTGAGATGAGTTGGCGGCGCCGTGACCTACCAGGTCCGGCGCGCCCCGGTGGTGAGTTGGTTGCCGCTGTGCCGCCAGCGCGGCTCCTTGTCGAGCGTGCGCTCCGTGATGCCCCTGAGGTTCCGAATCACGGTCCCGTAGAGACCCACTGCGGCGCTGGAGAGCTTGCCACCCGGCGGCTCGTCCATGAACGGCATGAACTTGTCCGGGAAGCCCGGCATCGTGCATCCGATGCAGATGCCGCCGACGTTCGGGCAACCGCCGAGGCCGTTCATCCAACCGCGCTTGGGCACGTTGCACTTCACCACTGGGCCCCAACAGCCCAGTTTGACAATGCATTTCGGTGAGCCGTACTCGGTGGCGAAATCGCCCTGCTCGTAGTAGCCGGCCCGGTCACAGCCTTCGTGCACGGTGTTGCCGAACAACCACGTGGGCCGCAGGGCTTCGTCGAGCGGGATCATCGGAGCCTGGCCGGTCGCCATGTAGAGCAGGTAGGTCAGCGTCTCGGCCAGGTTGTCCGGCTGTATCGGGCAGCCGGGAACACACACGATCGGGATGCCGGCCTTGCTCTTCCAGTCCCAACCGAGGTAGTCGGGCACGCCCATCGCGCCGGTCGGATTGCCGGCCATGGCGTGGATGCCGCCATAGGTGGCGCAGGTCCCGACGGCGACAATCGCGGTGGCCTTGGGAGCCAGCCGGTCGAGCCACTCACTGGTGGTCATCGGCTGGCCGGTCGCCGGGTCGTTGCCGAACCCGCACCAGTAGCCCTCGTCCTTGATCTTTTCGTTGGGGATGGAGCCCTCGACGACGAGCACGAAGGGCTCCAATTCGCCGCGATCGGCCTTGAAGAACCACGCGAGGAAATCGTCCGCCCCTCCGGTGGGTCCGCACTCGAAGTCGATCAGCGGCCAGTGCACGGCGATCTTCGGTAAGCCGGGAAGTGCACCGAGTGCGATCTCCTCGACGCTGGGCTGGGTGGCGGCAGTCAACGCCACCGAATCGCCGTCACAACTAAGGCCCGCATTGATCCATAGAACATGAATCAATGTCTCTTCCGCTTTGACTGCTGCTTCCGTTGGCATGCTGCAGCTTTCCGGGGCGGGCTGAAGCCCCTACGCCGCCGGAGTCGACCTTCGGCCCACTTGCGCAGCGCTGTTTTTGGGTCTACTCCCGGCACCAAGAGTTGTCAACGGTTCCCATTTTCCGGGTAAGTAAACAAATGTTTTATAGCGTGCACCCAAGGCCTGATAGCGTTGTGCAACAGAGCGTTTCAGCGTTGAGCAGCTGGCGGCGATAAATCACTAAGCCCGGCTAATGAATATGGACTTTGCCGAAAAGGCCATCGCGATCATGCAAGTCATTTGCAGCATTAAATGCACATATCACTGTCACTCGAATTTCGTCAGGCCGGGGAGTCTTCGGCGAACCGCCGCAGCCACCCGAACCAGTCATCCATGCCGGCTCCGGTGCGCGCGCTGACCGGCAGGATGGCCGCTGTCGCGTTGACCTCGCGAACATGGGCGATGTAGGCGTCGACGTCGGCGTCCAAATACGGCAGCAAGTCAACCTTGTTGAGCAACACCACATCCACCGATCGGAACATCACCGGGTACTTCAGCGGCTTGTCCTCGCCCTCGGTGACGGAGTAAACCATGGCCTTGGCGTGTTCGCCGACGTCGAACTCCGCCGGGCAGACCAGGTTACCGACGTTTTCGATGATCACCAGATCCAATGCCGGAAGGTCGAGGCCCGGCAGCGCCCTGTTGACCATGGGCGCGTCGAGATGGCACTCGCCGCCAAAGCCATTGCTGGTATTGAGCAGTGACACCTGGGCGCCGCGACCGCTGAGCTTGGCCGCATCCAGGTCGGTTGCGATGTCGCCTTCGATCACCCCGATGGCGAACTCACCGGACAGCTCGTCCAGCGTGGCCTGCAGGATGGTCGTTTTGCCCGATCCCGGTGAGCTCATCAGGTTGAGTGCGCGGATCCCGTTGCTCTCGAACGCCGCGCGGTTGGCGGCGGCGAGTACGTCGTTCTCGGCGAAGATCGCCTCGAGCACGTCGATACGCTGCTTGCCCGTCTGGTAGTGACTGTGGTCGCCGAACTCGTCACGATCATGATCATGATCATGACCATGATGATCGTGATCGTGGGTGTGCACGGTTCCGTCGTCGTGTCGATGAAATCTACCCATGGTCAAATCCGTTCATAGTGGACATCGTTCACGAGACGTCCATCGACGTCACCAGGAATTCGTTGCCGCGTAGCACCTCGACGTCGGAACTGTCGCACTGCGGACACCAGATCGACCAGGCCGAGGTGATCTCCGATTGCCGGCCGCAGTCGCTACAGCGCACCTCGGCGCTGACACACTCGAGTTCCAGCTCGGCGTCCGGCATGTTCTCGGCGTCCCGGACCAGTGTCCAGCAGAACGACAGCGACTCCGGTACCACTTGGCGAAGAGCGCCGATGCGCACCCGCACCACATCGACATGCCGACCGTCGGCATGGGTCTTGACCACACCGGCGATGGCCTCGCACAACGACAGCTCATGCATCGCAGGTCACCGGCGGCCGGGCCAAAGTGCTGGGAAGCCCATGAGCACTTTTCTACACCCGAATGGCCGCCACCAGAACCTCACGGGAGATGCCCTGGCGGCCGCGGTTCGGCTGGTGAGGGGCGCACGCGGTCACGGCGCGGTGTTGGCGGGCGTCCACTTTTCCTCGATGCGTCCGTAGCGCCAGACGAGCAGGGCCACCGCCCAGGTGATGACGAACATGCCGACGACGAAGTAGCCGACCGCGTTGAGGTCCAGCCCGCTGATCCAGCTCCAGAACGCGCCCCGCCAGCCGAACTGGTCGGCGAACAGGCCGAGAAGTTCGACGCTGCCGATAAGCAGAGCGACGGCCACCGACAGCGCGGTGACGGTGATGTTGTAGTAGATCTTGCGAACCGGGTTGGAAAAGGCCCACCCGTAGGCGAAGTTCATGAACGAGCCGTCGATGGTGTCCAGCAGACACATACCGGCGGTGAACAGCACGGGCAGAACCAGGATGGCGTACCACGGCAGCCCGGCGGCGGCGCTGGTGCCCGCCAGCACCAGCAGCGCGATCTCGGTGGCGGTGTCGAAACCGAGCCCGAACAACAACCCGACGGGATAGCAGTGCCAGGACTTGGTGATCGACTTGGTGAAGCGGCCGAGAAACCGATTCATCAGGCCACGGTTGTCCAACTGTTGTTCCAGTTCCGCCTCGTCGTACTCGCCGCGGCGCATCCGCGCGAACACCCGCAGGATTCCGGCCAGGACGATGACATTGAGGAGCGCGATCGCACACAGGAACACCCCCGAGACACTGGTGCCGATCAGGCCCGTGTAGTGGTGCAGCGTCGAGGAGTCGTCCCTGACCGGTCCGACGATCGCCTTGACGCCGGTCGCCAGCAGCACCGCCAGCCCGAAGACCACCGTCGAGTGGCCCAGCGAGAAGAAGAACCCGACGGCGAGGGGGCGCTGTCCATCGTTCATCAGCTTGCGGGTGGTGTTGTCGATGGCGGCGATGTGATCGGCGTCAAAGGCGTGGCGCATGCCCAGGGTGTAGGCCGTCAGGCCAATGCCGATGCCAAAGGCCTTGCCGCCCAGACTGAATTGGGAAGGCGCCACCAGAAAAGCCAGCGTGAACCAGCCGACCACGTGCAGGGCGACGATGACCGCCAGCATCGATGCGAGCCGCCACCATTCCGCTGGTGCCAAGGCGCTGGAAAGTCTGGACATCCATGACGACCGCCGGTCGAGCTCAGTCGTGGCCACTGGGTTCCTTCCAGCATCGACAAAGACAACCTGCCCGACTGTAGGTTCCCCCGCTCGCCTGATGCAAGCTGCTTGCAAGAATCGCCGGCCGAACTGAGCACAAGAGTGGCAATCCGGGCTGTCGAGCGCGACACTGAACTGGTGACGCCCGAACCCCCGGTCCTGGATCCGTCCGTCACCGCGCGGATCGGTGATTTTCTGCGCGCGCGCGGGTTGCGGCGGATGGCGTCGCGGATTCAGGTGCTCGCGGTGCTCGAGCCCGTCGACGGGCACCTGCCGGTGGCCGAGATCCACCAGCGGGTGCGGGCGTGTCTGCCGCCCGGAACCCAGGCGCCTGACCTGGCCACCATCTATCGCACGGTGACGACCCTGGTCGACCAGGGGGTGCTGCACGCGCTGACCCTCGACGGCGGTGTCACGACCTATGGGATGGCCACCGCGCCGCACCACCACGCCGTCTGCACGAAATGTGGCTCGATCATCGAGGTGCCCGCCCGGAAGCTGAGCTCAGCGCTCGAGCACGCGATGGCGGGCAGCTCCTTCGCCTTGTCGGAGGCGGCAGGCCTGACGCTGCGGGGCCTGTGCCCGCAGTGCCAGGAGAACAAGGGCGATCCGCGGCGGCCCAAACGTTCGGGACGCTGACGTCAATACAGCTTCAATAGCGCGTTCTCGATCACCTCGGGCAGCGCGGGATGAATCCAGTACTGGCCGCGGGCCAACTCTGGGGCGGTGATTCCGAAGCTCATCGCCTGGATCAGCGGCTGGACGATCGACGATGCCTGGTAGCCCATGATGTGCGCGCCGAGCAGGCGTCCGCTGCGGCGTTCGGCGATCAGCTTGACGATCCCGGTGGTGTCTTCCATCGCCCAGCCGTAGGCGACGTCGCTGTAGTTCTGCATCGCGACCGAGATATCGAATCCGCTTTGGCGCGCTTGGTTTTCGGTCAATCCGACTATCGCCAGTTGGGGATCGGTGAATACGGCGGCCGGTACGTAACGGTGGTCGGTCACGGCCATCGACTCGGTGTCGTCCCATTCGCAGAGCAGGTTGTGTTGCACGACGCGGGCCTCGTGGTTGGCGACGTGCTTGAGCTGATAGGGCGACGAGACATCGCCGAGCGCGAACACGCCCCGCGCGGAGGTGCGCTGGTATTCGTCGACTACCACCCGGTCGTCCTCGACATCGACACCGGCCTGCCCGGCGTCCAATTGATCGGCATTGGGCACTCGGCCGGTCGCTACCAGCAGCAGGTCGGCGCCCAGCGTGGACCCGTCGTCGAGTTGCAGCGCGACGCCCGAGCCACGGTTGGCGCCACCCACCACATTGCGATGGGTACGCAGTTCCCATTTGGTCGAAGCGATGCGGGTGAACCGTTCACAGATGGTGTCGTCGCAATGCCGCAGCAGGCAGGGTCCCCGGATCACCAGCGTCACCCGCACCCCGAGCGCGGAGAAGACGTGCGCGAATTCCGCTGCCACAAAGCCGCTTCCGACGATCACGAGGTGCTCGGGCAACGTGGGGATCCGCATGATGTTGTCGCTGGTGTAGTAGTCGACGCCGGATGCGAGGATCGCGGGCGGGATCATCGGCCGCGAACCCGCCGCGATCACCACCTGATCGGCGGTGAAGTCCTCACCGGCGTCGGTGCGCAACAAATAGCGCCCGTCGGGTTGGACGGGCCCGAAGCGGGTGTGCTGGCGGTACACGTCGATATTGGCTGCTGACCGCCGGTAGTCTTCGCCGCTGAGCGCGATCGGATCGATCCGCCCGAAGATGCGGGAGACGATATCGTCCCAGCGGACGCGGTCGATGCGCGCGTCGATGCCGTACCGTGCCGCACCCTCGCATGTGGTGGCGACCTCGGCGGCGTAGACGAACATCTTCGTCGGAATGCATCCGACGTTGAGGCAGGTGCCACCGAAGGTGCCCTGCTCGCAGAGCGCTACCCGCTTGCTGGCATAGCGATCATCGAGAATGCTATTGCCCGAACCGGTTCCGATGATCGCGATGTCGTACGTTTCCATTGTTTTCGGGCCGTCACCCTTCTTCCGAAGACGCCGAGGTATCTATTTTCAAGGTGCTATCGGCGCTGAGGTAGCCATCCAGCCAGCGGTCCAGCCGGCGAAAGGCGAGCCGGCGTGGCTCTGGTAGCGACAAGAACACGTCGTGCTTGGCGTCGGCCACCGGAACGACGGTGGTGTGACTCCCGATGCAGCCGGCCCACCTGGCGATCTGGGTGACGTCGAGAACCGCATCGCCGCGATGCATGGACGTCGGGTCGGTGGTCTCCCGCACGCTGTGATCCGACCGCAAGATCAGGTTCGGCACACCGACGTCGAGGCCGCGATGCAGCCGGGCCTGGCCGCGCCGGACGGCGTGCAGCCAACCGAAGGTGATCGGGAAGCCGCCGACGGGCTTCCATTGCAGGTTGTAGTCGAATTCACCGTGGTAGTCGCGGTGCAGGGTGGTGCCGTAACCACCTTGCTTCGGTGCCCGGGCCACGCCCTTGGACCGCGTTCTAGACAGGCCGGCGATCAGCGCCGAGGTCACCGAATGGCGCAGGAAGGACGGGCCCTGCAGATCCAGAAATGGGCTGTTGAGCACCAGGCCACCAACGCTGGCGTGCGCCATCGCGTCGCGCCGGCGCAACCGGTCCAGCCACAACGAGACGATGAGCCCCCCGGCCGAATGCCCGTACACCAGGACGCGGGGGGGACGGGCGGAACGCTCGGGCCGCGCCTGCGCACCGATGGCCGTCAGGGCCTGGTCGAGTTCGGTGTCATAGTGCGCAAGGTCGGTGACGAAATGGGGCGTCTGGTTCTCCCGCCGCGACCGGCCGCACTTGTGTAGGTCCAGTGCATAGAAGGCAAAGCCGCGTTCGGCGAAGTGATCGGCCAGGTCGGTGTGGAAGAAATAGTCCGTGTAGCCATGCACCGCCAGGACGGCGTGGTCGGCGTCGGTGGTTTCTCCGCGTCGAATCAGGGTTGCGACGATGTCGTCCTCACCGGCCGGGTCGGGCCCGAGCGGGATGGTGCGCTGCCAATAACCGGGCAGGACATCGGGCACCCAGCCAGTCACCAGGCCAGCTTAAAGCCTTTGCTGGTCACGGGGAGGCGCATGCCGCAGGTTCCCGCATCACCTCGGATAACCTGGGAACGGCCGCAGTCGAGGGAAGGATCAACGAACCGGTGTCATCGCCAGCCAGAACCGCACGCACGGACGTCGTGCTGGTGGGTGCGGGCATCATGAGCGCCACCCTGGGTGCGTTGCTGCGCCGGCTGCAGCCGGACTGGTCGATGACGGTGATCGAGCGGCTGGACGGCGTCGCCGCCGAAAGCAGCAGTCCCTGGAACAATGCGGGCACGGGACACTCGGCGCTGTGCGAGCTGAACTACACCCCGCAGCGCCCAGACGGCTCGATCGACATCACCAAAGCGGTGCGAATCAATGAGCAGTTCCAGGTGACCCGCCAATTCTGGGCGTATGCCGTCGAGAACGGCATCCTGACCGATCGCGGTTTCATCAACCCGATTCCGCATGTGAGCTTCGTGCATGGGGCGCAGCGCGTCGACTATCTGCGCCGACGCCAGCGGGCCCTGGCCGCCAATCCACTGTTCGCCGGCACCGAATTGATCGACGACGCGGGTGAGTTCGCCCGCCGGCTGCCGTTCATGGCGGCGAAACGTGACTTCTCCGAACCGACTGCGCTCAATTGGGCATCTCATGGCACCGACGTGGATTTCGGTGCCCTGTCTCGGCAGCTCATCGGTTTTTGCGTGCGCAATGGTGCTATCGCGCTGTTCGGTCACGAGGTCCGCAACCTGACCCGACAGGCTGACGGTAGCTGGACATTGCTGATCGGCAATCGCCGCACCGGCGAAAAGCACCGGCTGAACGCCAAATTCGTGTTTGTCGGGGCCGGCGGTGACGCACTGCCACTGCTGCAGAAGTCCGGCATAGAAGAGGTCCGAGGCTTCGCCGGCTTCCCCATCGGCGGCCGGTTCCTGCGCGCCGACCACCCGGCGCTCACCACCGGGCACCGGGCCAAGGTGTACGGAGTTCCAGCGCCGGGAGCCCCACCGCTCGGTGCGCTCCATCTAGACCTTCGATTCGTCAACGGCAAGTCGTGGCTGGTCTTCGGACCGTACGCCGGCTGGTCGCCGAAATTCTTGAAGCACGGCCATTTCACCGACTTGCCACGCTCCGTCAAGCTCGACAACCTGCCGTCGCTGCTCGGTGTCGGCGTCACCCAGCTGCCGCTGGTCAATTACCTGATGAGCCAACTGCGGCTCTCCGCACCGGAACGGCTGCAGGCGCTACGCGAATTTGCGCCCAGTGCAATGGATTCGGACTGGGAGCTGACTGTGGCCGGTCAGCGCGTGCAGGTGATCCGTCGGGACAAGCGCAAAGGCGGGGTACTCGACTTCAGCACCACAGTGCTGGGATCGGATGACGGCAGCATCGCCGGACTGCTGGGAGGCTCCCCGGGGGCATCGACCGCCGTCGTGGCCATGCTCGATGTGTTGCAGCGATGCTTCGCCGGCCGCTATCGCTCCTGGCTGCCCACCCTCAAACAGATGGTGCCATCGTTGGGGGTGGAGCTGTCCCGTGAGCCCGCGCTGTATGACGAGGTGTGGTCGTGGGGCACCAAGGTGCTGCAGCTCGAGCCGGAAGGGGTGCCATCTTGACCGAATCGCTGCGCCGCTCCTGGGCCAAAGACCTTGACGCCGCTACCCTGTACGAGTTGCTCAAGCTGCGGGTAGAGGTGTTCGTCGTCGAACAGGCCTGCCCCTACCCGGAACTGGACGGACGCGATCTGCTCGCCGAGACCCGGCACTTCTGGCTGGAAACGCCTGACGGCGAGGTGATCTGCACGCTGCGGTTGATGGAGGAGCACGCCGGGGGCGAGAAGACATTCCGGATCGGCCGGTTGTGCACCAAACGCAGCGCGCGCGGGCAGGGCCACACCACTCGGCTGCTACGCGCCGCGCTGGCCGAAGTCGGCGACTACCCGTGCCGGATCAATGCGCAGACTTATCTGGCCGAGATGTATGCCCAGCACGGGTTTGTCCGTGACGGTGACGATTTCGTCGACGACGGCGTCCCGCATGTGCCGATGCTGCGGCCCGGCTCCGGTCTGACGGAGCTGCCGTGAAGCCGTATCCATTCAGCGCCATCGTCGGGCACGATCAGATGCGCCTCGCGCTGCTGCTGTGTGCCGTGCGACCGGAGATCGGCGGTGCGCTCATCCGCGGCGAAAAGGGCACCGCCAAGTCGACCGCCGTGCGCGGCCTGGCGGCGTTGCTGTCCGCTGCAACCGGAAGTACCGGTGCAGGCCTGGTCGAAATGCCTCTGGGTGCAACCGAAGATCGGGTGATCGGTTCGCTGGACCTACAGCGGGTGTTGCGCGACGGTGAGCACGCGTTCTCGCCCGGCTTGCTGGCCCGAGCGCATGGCGGCGTGCTCTACGTCGACGAGGTCAACCTGCTGCACGACCATTTGGTTGACGTGCTGCTCGATGCGGCCGCGATGGGCCGGGTACACATCGAACGCGACGGCATCTCACATTCGCACGAGGCCCGGTTCGTGCTGATCGGCACCATGAATCCGGAGGAAGGTGAACTGCGTCCGCAACTGCTGGACAGGTTCGGTCTCACCGTCGACGTGCACGCATCGCGTGACGTGGACGTGCGGGTCGAGGTCGTCCGGCAGCGGATGGCCTACGAGGCCGATCCCGACGCTTTCGCGCAGCGGTACGCCGACGCCGACGCCGAGCTGGCCCGGCGAATCGCTGCGGCACGCGCACTCGTCGATGGTGTGGAGTTGCCGGACAAGGAGTTACGGCGCATCGCGGCGGTGTGTGCGGCGTTCGACGTCGACGGGATGCGGGCCGATCTGGTGGTTGCCCGCACCGCAGCCGCGCATGCCGCCTGGCGCGGGGCGGATCGCGTTGAAGAGCAGGACATCCGGGTGGCGGCCGAACTGGCCTTGCCGCACCGGCGCCGCCGGGATCCGTTTGACGACCCCGGCATCGACCGCGACCAGCTGGACGAGGCGCTGGCCCAGGCCGGCGGTGACGATCCCGAGCCGGATCCCGACCCGCCCGGAGGCGGAGAGACCGCAAACGGCCCCGCCCCACAAACGGATTCACCCGCATCGGCGTCGAAGCCTCAACCCCCGAAGCCCAGTGCGCCGCCGTCCAAGGTTTTTCGCGCCCGGGCGCTGAGGGTTCCGGGAGTTGGCGTCGGTGCGCCGGGACGACGCTCGCGTGCGCGCAACGCCACCGGCAGCGTCGTCGCGGCCACCGACGGCAGCGATACGAGTTCGGGCGCGCGTGGACTGCACCTGTTCGCCACCCTGCTGTCGGCCGCCGAGCACACCGGGGCCGGGCCGTTGCGGCCACGGCCGGAGGATGTGCGACGGGCCGTCCGCGAGGGACGCGAAGGCAACCTGGTGATCTTCGTCGTGGACGCGTCGGGTTCGATGGCCGCGCGGGATCGCATGGCCGCGGTCAGCGGCGCCACGCTGTCCTTGCTGCGCGACGCCTACCAGCGCCGGGACAAGGTCGCCGTGATCACGTTCCGCCAGCATGAGGCGCGGGTGTTGTTGCCGCCGACATCGTCGGCGCACATCGCCGGCCGGCGACTGGCTCGATTCGACACCGGCGGCAGGACTCCGCTCGCCGAAGGGCTGCTGGCCGCGCGTGAGCTGATCGTCCGGGAAAAGGCCCGGGATCGGGCACGGCGGCCCCTGGTGGTGGTGCTCACCGACGGCCGCGCGACCGCTGGGCCGGACGCGCTGGGCCGCAGTCGGTCCGCGGCGGCCCGATTGGTCGCCGAAGGTACCGCCGCGGTGGTCGTGGACTGCGAGACGTCGTATGTGCGGCTGGGACTGGCCGAGCAACTGGCCCGTCACCTCGGTGCGCCGGCCGTCCGGCTGGAGCAGTTGCACGCGGATTCCCTGACCCGCGCCGTGCGCAACGCGGCCTGAAAGAGTCAACGTCTCATGCCACAAGGAGTTCCGTCACAGGTCCCTGACGATGGCCTGACTACCCGGGCCCGGCGTAACACGCCGGTGCTGGCGGTGCACACCGGTGTCGGCAAGGGGAAGTCGACTGCGGCATTCGGAATGGCGTTACGCGCCTGGAACGCCGGGCTTGCCGTCGGCGTGTTTCAGTTCGTCAAGAGCGCCAAATGGAAAGTGGGGGAGGAGGCGGCGTTCGCTCAACTCGGCGAACTGCACCAACGGCACAGCGTCGGTGGCCCCGTCGAGTGGCACAAGATGGGAGCGGGCTGGTCATGGTCGCGTAAGGCGGGCAGCGAACTCGATCACGCCGCGGCAGCGGCCGAGGGCTGGGCCGAGATCGCGCGCCGACTGGCCGAGCAGCGTCACGACTTCTATGTGCTGGACGAATTCACTTATCCGCTGAAGTGGGGCTGGGTAGACGTCGATGAGGTGGTGGACGTCCTGCTGGCGCGCCCCGGCCACCAGCATGTGGTCGTCACTGGGCGTGATGCGCCGAAGCGGCTGATCGAGGCCGCCGACCTGGTTACCGAGATGGCCAAGGTCAAGCACCCGATGGACGCCGGGCGCAAGGGCCAGAAGGGTGTCGAGTGGTGAGCGTTCCCGCGGTGGTTGTCGCCGCACCCGCGTCCGGCAGTGGAAAGACCACCGTGGCAACGGGTTTGATGGGTGCTTTGCGGCAGGCCGGCCGTACCGTCGCGCCCTTCAAGGTCGGCCCGGATTTCATCGACCCCGGCTACCACGGTCTGGCCGCCGGGCGTCCCGGGCGCAACCTCGACCCGGTAATGGTCGGCGAGAACCTGATTGGCCCGCTGTACGCCCACGGCGCCGGCGGCGCGGACATCGCGGTGATCGAAGGGGTGATGGGACTGTTCGACGGGCGGATTGGGCTCGCCGCACCTCCCGCCGCGGCGGGTTCCACCGCGCACGTCGCCGGCCTGCTGGGCGCGCCGGTGATCCTCGTGGTCGATGCGCGCGGTCAAAGCCACAGCATCGCCGCACTGTTGCATGGCTTTTCAACGTTCGATACCGCCACCCGGGTCGCCGGTGTGATCCTCAACCGGGTCGGCTCGGCCAGACATGAGCACGTGCTGCGACAGGCATGTGAACAGACGGGTGTCCCGGTGCTCGGCGCCATTCCGCGCACCGCTGAATTAGAGTTGCCCACAAGATATCTGGGTCTTGTCACCGCCGTGGAGTACGGGCGGCGCGCGCGACTCGCGGTGCAGGCGATGACTTCCCTGATCGCGCGCCATGTCGACCTTGCTGCGGTAGCTGCGGTCGCCGGAATCCGGACCACCGATCCGCCCTGGGACCCGGCGACGGCGGTCGGGGAGGCACCCGGCCGGCGCGCCACTGTCGCGCTGGCAGCAGGGAAAGCGTTCAGTTTCGGCTACGCCGAACATGCCGAGCTGCTGCGCGCCACCGGCGCAGAAGTCGTCGAGTTCGACCCGCTCGTCGACCGGTTGCCCGACGGCACGGATGCGGTGCTGTTGCCCGGCGGCTTTCCCGAACAGTTCACCGCGGAGCTCTCGGCCAACGACGTGGTCCGCCGACAGATCAATGAGCTGGCCGCCGCCGGGGCGCCGATACATGCCGAATGCGCCGGACTGATCTACCTGGCCGCAGAACTCGACGGCTACCCGATGTGCGGAGTGCTCGACGGATCGGCACGGTTCACCTCTCACCTCACGTTGGCGTATCGCGACGCCGTCGCCGTGGCCGATTCGCCACTGTATTGCGTCGGCCAGCGCGTGGTTGGGCACGAATTTCACCGCACTGCCGTCAACTTCACCGGCAGTTACCAGCCGGCATGGGCATACCGCGACCGAGACAACGAGGCAGCCCCGGTGCGAGACGGCGTCGTGCACGCCGGCGTGCACGCGTCGTATCTGCACACGCATCCCGCGGCGGCACCGGGCGCGGTGGCGCGTTTCGTCGCACACGCCGCTGCTCGCCGCGCGCAGAGTCCGCGAGCGTAACGCCGCGGCAGAAAGAATCCGCCCGCCAGAAACTGGCCGTGGCGTAACCTCGCGGCGCCCAAATCGACAACTCGCCCGGATGGTGTCGACCCGTCCGCGCAAGCGGGAGGTACCCCCAGCGCCCGGCTCCGCCGCGCCGGCGATCGCCACTAGGCTTGGCGGGTGACCGAGAGCGCCTACCTCGTTGGACTGCGGCTGGCCGGCAAGAGGGTCGTCGTAGTCGGCGGCGGCACCGTCGCCCAGCGCCGGCTGCCCCTGCTCATCGCCAGTGGCGCCGACGTGCACGTCATCTCCCGTTCCGCCACCCCGGCCGTAGAGGCAATGAGCGGGATCACCTTGTCACTGCGGGAGTACCGCGACGGCGACCTCGACGGAGCCTGGTATGCGATCGCGGCCACGGACGATCCGCAGGTGAATGCGGCCGTGGTCGCCGAGGCCGAGCGGCGTCAGACTTTCTGCGTCCGCGCAGACATCGCGGTCGAGGGGACCGCGGTCACGCCGGCGTCGTTCAGCTACGCGGGATTGTCGGTGGGGGTGCTCGCGGGCGGCGAGCACCGCCGCTCGGCAGCGATCAGGTCGGCCATCCGTGAGGCGTTGCAGACGGGCGTCATCACCCCCGAAAGCTCAGTGAGCTCCGATGTCGTACGCGGCGGGGTGGCTCTGGTCGGCGGCGGCCCGGGCGACCCCGAACTGATCACCGTGCGCGGGCGTCGTCTGCTTGCCCAGGCCGACGTAGTGGTCGCCGACCGGCTCGCGCCACCCGAACTGCTTGCCGAGCTGCCACCGCACGTGGAAGTCATCGACGCTGCCAAGATCCCGTACGGGCGGGCCATGGCCCAGGAAGCCATCAACAACGTCATGATCGAACGGGCCCGGTCCGGCAAATTCGTGGTGCGCCTCAAAGGTGGGGACCCCTTCGTGTTCGCCCGTGGCTACGAAGAAGTGTTGGCCTGCGTCGACGCCGGGATCCCGGTGACGACGGTGCCGGGTGTGACAAGCGCCATAGGTGTGCCCGCATTGGCCGGTGTTCCGGTCACGCATCGGGCCACAAATCACGAGTTCGTGGTGGTCAGCGGCCATCTCGCGCCCGGCCACCCCGAATCGTTAGTGAATTGGGATGCACTGGCTGCAATGTCCGGCACCATTGTTTTGCTGATGGCGGTCGAACGCATCGAACTTTTCGCCGATGCACTCATCAAAGGCGGCCGACCTGCGGATACGCCGGTTCTGGTGGTGCAACATGGAACGACGGCCGCTCAACATACTTTGCGGGCCACTCTTGCCGACACGCCCGAAAAGATCCGCGCCGAGGGGATCCGACCTCCCGCGATCATCGTCATCGGACCCGTGGCGGCGTTCGGGGTTTAAACGATTCTTAAGATTACTGTAAGGTAACCCTTTATGACGGCTCTCAACGACACCGAGCGCGCAGCCCAGAACTGGACGTCCGCGCGCCCCGATCGTCCGGCCCCGATGCGCTCAACTCGCCCGGCCGAGACCGCCCCAACGCGTATTAGTAAGTACTACCCGGCCTGGCTGCCTTCGCGGCGCTTCATTGCAGCCGTCATCGCTATCGGTGGTATGCAACTGCTCGCAACCATGGACAGCACCGTCGCCATCGTGGCGCTTCCGAAGATTCAAAACGACCTGAGCCTGTCCGACGCCGGCCGTAGCTGGGTGATCACCGCATATGTGCTCACGTTCGGCGGGCTGATGCTTCTGGGGGGCCGTCTGGGCGACACCATCGGACGCAAGCGCACCTTCATTGTCGGCGTCGCGCTGTTCACCATCTCCTCGGTGCTGTGCGCGGTCGCCTGGGACGAGGCGACCATGGTGATCGCACGGCTATCGCAGGGCGTCGGGTCTGCCATCGCGTCGCCGACGGGCCTGGCGCTGGTGGCGACGACCTTCCCCAAGGGCCCGGCGCGTAACTTCGCGACGGCGGTCTTCGCCGCGATGACGGCGGTCGGTTCGGTGATGGGCTTGGTGGTCGGCGGCGCGCTGACCGAGGTGTCCTGGCGGCTGGCCTTCCTGGTGAACGTGCCGATCGGCCTGGTGATGATGCACCTGGCCCGTACTGCGCTGCGGGAGACCAACAGGGAGCGGATGAAGCTCGATGCTGCCGGGGCCATGCTGGCCACGCTCGCGTGCACCGCCGCTGTTTTCGCCTTCTCGATGGGACCGGAAAAGGGCTGGATCTCCTTCACCACCATCGGTTCGGCCGCGGTGGCTATGGCCGCCGCCCTTGCCTTCATCGTCGTGGAACGTAACGCCGAAAACCCGGTGGTGCCGTTCCACCTGTTCTTGGACCGTAATCGGCTGGTCACCTTCATCGCCATTTTCCTGGCGGGCGGCGTCATGTTCAGCCTGACCGTGTGCATCGGTCTGTACGTGCAGGACATTCTGGGGTACAGCGCGCTGCGCGCGGGTGTCGGCTTCATCCCGTTCGTCATTGCAATGGGAATCGGCCTGGGGGTGTCCTCGCAGCTGGTGTCGCGGTTCTCGCCGCGGGTGTTGACGATCGCCGGTGGATACCTTCTGGTCCTGGCGATGCTGTACGGCTGGTTGTTCATGAGCCGCGGCGTTCCGTACTTCCCGAACCTGGTGGCGCCCATTGTGGTCGGCGGTATCGGGATCGGCATGGCCGTCGTCCCGCTGACGCTGTCGGCGATCGCCGGCGTGGGCTTCGATCAGATCGGTCCGGTTTCGGCGATCGCGCTGATGGCACAAAGCCTGGGTGGCCCGCTCGTGCTGGCCGTCATTCAGGCCGTGATCACCTCGCGGACGCTGTATCTGGGCGGCACTACCGGCCCGGTGAAGTTCATGAACGACGCCCAGTTGCACGCACTGGATCACGGCTACACCTACGGCCTGCTATGGGTGGCCGGGGCCGCGGTCATCGTCGGTGGGGCGGCGTTGTTCATCGGCTACACGCCTGCGCAAGTCGCCCACGCGCAAGAAGTCAAGGATGCGATCGACGCCGGAGAGCTGTAGCCCCAACTCGGTGCTGTTCGATGATGGCTCGCGGCGCGGTTCGCCACGTCCGGCTGCCGTCTTCCTGTCGACGCCGCGGCTTGAGAAGTAATAGGGCGCGTCCGCCGAGCAACACCGTACGCACTCGATCACCAGTTCGTTGAGCTCGCCCGGTCCCGGCTGACGATGCATGTCGTCGCGAGCCGAGGTCGAAGGTGCAAACGCCCGGCGGCGCCCGGCTTCGCCGCGCTTGCGATCACCACGGGGTCGGTGGTGGTGATCC
>CAYNLB010000047.1:0-31048 GCA_964397935.1 uncultured Mycobacterium sp.
ACGTCGTTCCAGCACACCGGGGATGTGGCGCGCAGCTCGCGGTAGGCCGGGTACGGGTCGCCCGCGTAGAAATCGGGGGAGTGCAGTGGAAAAGTGGTCTGCACGGCAGAGCCTTCCTGAACAG
This sequence comes from uncultured Mycobacterium sp., assembly GCA_964397935.1. Taxonomy (GTDB): domain Bacteria; phylum Actinomycetota; class Actinomycetes; order Mycobacteriales; family Mycobacteriaceae; genus Mycobacterium. The sequence goes on from CAYNLB010000047.1 coordinate 125, forward strand.
GCGATCCGACATATTGCGGCAATATGTCTTGCGATGTTGTGTCTACTCCCGATCGACAGGCTCTGTCAATACGCCCATAACACGCTGTAATGGCTGAAAATTCGCCAAATTGGTGATTGACGGCAGGATTGCCGGGGTGTACACCAGGTGTTTAGATGACCGACGTTCGGGTGAGGAAACACATGGCCGAGCTATCACCTCCGGGGCTTGTAGACATTGATCGGCTCTATGTCGACGGCAGATGGGTCGAACCCGAGGACGGTCGCTACGACGACATCGACCCGGCCACCGAGCGGATCATCGCCACCGCACCCGACGCGAGCGTCGCGCAGGTCGGCGACGCGATCACTGCCGCACGCCGGGCCTTCGACGAGGGTCCCTGGTCGCAGATGGGCCCGGAGGAACGGGCAGGCTGCCTCAATCAGTTGGGCGACGTGCTGCTCAAGCACGCCGACGAGTTCTTCGCGCTGTCGCAAGTGGAGTGGGGCTGCATCGCCAATGAACGCATAATGCAGATCGACGGCACCGGATACATGTCCATGCACGCCGCACAGCTGGCCACGAAGCTGGTCGACGAGGCGGTGACCGGAATCGGTGCCGGGACCACGGTGCTGCGTCATGAGCCCCTCGGGGTCGTCTCGATTCTGACGCCGTGGAACTTTCCGCACTGCCTCAACGTCATGAAGGTGAACAACGCGCTGGCCGCGGGCAATACCGTCGTGCTCAAGCCGTCGCCGCTCACGCCGCTGGCCGGGCTCGCGCTCGCCCGCCTCATCGACGAGCACACCGACATCCCGCCGGGGGTGGTGAACGTCGTCACGCCGTCGGGCCTCGAGGCCGCCAAGTTGCTCACCACCGACCCGCGCGTCGACATGATCAGCTTCACCGGCAGCTCGGCCGTCGGCTGTGAGGTCATGCGGGCCGCCGGCGACACCATGAAGCGGCTCCTGCTCGAGTGCGGCGGCAAGTCGGCGAGCATCGTCCTCGACGACGCGCAGGTGACCGACGAAATGCTCGAGCAACTGCTGTTCAATTGCTGCTCACTGCATGCCGGGCAGGCCTGCATCCTGCACAGCCGGCTGCTGCTTCCCGAATCGCTCCACGACGACGTCGTCGACCGGCTCGTCGCGCTCGCCCGTGACGTCAAGGTCGGCGACCCCAAGGACCCCGCGACGCAGATGGGCCCGCTGATCAGCGCGGCACAGCGCCGGCGCGTCCAGGCGCACGTGGACGGGGCGGTCAACGACGGGGCAAAACTGGTCACCGGTGGCGGTCGTCCGGCCGGACTGGATGTCGGCTTCTACTTCGAGCCGACGATTCTCACCGACGTCGAGCCGGATTCGGCGATCGCCCAGGAGGAAGTCTTCGGGCCCGTGCTGACGGTGCTGCGCTACCGCGACGACGACGACGCCGTGGCGATCGCCAACAACTCCCGCTACGGGCTTTCCGGCGCCGTGTGGGGCGGCGACGTCGACCGAGCCGTCGGCGTTGCCCGCCGCGTCCGCACCGGCCAGGTCGCGGTCAACGGCGTCGGGCCCGGCGACGCCCCGTTCGGGGGCTTCAAGCTGAGCGGATTCGGCCGCGAGAGCGGTGGAATAAGCGGACTTCACCAGTACATGGAGGTGAAAGCCATCGGGATTCCCGCGTGACGGGACCCCTGGCTGGGCTGCACGTCGTCGAACTCGCCACCGAGATATCCGGCCCGTACGCCGCAAAGCTTTTCGTCGACCTCGGTGCCGAGGTCACCAAAGTCGAACCACCCGAGGGGGATCCGCTGCGCCGGTGGGGCCCGTTCCCCGGCGGAATACCCGACCCGCATCGCGGTGGCCTGTTCGAGTACCTCAACGCCGGCAAGCGCGGCGCCACCCTGGACCTGTCCGTTCCGCAGGACCTGGCCGCCGCCCGCGACCTGATCGCCCAGGCGCATGTGCTGGTGGAGGACTTCGCGCCCGGAACGCTGGAAGGCCTGGGGCTGGGCGTCGACGCGTTGGGAGAGCTGAACCCAAACCTGGTGGTGCTCCGCATATCTCCCTTCGGCCGGTCCGGGCCGTGGTGTCATCGACGGGCCACCCCGCTGACCCTGCAGGCGGCCTCGGGCTGGATCAGCGCCAGGGATCCGCAGCGCCCGCCGGTTCAGGTCGGCGCACGGATCGCCGAGTACGTCGCGGGATCCTACGCCGCACTGGGCGCAATGACCGCGCTGCGGCTGCAACCGGCTGGCCCGGTCCGGGAAGTGGATGTCTCGCAGTTGGAATCGCTGCTGTCGACGCTGCCGTATCCGATGCTGATGGCGCAGCGGATGCGGCGCCTCGGGTTGCCCGCTAACCTGCGGTCGGCACCCATGCTGGGCGTCGTCCGGGCCGCCGACGGGTGGGTGGGAATCAACTGCCTGACGGGCCAGCACTGGCTCGACGTGTGCGCGATGCTCGGCCTACCGGAATACGGCGAGCAGCAGCTCGCCATCATGTTGGGCGGTCCCGAGCGCGCGGAGTTCTTCGCCAAGGCCGAGCCCCTGCTCGCCGCCCAAACCGTCGCGGAGATCGTCGAATTGGGCCAGGCGCTGCGCATCCCGACCTCCCCGGTCAACGACGGCGCCACGGTGCTGGACTGTCCCCAGTACGCCAAGCGCGGATTCTTCGTCACGGGCGGGGGACCGGGTTGGTCGTTCCAGCGCCCCGGACCGGCGTTCAGGTTCTCGAAAAGCCCGGTGGTGCAGCCGCGTCCGGCGCCCCGCCTGGGAACGCGACCCGAGCCGTGGACCACCGAAGGCCGATCGCTTTCAGCCACGGTGGCATCGCTGCCCTTCGCCGGACTGCGGGTGCTCGACCTGACCACGTTCTGGGCCGGTGCCTACCTGACCTGCTACCTCGGCGCGTTCGGCGCCGACATCGTCAAGGTCGAGTCGATCCAGCGGCCCGATGGCCACCGCTACTCGGGCGCGTTCGCCTACGAGGGTGACGACTGGTACGAGCGCAGTCCCATCTGGCAGGGCACCAACCTCAATAAGCGCGACCTCACGCTCGACCTGACCTCAGACCGGGGCCTCGACATCGCCCGCCGGATGGCGGCGCGGGCCGACGTCGTCGTGGAGAACTTCTCGCCGCGGGTGGTCGAGCAGTTCGGCCTGGACTACGACTCGTTGGTGTCGCTGAAGCCCGACGTGATCGCCGTGCGGATGCCGGGGTACGGCCTGCAGGGGCCCTGGCGTGACTACGTCGGCTGGGCGCTGAACTTCGAGCAGACGGCGGGAATGTCGGCGGTGACCGGATACGCCGACGGGCCGCCGTGCAACCCGCAGGGACCCGCCGACCCCATCGTCGGCGTGCACGCGGGCGTCGCGCTGCTGGCCGCGCTCGAGCACCGCAACCGCACCGGGGAGGGTCAGCTGATCGAGATCGCCCAGATCGAGGTCGCCGCCGCGGTGACCGCCGAACCTGTGATCGAGTACTCGATGAACGGCGTCGTACGTGCGCGCGTCGGCAATCGGCAGCGCGGGTATCTGCAGGGTGTCTACCCGACTGTGGACGGCGCTTGGGTGGCGCTGTCCGTGCCGGACCACGACGGAGCCGATCACGATGCCTTCGACGAGCTTGTCAATACCTGGACTCGGGCGCAGACGGCCGATGCGATCGTCGGAACACTTGCAGCTCAAGGTATTCCGGCGGAAAAGGTGATCGGGGGCGAGCAGATGTATGACAGTGACTCGATCGGCGCCCAGCTCGACGCGCGCGGATACTACGAGGAGTTCGAGCACCCTGTCACCGGGCGGCTTCGCTATCCGGGCTGGCCGTTTCGCATCTTTCCCGGATTGGCCCGCCACCACCGCTCGGCCCCCCCGACACTTGGCCAGCACAACGACGAGATCCTGAGTGGTCTGGGTCTGTCCGAGGACGAGGTGGCCGGCCTGCGGGCCGAGCGCGTCATCGGCGAGCGGGTACTCAACGCGTAGCCGGAAAATTCGTCACTTCAGCACCGCCGGGGATGTCGCAATGGTGTTCGACAACCGATATCGCGTGCGATATCGGATTCGCCGCAAGCATGGACGGCTCGACGCCGGTGCCCAGACGTCCCGTGAGCCTTTTGTAAACGACTCGTCACGTGCAAAGCTGCTGGCATGGTCGTTGAGATCGCCCGCCCCAAGCTCGAAGGAAACATCGCGGTCGGCGAGGACCGCCAGATCGGCTTCGCCGAATTCGGTGATCCGCAGGGGCGGGCGGTCTTCTGGCTGCACGGCACCCCCGGTGCCCGCCGGCAGATCCCGACCGAGGCTCGCATCTATGCCGAAAGCCACAAGATCCGGCTGATCGGCCTGGATCGCCCCGGCATCGGCTCGTCGACGCCGCATCGTTACGAGAACATCCGGGCGTTCGGCGACGACCTGCGCACCATCGCGGACATCCTCGGCATCGACAAGATGGCCGTCATCGGCCTGTCCGGCGGCGGTCCGTACGCGCTCGCATGCGCCGCGGTGCTGCCCGACCGGGTCGTGGCGGCCGGCGTGCTCGGCGGCGTCGCGCCGTTCATCGGCAACGAAGGGATCACCAGCGGCCTGATGAACCTGGGCAAGCGGGTGGCGCCACTGCTGCGGCTCGGTGGCGACCCGCTGCGGATCGGCGCGAGCCTGGTGGTCCGGATGATCCGTCCGGTCGCCAATCCCGCGCTGTACCTTTATGCCGCGATATCACCCGAAGCCGACCGGCGCCTGCTGACCCGGCCCGAGTTCGGGGCCATGTTCCTCGACGACCTGCTCAACGGCAGCCGCAAGCAACTGGCGGCCCCCTTCAACGACGTCATCCTGTTCACCCGGGACTGGGGATTCCGGCTCGACGAGGTAAAGGTCCCGGTCCGCTGGTGGCACGGCGATCACGACCACATCGTCCCGTTCGCCCACGGCGAGCACGTCGTGTCGTTACTGCCCGACGCCGCGCTGTTCGTATTGCCCGGCGAAAGCCACCTCGCCGGGCTGGGCCGCGGCGAGGAGATCCTGTCCACCCTGATCAAGATCTGGGACGAGCAAGCCTGAGCATGGGGTTCCCCGGGGCGCCCGGGTAACCTCGCTGACGTGCTGCTGGCTTCCCTGAATCCGTCGGCCGTCGCCACCACCGATATCGCCGACGCGGTGCGGATCGACGACGCTGTGCTGAGTCGCGGCGACTTGGTCGGTGCCGCAACATCAGTGGGCGAGCGGGTCGCCGGCGCGGACCGGGTCGCGGTGCTGGCGACGCCGACCGCGTCGACGGTGCTGGCGGTCACCGGGTGCCTGATCGCCGGCGTTCCCTTCGTGCCGGTGCCCGCCGATGTCGGCGCCGCCGAACGCCGGCACATGCTCACCGACTCCGGGGCCCAGGCATGGCTGGGTCCGCTACCGGAGGACCCGGAAGGCCTGCCGCACATCCCGGTGCGAGTGCACGCCCGCTCCTGGCACCGTTATCCCGAGCCGTCACCCGACGCCACCGCGATGATCATCTACACGTCGGGCACCACCGGTCTGCCCAAGGGCGTGGTGCTGAGCCGGCGAGCGATCGCGGCCGACCTGGACGCACTGGCGCAGGCCTGGCGATGGACGGCCGACGACGTGTTGGTGCATGGATTGCCGCTGTTTCACGTACACGGCCTGGTGCTGGGCCTGCTGGGGTCGTTGCGGATCGGAAACCGCTTCGTCCACACCGGAAAACCGACACCGGCCGGCTACGCGTGGGCCTGCACCGACGCCGGGGGCACGTTGTACTTCGGGGTCCCGACCGTCTGGTCACGGGTGGTGGCCGACGCGGCGGCGGCCCGGACGCTTCGTGCGGCGCGGCTGCTGGTGTCGGGAAGCGCGCCGCTGCCGGTTCCGGTGTTCGACGGGCTGGCCGAGCTCGCCGGCCACCAGCCCGTCGAACGGTACGGTGCTTCGGAATCGCTGATCACACTCTCGACGCGGGCCGACGGCGAGCGCCGCGCCGGATGGGTCGGTCTGCCACTTGCCGGCGTGCAAACCAGGCTACTCGACGAGAGCGGCAGCCTCGTTGCGCACGACGGGGAAACCGTTGGCAGGCTTCAGGTTCGCGGTCCCACGATGTTCGACGGTTACCTGAATCGGCCGGACGCCACCGCTGACGCGTTCGATGCCGACGGCTGGTACCGCACCGGTGATGTCGCGGTCATCGACGGCGCAGGGATGCACCGCATCGTGGGGCGTGAGTCGGTCGACTTGATCAAGTCCGGCGGATACCGCATCGGTGCGGGCGAAATCGAGACTGTGCTGCTCGGGCATCCGGGGGTTCAGGAGGCGGCGGTCGTCGGCATGCCGGACGAGGATCTGGGCCAGCGTATCGTCGCGTTCGTCGTCGGCTCGGCCCACCTCAACGGCGAAGAACTGATCAACCATGTCGCCCAGGAGCTTTCGGTGCACAAGCGGCCACGCGAGGTACGACTCGTGGACGCACTGCCACGCAACGCGATGGGCAAGGTTCTCAAAAAGCAGCTACTAGCGGACGGCTGAGCCGTCGCGAGCGTCCGCAGTTGTACAGCCGATCCGGCGTGTCGTCGTACAAACGCGCGCGCTCGCGGCTCACCGCCCATCGCTGGTGATGCTCGCCGCGACATGCAGCATGTTGCCGGCTTTCAGGTCGAGCGCGACCACGAACCGTCACCTACCGTCGTACTCGTGTATCGACGCAACCGGGCGGTGAGCGGCCACCATGGGTGAGCTCAATCGGCCAGCGGGCACCGCCGTCACACTTGCGGCCGACGTGCGATCTACGCCGATGCGGCGGGTGGCGGCCGCCTGTCTCGTCGGCTCGGCGATCGAGTTCTACGACTTCCTGATCTACGGGACTGCGGCGGCGCTGGTGTTTCCCACCGTGTTCTTCCCGCACCTCGGTCCCACGGTGGCGATGATCGCCTCGATGGGGACATTCGCCGCAGCGTTTCTGTCCAGGCCGCTCGGGGCGGCCGTGTTCGGATACTTCGGGGATCGGCTGGGCCGAAAAAAGACCCTGATCGCGACGTTGCTGATCATGGCCGTGTCCACCGTCACCGTGGGTCTGGTTCCCAGCACCGCGGCCATCGGGATGGCGGCACCACTGATTCTGGTCGGTCTGCGGCTGCTGCAGGGGTTCGCCGTGGGCGGCGAATGGGCGGGCTCGGCGTTACTGAGCGCCGAGTACGCTCCGGCCGGCAAGCGTGGCCGCTATGGCATGTTCACCCTGCTCGGCGGAGGCACCGCGGGCGTGCTCAGCAGCCTGACCTTTCTCGGGGTGAACGTCACCATCGGTGAGAACAGCCTCGCGTTCATGCAGTGGGGATGGCGGATTCCGTTCCTGGTCAGCGCGGCGCTGATCGGTATTGCCCTATACGTGCGGCTCAACATCGACGAAACCCCGGTGTTCGCCGAGGAGAAGGCACACAACTTGGTCCCCAAGGCGCCGATCGCCGAGGTTCTGCGCTTGCAGCGCCGGGAGATCGCGCTGGCCGCCGGGAACATGACGAGCGCCTTTGGCTTCGTCTATATGGGCAACACCTACTTTGTCATGTACGCGCATTCCCACTTGGGCTATTCGCGCAGCTTCATCTGGTCCGTCGGCGTGTTGGTCGGGCTGGTGAGTATCGCGTGCGTCGCGCTGTCGGCCACGCTCTCCGACCGAGTCGGACGGCGCCGCATCATGCTGCTGGGATGGGCAGGGTGCCTGGCATGGTCGTTTGTGGTGCTTCCGTTGATCGACACGGGCGACCCCGTCTTGTACGGAGTCGCCATCGTCGGCATGTTCACCATCACCGCGATCGGCTCGGGACCCACGGCAGCCTTTGTTCCCGAACTGTTCGCCACCCGCTACCGCTACAGCGGCTCGGCGCTGGCGCAAAACCTCGCCGGGGTGGTTGGCGGTGCCTTGCCGCCGCTGATCGCCGGAACTCTGCTGGCCACCTACGGCAGCTGGGCGATCGGTCTGATGCTGGCCACCCTCGCCCTGACCAGCCTGGTGTGCACCTATCTACTCCCGGAGACAAATGGAACGGCGCTTCGCGCCGAGTACTCAGAGCAGGACGGGCCGGGCGGCCGCCGGTAGGTCAGTTGGCGTGCAGGTCTTCGTTGAGGGCGATGCCCCGACCATCACGGGACACCACTTCCACGGTCCCGGTGACCGAATTGCGGCGAAACAGTAGGTTGTTGCCGCCGGACAGCTCGCGAGCCTTGACCGCTTTGCCGTCGGGCGCGGTCACCTTGGTGCCCGCGGTGACATACAGGCCGGCTTCGACGACGCAGTCGTCGCCCAACGAGATGCCCAGTCCCGCGTTGGCGCCGAGCAGACAGCGTTTGCCTATCGAAATGACTTCCGTGCCACCGCCGGACAGCGTGCCCATGATCGATGCTCCACCACCGATGTCCGACCCGTCGCCCACTACCACGCCGGCCGAGATCCGGCCCTCCACCATCGAAGCGCCCAGGGTCCCGGCGTTGTAGTTGACGAAGCCCTCGTGCATCACCGTCGTACCCGGCGCCAGGTGGGCGCCCAGCCGTACCCGGTCGGCATCGGCGATCCGCACCCCGGTGGGCAGGACATAGTCGACCATGCGCGGGAACTTGTCGACGCCATAGACGGTCACGGGTCCCTGGCGCCGCAGCCGGGCCCGGACCGACTCGAATCCCTCGACCGAGCACGGTCCGCGATTGGTCCACACCACATTCGCCAATACACCGAACAAGCCGCTGGCGTTGAGCCCGTGCGGCGCTACCAGCCGGTGCGACAGCAAATGTAGCCGCAGGTAGGCGTCGTAGGCGTCGACTGCGACGTCGTCCAGCGAGCCGATCACCGTGCGCACGGCGACGGTTTCGGTACCGCGATCGTCGTCCCGGCCGAGCAGCGCGGCCAGTTCCGGGGGAACGTCGGACACCGTGAGTCGGGACGTGCCGCCGGCTCCCGACTCGGTCAGTTCCGGTGCGGGAAACCACGTGTCGAGAATCGATCCGTCGGAGGCGAGCGTTGCCAGCCCAATCCCTGCAGCTCCAGTCACGGCGGTCAGGGTACTTGTCCCGCGCGAACAGACGTAAACGCCCCCAACACGCCGGCAAGGACGGGGGCTTTGTGTCTGCTCGGAGGGCTTGAAGCAACCACTACCCTTGGATGCGTGCTGGACTTGCACGGGGATCCGATCGCGCTGACCGCGGCGCTGGTCGACATCCCCAGCGAATCGAGAAACGAAGCGCGGTTGGCCGACCAAGTGGAGACCGCACTACGTGCGCAGACGTCCGGCTTCGAGATCATCCGCAACGGTAACGCCGTGCTGGCCCGCACCCGACGGCAGCGGCCGTCGCGGGTGCTGCTGGCCGGGCACCTGGACACCGTCCCGGCGGCCGGCAACCTGCCCAGCCGCTTAGGGAACGGCGACCTGTACGGCTGCGGGGCCGCGGATATGAAATCCGGTGACGCGGTTTTTCTGCACCTGGCCGCCACCGTGGCCGAACCAGTCCACGACCTGACGCTGGTGTTCTATGACTGCGAGGAAATCGAGGCTGCGGCAAACGGTTTGGGTCGCATCGAGCGTGAACTGCCGGATTGGTTGTCCGCTGACGTGGCCATTTTGGGAGAGCCCACCGGCGGCTACATCGAGGCCGGCTGCCAGGGCACGCTGCGCGTCGTGATCAGCGCCACCGGAACCCGCGCCCATTCGGCACGTTCCTGGTTGGGAGACAATGCTATTCACAAACTGGGTGCCGTTCTGGAGCGGCTCGCCGCGTATCCGGCGCGCACCGTCGACATCGACGGTTGTGCCTACCGCGAAGGTCTGTCGGCCGTCCGCATCGACGGCGGTGTGGCGGGCAACGTGATTCCCGACGCGGCCTCGGTGACGGTCAACTTCCGTTTCGCCCCGGACCGGTCGGTGACCGCCGCGCTGCGACACGTGCATGACGTCTTCGACGGGCTCGACGTACACATCGAGCAGACCGATGCCGCCGCCGGCGCGCTGCCCGGACTGTCCCAGCCCGCGGCCAAGGCTCTCGTCGATGCCGCCGGCGGGCACGTCCGGGCGAAGTACGGCTGGACGGACGTCTCGCGTTTCGCCGCACTGGGCATACCGGCGGTCAATTTCGGACCCGGTGACCCCAACCTGGCGCACCGGCGCGACGAACGGGTTCCGGTCGCCAACATCACCGCCGCGGTGGCCATGCTGCGCGACTACCTGAGCTGAAACGGCGCGGACCGCCCAGCGTCACGCCAGCGTGGCGCTGGACGCCGACGGTCACGCTGGCGTGACGCGCGGCGGACAGTGCCCCAGCTCAGCACCGCTGGGCCTGTGCGGCGGCGTCGGCGGCGGCGGCGCGCATACCCAGCGCCGCCAGCTCATCCGACACCGCCAGCAGTGCCGAATCGTCGCCGGCCGCCAGCGCCCGCGCATGAGCAAGAGCCGTTTTCCCTACCGCGCAGTCGATCTCGGCACAGATCCGGGCCAGCGGATCGGCCGCATGGGTGTCGCCGAGCCGCACCGCCTGGTGCCACGCGCCCAGCGCCACAGCCTGCTGCCCGCCCCGCGCGGCCATGCGAGCGGCATCGCGGGCGGCGGCCACCGCACCATGCGAGTCGCGCACCAAGGCCAGCCGCCACGCCCGCGCCATACCGAGCTCCGGGGTGAACAGCGCTGATTTGGTGCCGTGGCGAGATTCCGCCCTGCTCAAAGCTTTTGCCGCAGCAGCGGTATCGCCCTGCTGGGCCAGCGCGGTGGCCAGCAGCATCAACGACAGCGGCCCCCACGAGTAACCGGTGCGTTCCAACGTGGCGGCCGCCGGGCCGAGGAGCGCCGCCGCCTGGCCGAATTCACCGTCGGCGATCAGCACGTGTGCCAGCAGTACCTCGCCGATCGCGCGGCCCGGCTGCTGCAATTCGGCGAAGTCGGTGAACTGCTGAGCGAGCTCGCGCGCCACGTCGAGCCGGCCCGCCATCAGCAGCGCGGTGGTCTGGGCCAGCCCGATGGTGAAGCGCAACAGCCCGGGATGCTCGGCAGCCAAGGCGCGCTGGGCCAGGGGCTCGACGTCGCCGAAACGGCCCTGGCGCGCCGAGCACAGTGCGGCCGCGCTGGCAGCCCAGGCCACCGCCTGGTCGTCGGCCGACGGTGACGCCAGCACCGCGCCGGCGACCTTGACGGCGTGTCCGACATTGCCCGCGTTCATGGCGAAGGTGGCGCTCAGCGCGTCGAGCGTGGTGCGCGGCCCCGAGTCGGTAACCCGATTGCGGATGGTCCGCAGGAACGCGGTGGCTCGCTCCGGTTCGCTGAGCATCCAGAACTGGTTGGCCGCCCGCAACAGCGTCCAGTCCATGAGCGCCGATTCGGTCAACGCGGTGGAGTCGACGTCCGCCAACACCGCGTCGGCCTCGCGTCCGCGGCCCTGCCACGCCACCGCATGCGCCAGCGCCAGCCGCGCCGCCAATCCGCCGGAGCGTTCCAGCGCCGACCGGGCCAGTCGTTCGCCCAGGGTGAGATCGCCGAGCCGCAGCGCCTGTTGCGCGGCGGCGACGACCTCGGCCGTCGGCTGCGGTGCCTCGCTGTCCACCGCCAGGGACGCCACCCGGAGCCGGTCGCTGAGACGGTCCGACGGCTGCTGCGACAGCAGCCGCACCAGTGCGGTCCGCAGCTGTCGTGCGTCGTCCTTGTCCAGCGCGGCACGCGCCCGCTCGGCGAACAACGGGTGGGCCGTGTAGACCACCGGATCGCCGCCGCTTTCGCCGCGTACCCGCGTTTCCACCGCGCCCAGGCCCTCCGCCTCCCGTACCGCGCCCTCGCCGGCGAGGACGGTCAGATCGGCCAGCGACAGCGGCTCGGCGATGGCCAGATAGTCCAACACCGACCGCGCCGCCGCGGGCAGTTCGGCCAGGAACGCGTCGACGTCGGCCGGCTCCGACGTGGCCCCGCCGGGCGACTCGATATCGATCCGGGCGAGCAGGCCGTCGGTCCACAGTGCCGCGATGGCGTCGGGTGCGGCGTCGGCGCGGGCGGTGACGATCATCCGGGCCGCGCCCGCCAGGGCCAGCTGGTACACCAGGGTGGCCGACAGCAGGTCGAGATGATGGGCGTCGTCGACGATCAACAACTGATCGCCCTGCCCATCAGACCCACCCAGCGATGCCCGTGCCGCCCGCAACAGGGCGGCCGGCTTGCCGATGTCGGCGATCTCCACCAGATGTCCGAAGGCCCCGAACGGCACGGCGCGCTCGGTCGGAGTGCCGGTCACCCAGCGGGTGAGCGTTCGCGGGTGCCGACCGCCGAAGTCTTCCGCGGCCAATCGGGCCAGCGTGGATTTGCCGATGCCGTCGGGGCCGAGGATGACCGCGCCAGGCCGTGTCGCGTCGCTCAGCGAAGCGTTCAGCCGCTCCAAGGCCGCCGCATGTTGCGGGACATTCCATCGAATCGGCACTGCCGGAGTTTATTGCGCGCGGTGTGCGCCCCGCAGCAGGCGTGGTCTACCTTTGGCGGATATGGGCCCCGAACGCCGGTCAGCACGCGACTGGGCGGTGTGTGTGTACTGCGCGTCCGGCCCGGACCACCCCAAATTACTCGAACTGGCCGCGGAACTCGGTGAGGCGATTGCCGAGCGCGGCTGGACCCTGGTGTGGGGCGGCGGCCGCGTCTCGGCAATGGGCGCGGTGGCAAGCGCGGCGCGGGCCCGCGGCGGTCGGACCGTCGGCGTCATCCCGCAGGTCTTGATGGGCCGCGAGCTTGCCGACGCGGCCGCCGACGAGCTGATCGTCAGCGAGACCATGCGGGAGCGCAAGAAGGTCATGGAAGATCGCGCCGACGCGTTCATCGTGCTGCCCGGCGGCATCGGCACCCTGGACGAGTTGCTTGACGCATGGACCACGGGATATCTGGGTCTGCACCGCAAACCCATCGTGCTGCTCGACCCCCTGGGCCACTACGAAGGTCTCTGGATCTGGTTGTGCGGGCTGGCTGACAGCGGTTACATAGCGCAGCCGGCGATGGACCGGTTGTTGCTGTTCGACAAGGTGAGTGCCGCGGTGGAGGCGTGCGCGCCCGAGTGAGGTCGCTGGCAAAGCGGCGGACCCTTTAGGCTGGCCGCCGAGCTTGACTTTTTCACCGGAATCGAGGGGTTACGTGTCCGATCACGACGGGGGATCGCGCAAGGCGGTCGGCCTGACCGATATCGCATTCAGGCTGCCGCGCGTACTGGCCGACACGCCGGTCATCGCCCGTGGGGCGCTGACCGGCCTGCTGGCCAGGCCCGGTTCCAGAAAGTCGATCGGCACGGTGTTCCAGGAGCGGGCCGCCCGCCACGGCGACCGGGTCTTTCTGCGGTTCGGCGACCAGGAAGTGACCTACCGGGACGCCAACGCGGCCGCCAATCGGTACGCCGCGGTGCTGGCCGCGCATGGCGTCGGCAAAGGCGACGTCGTCGCGATCATGCTGCGCAACTCGCCCAACGCGGTGCTGGCGATGCTGGCCACGGTCAAGTGCGGTGCCGTCGCGGGCATGATCAACTACCACCAGCGCGGCGAGGTGCTGGCGCACAGCCTCGGCCTGCTGGACGCCAAGGTGCTGGTCGCGGAGACCGACCTGGTCAGCGCGGTGGCCGAATGCGGCGGTTCGGGCACCACCGAGACGCTCACCATCGAGGACCTGGAGCGATTCGCCGTGAACGCTCCGGCCACCAACCCGGCGTCGGCGTCGTCGGTGCAGGCCCGCGACACCGCCTTCTACATCTTCACCTCGGGCACCACCGGATTCCCCAAGGCCAGCGTGATGACGCACCTGCGGTGGCTGAAAGCGCTGGCCGCGTTCGGCGGCGTGGGGTTGCGGCTGAAAAGCTCCGACGCGCTGTACAGCTGCCTGCCGCTGTATCACAACAACGCGCTGACGGTGGCATTGGCTTCGGTGATCAATTCCGGGGCGACGCTGGCGCTGGGCACGTCGTTTTCGGCGTCGAAGTTCTGGGATGAGGTGATCGGCAGCCGGGCCACCGCGTTCATCTACATCGGCGAGATCTGCCGGTACCTGCTCAACCAGCCGACCAAGCCGACCGACCGCGCGCACAACGTGCGGGTGATCGCCGGCAACGGGTTGCGCCCGGAGATCTGGGACGAGTTCACCCAGCGATTCGGCATCGGCCGCGTCTGCGAGTTCTACGCCTCCAGCGAGGGCAACACGGCTTTCATCAACGTCTTCAACGTGCCCAAGACCACCGGGCTTTTCCCGATGCCGCTGGCCTACGTCGAGTACGACCCCGATACCGGCGCTCCGCTTCGTGACGACAACGGACGGGTGCGCCGGGTGCCTGCCGGTGAGCCCGGCCTGTTGCTCAGCCCCGTCAACCGGCTGCAGCCGTTCGACGGCTACACCGATAAGGCATCCAGCGAAAAGAAGTTGGTGCGCAACGCCTTCCGGGAGGGCGACTGCTGGTTCAACTCGGGCGACGTGATGAGCCCGCAGGGCATGGGTCACGCCGCGTTCGTCGACCGGCTCGGCGACACCTTCCGCTGGAAGGGCGAGAACGTGGCCACCACCCAGGTGGAAGCGGCGCTGGCATCCGACGACTCCGTCGAGCAATGCACGGTCTTCGGTGTCGAGATTCCACGCACCGGCGGGCGCGCCGGCATGGCCGCGGTCAAGCTGCGTGAGGGCGCCAAGTTCGATGGGCAGTCCCTGGCCCGCGCGGTTTACGCACAGCTCCCCCCGTATGCGCTGCCGCTGTTCGTGCGGGTGGTGGAGTCGATCGAGCAGACCACGACGTTCAAGAGCCGCAAGGTCCAGTTGCGCGAGCAGGGCTACGGTCCGGACATACCGGATTCGCTGTATGTGCTGGCCGGCCGCGACGAGGGCTACGTGCCGTACTACGACGAGTACCCCGACGAGGTAGCGGCCGGCAAGCGACCGCGGGGATGAAGGCCGGGATGTCGGGAGTGCGCTGACGGCGACGACACGCCGCGGCGGTGCGCCCTGGCTGCACGTTCAATCCCCAAGGCGCGCCCATCGCGTGACCAGGCACCATGGACGTGTGCAATCGACTCTGTGCGGCCGTCCGGTCGCAGGCGACCGCCCGCTGATCATGGCGATCGTCAACCGCACCCCGGACTCGTTCTACGACAAGGGCGCGAACTTCAGCGACGAAGCCGCCCGGGCCGCCGTGCACCGGGCCATCGCGGAAGGCGCCGACGTCATCGACGTGGGCGGCATCAAAGCAGGCCCGGGACAAGCCGTCGACGCGGACACCGAGATCGCCCGGCTGGTGCCGTTCATCGAATGGCTTCGCGACGCCTATCCGAACCAGCTGATCAGCGTCGACACCTGGCGCGCGGGCGTGGCGAAAGTGGCCTGCGCGGCCGGCGCGGACCTGATCAACGACACCTGGGGCGGCATCGACCCGGCCCTACCCGAGGTGGCCGCGGAGTTCGGCGCGGGCCTGGTGTGTTCGCACACCGGCGGCGCGCTGCCGCGCACCCGGCCGTTCCGGGTCAGCTACGGGACCACCACGCGCGGTGTGGTCGACGACGTCATTCGCCAGCTCACCACCGCCGCCGAGCGAGCGGTCGCCCACGGAGTAGCCCGCGACCGGGTGCTGATCGACCCGGCCCACGACTTCGGCAAGAACACCTTCCACGGGCTGCTCCTGTTGCGTCACGTGGGCGAACTTGTTAATACCGGATGGCCTGTGCTCATGGCTTTGAGCAACAAGGACTTCGTCGGGGAGACTCTGGGTGTGGAATTGACCGAGCGGCTTGAAGGAACGTTGGCGGCCACCGCGTTGGCGGCGGCCGCCGGCGCGCGCATGTTTCGGGTGCACGAGGTCTCGGCCACCAGAAGGGTGCTGGAGATGGTGGCGTCGATCCAGGGAACCCGCCCGCCGGCGCGCACGGTCAGGGGGCTCGCATGACGGCATCGGACCTCTTCGCCGGCGACCTCACCGATGACGGGGTGCCCGCCGCCAGGCTCGGTGACATCTGGCTGCCCAACCGCAGTGGCAGCCGTCCGAGCTGGACCATCGCCGAACTGGAAGCGGCGAAGGCCGGGCGGACCATTTCGGTGGTGTTGCCGGCGCTCGACGAGGAAGAAACCATCGAATCGGTGATCGAGAGCATCTCACCACTGGTCGATGGGTTGGTCGACGAGCTGATCGTGCTGGACTCCGGCTCAACCGACGACACCGAGATCCGTGCCGTGGCCGCCGGTGCGCGCGTCGTCACCCGTGAACAGGCGTTGCCCGGGGTGCCGACGCGACCTGGAAAAGGGGAGGCACTGTGGCGCTCGCTCGCGGCCACCAGCGGCGACGTCGTGGTGTTCATCGACTCCGACCTGGTCAATCCGCACCCGATGTTCGTGCCGTGGCTGGTCGGCCCGTTGCTCACCGACGACCGCCTGCACCTGGTCAAGAGCTTCTACCGACGGCCGCTGCAGGTCGCCGATGTGGGTGGCAGCGCGGGCACCACCGGCGGCGGGCGCGTCACCGAGCTGGTGGCCCGGCCGCTGCTGGCTTCGCTGCGGCCGGAGCTGGGCTGGGTGCTGCAGCCGCTCGGCGGGGAATACGCGGCCACCCGCGAACTGCTGACTTCCGTGCCATTCGCCCCCGGCTACGGCGTGGAGATCGGCCTGCTGGTGGACACTTTCGATCGGTTGGGCCTGGAAGCGATCGCCCAGGTCAATCTGGGCGTGCGCGCCCACCGCAACCGGCCGCTGGCCGAGCTTGGCGCGATGAGTCGCCAGGTCATCGCCACCTTGTTCGCGCGCTGCGGGATCCCCGACTCCGGGGTCGGGTTGACACAGTTTTTCGCCGCCGGTCCCGAGGGCGCCGGCGTTGAGGGCTACACCCAGCACACCTCGCCGGTGTCGCTGGCGGACCGGCCACCGATGAAGGTACTGAGACCTTTATAGGGCCACGCTGATCGCCTCGGCGTCGGCGGTATAGGGCAATATCGATCACGTGGCGTTGGTATTGCTGTATCTGGTGGTGCTGGTGCTGGTGGCGATCGTGCTGTTCGGCGCGGCCAGCCTGCTGTTCGGTCGTGGTGAGCGGCTGCCACCCCTGCCGCGGGGGACGACGGCCACGGCGCTGCCCGCGTACGGCGTGACCGGCGCGGACGTCGACGCCGTCAAGTTCACTCAGGTCATGCGCGGATACAAAACCAGCGAGGTGGACTGGGTGCTGGACCGGCTCGCCCGTGAGCTGGAGGCGTTACGCGGTGAGCTGGCGGCGGTCGGCCCGGCACCGGTGGTCGAGGCGGGGGCCGAGAGCGAGTCCAACGCCGCGGAACCAGAAGACTTCGAGGAACGTCAGGATAAGACGTGAGCGATGACGGGCTGGTTCGCTGCAGCTGGGCGGCCGTTCGGCCCGGACCCGACTTCGAGCTGTACCGCGACTACCACGACCGGGAGTGGGGCCGCCCGGTGCGCGACGGGGTGGCGTTGTTCGAGCGAATGAGCCTGGAGGCGTTTCAGAGCGGCCTGTCGTGGCTCATCATCTTGCGCAAGCGGGAGAACTTTCGGCGCGCCTTTGCCGGGTTCGACATCGAAAGGGTGGCCGGCTATACCGATGCCGATGTGCAGCGGCTGATGACTGACCAAGGAATCGTCCGCAACCGGGCCAAGATCGAGGCGACCATAGCCAACGCGCGCGCTGCCGCTGACCTGGGAACCGCGGCGGACCTCTCGGAGCTGCTGTGGTCGTTTGCGCCGTCCCCGCGGCCGCGGCCGGCCGACGGAGCCGAAATCCCTTCGGCGACCGCCGAATCGAAGGCTATGGCGCGCGAACTGAAACGGCGCGGTTTCCGATTCGTCGGTCCAACCACCGCCTATGCGCTGATGCAAGCCACCGGGATGGTCGACGACCATATTCGGAGTTGCTGGGTGCCTTCCACCGATTGACGATGCGGACCATGAGCGCCTGTCGGCGCGGCTGGCAATCATGCCCGGTAGCCCGCCGACAACATAGAAGTGGGTCTTTGTGCAACTCCTGACTTGGATAGGGAACAATAGGGGGGTGATTTGGCAGTTCGGTGTCGGGTATGGCGAGAAGTTCGCTGGCGGGGCACGCTCGGCGCCGAACAGGTCCGCGAGGGCGGGCCAGCTCGAACCTGGAGGGAGCACTCGATGGCGGCGATGAAGCCCCGGACCGGAGACGGTCCTCTGGAAGCAACCAAGGAGGGGCGCGGCATCGTGATGCGGGTACCACTCGAGGGAGGTGGTCGACTGGTCGTCGAGCTGACGCCCGACGAAGCCGCCGCCCTCGGTGATGAACTCAAGGGTGTCACGAGCTCCAGCTAAGGCCCGCCGTTCGCACGTTGTCCGGCCCTATGCACACACCTTCCGATAGATGTCCAGGGTCTGCTCGGCGACGCGAGCCCAGGAAAACTCCTCGATGCAGCGCAGCCGTCCCGCCTGGCCGTAGTGCTCCGCTCTTTCGGGGTCGGCGACCAGCGCGTTGACCGCCTCGGCCATTCTGGTCTGGTAACCGGCCGGGTCGTCGGCGTCGTAGTGCACCAGCGAACCGGTGACCCCGTCGGCAACGACCTCCGGTATCCCGCCGACATCGGAGGCCACCACCGCGGTCGCGCAGGCCATCGCCTCGAGGTTCACGATGCCCAACGGCTCATACACCGACGGGCATACGAAAATAGTTGCAGCCGAGAGTATTTCCCGTATCGCTTCGATGGGGAGCATTTCCCGGATCCAGAACACTCCGCTGCGATTGCGGGCCAGCCCGGCGACGGCGGCCCGAACCTCGGTGGCTATCTCCGGGGTGTCGGGGGCACCGGCACACAGCACCAGCTGTACCTCGGGGCTGAACTCGTGCGCGGCAGCAACCAGGTGGGCGACACCCTTCTGCCGGGTGATCCGCCCGACGAACGCCACGATGGGCCGGCGTGCGTCGACGCCGAGTTCGGTCAGCACCGACCCGGTTCGTATCGGGGAGGGATACCAGACGTCGGAGTCGATTCCGTTGCGGATGACGTGCACCGCGCTGGGATCCAGTGCGGGGTAGACGCGCAGCACGTCTTCGCGCATGGCGGTGCTGACCGCGATGACGGCATCGGCGGCCAGCACCGCGGTGTGCTCCACCCAGGTCGATACCCGGTAGCCGCCGCCGAGTTGTTCTGCCTTCCACGGCCGCAGCGGCTCGAGCGAATGTGCGGTCAGAACGTGGGGGATGTCGTAGAGCAAGGCGGCGAGATGGCCGGCCAGACCGGTGTACCAGGTGTGTGAGTGTACGACGGTGGCCGCCGATGCTGCATCGGCCATTGCCAGGTCCGACGACAACGTGGATATCGCCGGGTTGGCATCTCTCAAGCGCGGATCCGGCTGGTGGACGAAGGCGTCCGGCCGCGGTGCGCCCATGCAGTGCACGTCTACTGCGCACAGCCGGCGCAGTTGGGCGACCAGTTGGGTGACGTGTACCCCGGCTCCGCCGTAGACCTCCGGGGGGTACTCCCGAGTCATCATCGCCACCCGCATACCCGCACGGTAGTTGGGTTCCACCGCTGCCCGCGAGTCGGGGCGACCAGTCAGTCGGGGGCGGGCCATCCGAGTGCGGGAACCAAATACCTTGACGGACAGCCGCACAGAACGCTGCCAATCGCGCAATCCCCCTGGCAGCAGTTCGCGGCGGCCGATAGGTTTGAAACCATGAGGGAAGCGCCACACGTGCTGGGCATCGTCCTGGCCGGGGGTGAGGGCAAGCGGTTGTATCCGCTGACCGCGGACCGCGCCAAACCCGCCGTTCCCTTCGGTGGCGCCTATCGACTGATCGATTTCGTGCTGTCCAACCTGGTCAATGCCCGCTATTTGAGGATCTGTGTTCTCACGCAGTACAAGTCGCATTCACTCGACCGTCACATTTCCCAGAATTGGCGGCTGTCCGGCCTGGCCGGTGAGTACATCACGCCGGTGCCCGCGCAGCAGCGCCTCGGGCCACGCTGGTACACCGGATCTGCCGATGCGATCTACCAATCGCTCAACCTGATCTACGACGAAGACCCCGACTACATCGTGGTTTTCGGTGCCGACCATGTGTACCGGATGGACCCCGAGCAGATGGTCCGGTTCCACATCGACAGCGGTGCCGGCGCCACCGTGGCCGGTATCCGGGTCCCGCGCGCCGCGGCCACCGCATTCGGTTGCATTGACTCCGACGACTCCGGCCGCATCCGCAACTTTGTCGAGAAACCCTTGGATCCGCCGGGAACCCCGGACGATCCGGAGGCGACGTTCGCTTCGATGGGCAACTACATCTTCACCACCAAGGTGCTCATCGACGCGATTCGTGCCGACGCCGACGACGACCACTCGGATCACGACATGGGCGGTGACATCATCCCGCGATTGGTGGACGACGGGATGGCCGCGGTGTACGACTTCAGCGACAATGAGGTACCCGGTGCCACCGATCGCGACCGGGCCTATTGGCGTGACGTTGGAACGCTGGACGCTTTCTATGACGCGCACATGGACCTGGTGTCGGTTCACCCAGTGTTCAACCTATACAACAAACGCTGGCCGATTCGCGGCGAGTCGGAGAACCTGGCGCCGGCCAAGTTCGTCAACGGCGGCTCCGCTCAGGAGTCGGTGGTGGGTGCCGGCAGCATCATCTCGGCGGCTTCGGTGCGCAACTCGGTGCTGTCGTCCAATGTCGTTGTCGACGACGGCGCGATCGTCGAGGGCAGTGTGATCATGCCGGGCGCTCGGGTCGGCCGGGGGGCGGTGGTACGCCACGCGATCCTGGACAAGAACGTTGTCGTCGGGCCCGGCGAGATGGTCGGGGTGGATCTGGAAAAGGACCGGGAGCGCTTCGCGATCAGCGCCGGCGGCGTGGTCGCGGTGGGCAAGGGCGTCTGGATCTAGGGCGAGCAGACGCAAAAACCCCCATTTCGACACGAAAATGGGGCTTTTGCGTCTGCTCGGCGTACTACGGGATCTTGGGGATCAGCAGGTGGGCGTCGTGACACGGACCCCAGTGCAGCGTGACGCGACCGCGCGGTGAGCTGGCGTAGGCCGCCGGCAGCTGGCCGGTGAGTGGGTTTCGCGAACACAACCAGCGCCCGCCGACCACGAGCCGCAGTTGCTCGCCGGCGCGGAACATCGTCGCCGACGGTCCCAGCGCAACGTCGACAGCGACCACCTCGCCGGCGGAGACCGGCTGCGGCTCAGTGCATGCGGCGACGGGCTCCCACGGCCGGGAAAGTCCGGGATCCAGCGCGCGCAGTGAGACGCGTTGCCAGCCGGTGGCCACCCGGTCGCGACCGTAGCCGTATGACCCTTCGAAACCGACGAACCGTCCGTCGCGCCACTTCTCCACGCCGACGAATAGGTTGGCGTCGTCGCACCCGTCCAGTTGGACCCACAACCGCGCGGCCATCGGTCCGGTCAGCTCGATGTCTGAAGGAACCGTCCAGTTGAATGCCGCGGCGCGCGAGGGTATTCGGAATGTGATGCTGCCCGCTGTCGGCGGCTGCTCTGTGGTCAGCACCCCGGCCTCGGCCAGATGCCCCCCCAGATATAAAGGCCGCCAACGTGTGCGGGCGAGCGGCCATTCGGCTTCGTCGCGCACTGCGGTGACTGTGTCGCGGTCCTCGCGCACCTCCAGACGCACGCTGCGGCAGCCGGAAGTGCCGTCCAGCACGCCGCGGAAGAATTTCAGCTGCTCAGCCAGTGCGGCCTCCGAGTAGAAGGTCGCCCACTTGCCGCCGCGATGGGTGTAGAGGCGGGCGTGGCTGGAGCCGCCGTGCGTGAACGCCCGGACCGAACCCCGGCTGTGCAGGTTGTTGTCCGAGAAGCTGCCGCAGACCAGCATGGGGACCGTGATCGCCGACAGATCCGGTACCAGCGAGCGCCAGAAGTCATCGCGCAGGGGATGCTCGTCCTGCATGCGTTCCAGGTCGTAGGCCTGCCGAGTGCTGCGCCGCACGTTGCGCGACCACATTCGGGTAAAACCGGTCTCGCGAACACCGCCGGGAAAGGTCAGGTCGCGGTACGCGTCGGTGAAGCCTTCCCAGGGGCATATCGCCCGCAGTGCCGGCGGCCGCAGGGCCGCCACGGCGTACTGGCTGATGGCCAGGTAGGACACCCCGAGCATGACGACGCGCCCGTCACACCAGGGCTGCCCCGCGATCCACTGCACCAGGTCGTAGGTGTCCTCGGCCTCCTGGCGGGACAGCAGGCTCCCGGTGCCGTCGGAATGGCCGCAGCCGCGCGAATCGGAGTTCACCACGGTGAAGCCTTGCCCGGTCCACCACGCCGGATCCGGGGCTTCCCAACCGGTGAGGGCCGAGAAGGCGACCGGATCCGGTTGACGCAACATCCGATATTGCGGTGAGAAAGTCCACTTCTTACCCCGTTTGGTCGGCAGATTGTCCTTGCCGTACGGATGGATGCTCAGAATGACGGGCCGGGCCGTACCGCCGGTCTTCCGGAAGACGTTGACCCGCAGTATTGTTCCGTCCCGGGTTGGGACGGCGATGTCACGTTCGAGGAGAACGTCGGTTGGTGGGTCGGTGACGGTTACCGGCGGCTTGACTATCGCGCGAACCCGGCTCAGTGCATAACGCAGCGCGCCGGGACGTCGCCATGGTCGGTCAAGGGAGGGTGCCGGATTTCGGGCCACGCCAACACCTTAGGCTGGTTGCCCGACCGCTACCAGACGCCGCTACCAGACATTGGGCACCAACCTGTAGCGCACCCGCTGCGCGTATTCGGGATACCCGGTCAACTCCTGAGTGAGCAGCTTCTCCTCGTCGAGGATGCGGAAGACGAGCATCGCGACGCCGGGGATGACGAAGAGCAGCCCCCAGTACGAGCCGAGCGACAGGGGCATTCCCACCATCATGATCATGTTTCCGACATACATCGGGTGCCTGACGAACCTGTAGAAACCGCCGGAGGCCAGTTTCTGGTCTGTTTCCACCGTGACGGTGGCCGCGGCGTAACTGTTCTGGATGATGACCAGCATGGAGATGCTCAGTCCGGCCGCGATCAGGACATCGCCGAGCAGGCATAGCCACACGGGCACCGTCGACCAGCCCATCCGATGATCGAAGGCGCTGAACGCCATCATCACGAAGAGATCCACGAACGAGCCGGTGATGATGATCTTCTGGGCCGTTCGGACTTCCGCCCGTGGCCCGGCACGCATGCGACGCTGCAGGGCAGCCGGGTTGTTCCTCGCCAAATAGACCGTGGGGACGATAGATGCCGCCGTGAACACGGCGATGAAAACCCATCCCTGCCAATAGTTGAACGTCCCGGCCGGTAAAAACAGGATCAAACCATAGGCGGCAAGTCCGAAAACCGAGTATGTAGCCAGTCGAACAGCAATCTTCATGAAGCTCCTAACAACGCAGATCACGGCGTCTAAAAGCCATGGCTCCCAAGATCATCAGCGCCGCATCGATAACCAGTAACCACAGCAGCGGCACGGCGGTGAATTCGCTCCCGGCCCGCGGAATGTGGGTGAAGGGCTCGAGATCGAGCAACCACTGCGGGAATCCGGCCAACGAACCGATCAGGTACAGGGCGAGGAAGCCGACCAGTACGCCCCACGCCACCGGGGTGAACCGCGGCGCGACGCCGAACAACCCCACGGCCACCGCCGCGAGTAGCCAGACAGCGGGCAGCTGTGCCGCGGCGGTCAGAACAACGGCCCACAACTTGCCGGTGATATCGCCCGCCGCGATACCGTAAACGAGGCCAGCCGCTGTTCCGCTGACCAGCATCGCCACCGCGGACCCGATCAACGCGGTCACCACATGGCTTGCCAGCCAACGGTTCCGCGAGACCATGCCGGACAGTATCGTCTCGGCACGCTCGCTGGATTCTTCTTGGTGCAGCCGCAGGGTCAACGAGATGACGAACGCCGCAGCCACCATGCCCAGCATCGTGAAGGCCACAGCGATGAAAGCCTCCTCCAGAGCGCTCGTCCCACCCATCCGTACGACGATGTCGTGCGCCGCAGCGCTGCCACCCAACTCGTCGCCGATGCCGTGCGCCACGCTACCCATCACCAGCCCGCCCAGACACATGCCCACCGTCCACAACAGCAGCGCCCCCCGGTCCAGCCGCCACGCCAGCCCGAATACGCCGTTGAGCGCAGGGCTGGCGGTACCCGGACCGGCCCGTTCGGCGAGGAGTCCGGCCCCCACATCCCGGCCGGCGAGCAGCCGGTAGGCCAGCAGGGTCAGCGCGGCAGTTGCCACCAGGTGTAGCAGCAGGACCCACCAACGATCACCGGCGTAGGGCCTCACCTGTAGTGACCAGCCCAGCGGCGAAAGCCACGTCAGTGTGCCTGCACCGGCATCACCGACGGCGCGCAGCGTGAACGCGGCCGCCAGCGCGGCGAACGCGGTGCCCCGGGCAAACCTTGCGCTGGGCGAGAGCTGCGCGGCCACCGCCGCGACGGCGGTGAACACCAGGCCCGAACAGGCCAGCGCTGCCCCGAAAGCGAGTGAGCCACCGGCGGGGACGCGGCAGGTGAGTAGTCCCGCCGCTCCGATCACGCCGGTGGCGATCGACGCCCCGAAGGACAGCATCAGGGCCGCGCTCAAGCTCGCATACCGGCCGACCGCGGTCGAATCCATCAATTCCGTCCGACCGGTCTCCTCGTCCGCGCGGGTGTGCCGAATCACCGTGAGAATGACGGCCACCGCGATCAGCGTGTGGAACATACCGGCTTTCCAAACACCGGCAGCCCCAAGGCTGTCGTTGTAGATCCGCCCGTAGAGCGCACGCTGAGCCGGACTGGCCATGATGGAGGCGGCGAATCCGGCTCGGGCGGCCGGGGTGGGGTATACGTTTTCGATGCTGCCGACGTAAACCGTGGCCAGCGGTACCGACAGCAGCAGGACCCACAGCGGGAGGGAAATTCGGTCGCGGCGCAAGTAGAGCCGCAGCATCCCCAGGGTTCCGGAGTAGTTGGCGGCGGCGCGCGGTGCCCGGTGAGCCGGCGGGCCCGGCCGATCCATGGTCGCGGTGCTCATGTCGCTGAAACTTTCTTTTGGCCGCGTTCGCGCCGACCGTCGGGGTCTGCGGTGTTGTAGTGGCGCAGGAAGAGTTCCTCGAGCGTCGGCGGCTGACTGACCAGGCTGCGCACACCGGCGTCGCCTAGCGCGCGGATGAGCTCCCCGAGGCTTTCGCCGTCGACTTGAACGTGCACGGTGTTGCCATTGACGCTGACGTCCTCGACTCCCCTGATCCGGGTGAGGTCGCCTGGGTCACCGGTCAGTTCGGCCCTGATCGAGGTACGGCTGAGATGACGCATCGATGCCAGGGAACCGCTCTCGACCGTCTTGCCGGCCCGGATGATCGTCACTCTTTCGCACAGCGCTTCGGTTTCGGCCAGAATGTGGCTGGACAGCAAGACCGTCACACCGCGATCCCGCGCCTCCCCCACGCACTGCTGAAACACGTTCTCCATCAACGGATCAAGGCCGCTGCTGGGCTCATCCAAGAGCAACAGGCTGGCTGGCGACGAGAATGCGGAAATCAGGGAAACCTTTTGGCGGTTGCCCTTGGAGTAGGTGCGTGCCTTCTTGTGCGGGTCGAGATCGAAGCGCTCGATCAGCTCCGCGCGACGCTTCTCGTCGATGCCCCCGCGCATGCGAGCCAGCAGGTCAATGGTCTCGCCGCCGGTCAGGGTTGGCCACAATGTCACATCACCTGGCACATAGGCGATTCGCCGGTGCAACTCGACGGCGTCGTCCCACGGGTCACCCCCCAGCAACCGCGCGGTTCCGCTGTCGGCTTTCACCAGACCCAGCAGGATGCGGAGGGTCGTCGACTTACCGGCGCCGTTCGGTCCGAGGAAGCCGTGCACTTCGCCTTCGCGGACCGTGAGATCGAGGCCGTCCAGAGCCCGCACCGCGCCGAAGTCCTTTGTCAAAGCGCGGATTTCGATCGGCGTGACATCCTCAACTGGCATGGGGTTCTCCTTGATCGGCTGCGGCAAGGAATGCGTCGTACATGGTGCGGTCGACCATCAGTCCTTCGGTATAGATCTCCAGGGCCGGCGGCACCATTTCGCGTGCGTAGTCGCGGAGGACTGCACGGATATCCGTTGGCGTTTCGTGCATTTGCAGATAGAGCAGGAAGCCGCCGCCGCCGGTGATGCCCAGGTACCGAGCCCTGGCGCGAGGGTCCCGGCTGGGTTTTATGGTGCCGACCCGCACGCCGTCGGCCAAGTACTCCTCGGCGTTGTCGATCATCCGGTGCCACAACATCGACGCCAGCTCGCCGCCAGACTGCATGCTGCGTACCAGGTAGGCCATCAGAGGCGCATAGGACTCGATCGCGGCCATCTGCGCGAACCACGTGGCGGGGTCGTTGGACTTGAGGGCCTCGGTCTTGCTGGTGCGGATCTCTTCGGCTATGTGCTCGTCACAGGCCCTGCGCAGGCCCTCCTTGGATCCGAAGTGGTGGATGACCAGGGCGGCGCTGACCCCCGCCGCATCGGCGATCGCCCGTAGCCCTACGCCGAACCCGTGTTCGCCGAACTGCTCGATGGCCGCATCGCGGATGCGGGCCGCGGCCGTCAGGTCGGCTGAACGCATGTTCAACACATTAAACGTTTGTTCAATCTGGCGTCAAGGATGTCCCGGTCGCCGAATGCGGAAAATCCGATCAGTCGCGGACCGCGGCCAGAATGCCGTCGCCCAGCGGAATCAGCGCGGGGGTGAGCCGCTCATCCTCGGCGATGAGGCGGGCCGCCTCCCTGACCGCGACAACCTCGGCGTCGCGGGCAGCTGGATCGGCGGCCCGACCGCCCAGCGCCGCCCGGTGTACGACGATGACGCCACCGGGCCTCAGCAGCCGTATCCCCTCAACAACGTAATCGGGCTGGTCGACCGGGTCTGCGTCGATGAACACCAGGTCGTAGGACTCGTCGGCGAGCCTGGTGAGAACCTCCTGGGCGCGACCGCTGATCAGCCGGGTGCGCGACGGCCCAATGTCGGCTTCGGAGAATGCCTGCTTGGCGAGCCGCAGATACTCCGGCTCGATATCGATCGTGGTCAATACCCCGTCATCGCTCATGCCCGACAACAACCAGAGGCCGCTGACCCCCGCGCCGGTGCCCACCTCGGCGACAGCCTTGCCGCCGCTGAGTTTGGTCAGCACGCTCAACAACGCACCGACCGCGGGCGTCACCGCCCCCGCTCCGATGTCGACGGCGCGCTCGCGGGCGGCCGCCAACAGCGCATCCTCTGATATCGACCCCTCAGCGTGCGACACGAGCGCTTCGGCTCGACTGTGCGCCGTTTGGCCGAGGCCTTCTGCGTCGGTGCCGTCCATGCCCGCAGCGTATTCCAATTTGCGACGCAGTTCGGCAGGCGCGCCTGATCCACCGCGCCCCGACACGGCCGGTCGAAGCGACGCGTTTGAGGCCACTCCGGGGCGGATATGCCCTGGAAAACTCATGTAACGAAATGATTTCTCAGGTTGAGCTCAGATTGTTCATATATCGCACACACGCCGGTGCGCGACGGTGTCCCTATGGATCGCGGAGCGCGTTGGGGCGGGACTGGCTCGGCCAGGAATAACGAGTGGGAGCCACGTGTTGCCGACATTGACGAGCTGGTATTTTTCGGCAAGCCGAATTCGGAGGACTTGATCATCACCACGCTTTTGAGCCCGACCAGCATGTCGCATGCGCAAGAGTACGCATGCGACGATTGGGTCGAGCCATCCGACGCATTGCAGGGGACCGCGGTATTCGACGCAACGGGTGATAAGGCGACGATGCCCTCGTGGGACGAACTGGTGCGTCAGCATGCCGACCGGGTATACCGATTGGCCTATCGCCTCTCCGGCAACCAGCACGATGCTGAGGACCTGACCCAGGAAACATTCATCCGGGTGTTCCGGTCGGTGCAGAACTACCAGCCGGGGACATTCGAAGGCTGGTTGCACCGCATCACCACCAACCTCTTCCTCGACATGGTGCGCCGGCGGGCCCGCATCCGCATGGAGGCCCTGCCCGAGGATTACGAGCGGGTGCCCGCGGACGAGCCCAACCCCGAGCAGATCTACCACGATTCGCGGCTGGGGCCGGACCTGCAGGCCGCTCTGGATTCACTGGCGCCGGAGTTCCGTGCCGCGGTCGTGCTGTGCGACATCGAAGGCCTGTCCTACGAGGAGATCGGCGCCACCATGGGCGTCAAACTGGGCACGGTACGCAGTCGCATCCACCGCGGACGCCAGGCGTTACGCGATTACCTGGCCGCACACCCCGAGCCCGGCGCTCGCCCCGACATACTGCACACCAAGTCTGCCTAGCTCGGCGACCGGTCCGTTGTACGTCACGGCCGGCCGGGGTGCCCATCAGAACAAGATAATCCGGTGGCTTTGCGCCCGTAGCCTCGGTATTTGGCACACCCCGCGCTACATTCGGAGGTGTAGGTGGCTTTAGGTGGCAAGAGAGGAACTGGTGATGTCGGATCGAGGACATGTGTTCCGTCGCGCATTCTCCTGGCTGCCTGCCCAGTTCGCTTCCCAGAGTGACGCGCCCGTCGGTGCGCCGCGCCAGTTCGGTTCCACCGAGCATCTGTCGGTCGAAGCGATCGCGGCGTTCGTCGACGGGGAGCTGCGGATGAACGCGCACCTACGTGCCGCGCATCACCTCTCCCTCTGTCCGCAATGCGCCGCCGAAGTCGATGATCAGAGCCGGGCGCGTGCGGCGTTGCGGGACTCCCGTCCGATCCGTATTCCCAGCACATTGCTCGGCCTGCTGGCTGACATTCCGTATGGTTCGCCCGACGACACCACCGCACAGATGTCCGACCGTTTCGCCGACCGCGATCCGCACGAACAGCGTAAGCGTCGGTAGTTTGACACCTTCGAGTCAAAAGCCAAGTGATTGACCCGGCTCGATGCTGTGCGCCGGCACCCCATGCGCGCGGTTCATGGGCGACCAACACCTGAACATGGATACTAGGGTGGACCACGGACAACGCCGGTGCCGCGTATATCGCCCGGTAAAAGGCCTGTCTCGAGCGCTCAATAAAGAGAATCCAAAGGGGTAAGGTGACCTCCGACCAAGGCTTCGATCAGGGGCAAGACAGCGGCAAAAGCAGCGGCCATCGCCTGGCGCCGCGCCCGATTTCCCGGCCGCCGGTCGACCCCGCATCGCGCCAATTGTTCAGTCGTCCCAACGGGCTGCGCGGATCTTTCGTGGCCGATCGCGTCCGCCCGCAGAAGTACCGCGACCAGGCCGAGTTCACCCCCCACGACCAACAGGCCGATCCGGTCCTCGAAGAGGCATTCAGCCGGCCGCTCGGCGCTGCCGACTCGCTGCAGCGCCACCCCGTCGACGCCGGCGCACTGGCCGCCGAAAGAGATGGTGCCGAGCCCGAGGGGGATGACCCCTGGCGCGACCCCGCGGCCGGCGCCGCTTTGGGGAGCCCGGCAGTGGCCCCGCCCGCACCGCACACCGTGCTGGGGTACCGCGGCAAACTCGGTGTGCGCGACGTGCTGTTCGGCGGCAGGGTCTCCTACCTGGCGTTGGCCGTCTTGCTGCTCATCGCGCTGGTCATCGGCGCGCTCGGCGGTGTGATCGGCCGCAAGACGGCCGAGGTCGCCGAAGCGTTCACCACCTCGAAGGTGACCCTGGCCACCGACAACAACCCGCAAGCGCCAGCCGGCCGGTTCGCCAAGGTGGCGGCCGCGACCGCAGGTGCCGTGGTGACCATCGAGTCCAAGAGCGACCAGGAGGGCCTGCAGGGCTCGGGCGTGGTCATCGACAGCCGGGGCTACATCCTCACCAACAATCACGTGATTTCCGAGGCGGCGAACAACCCCAGCCAGTTCAAGACGACCGTCGTGTTCAACGATGGCAAGGTGGTGCCGGCGAATTTGGTGGGGCGTGACCCCAAGACCGACCTGGCCGTGCTGAAGGTCGACAACGTCGACAATCTGACCGTGGCCCGGCTCGGTGACTCCAGCAAGGTGCGGGTCGGCGACGAGGTACTCGCCGCAGGCGCTCCGCTGGGGCTGCGCAGCACCGTGACCCACGGCATCGTCAGCGCGCTCCACCGGCCTGTCCCGTTGTCGGGGGAGGGCTCGGACACCGACACCGTCATCGACGCCATCCAGACGGACGCCTCGATCAACCATGGCAACTCTGGGGGCCCGCTGATCGACATGGATTCCCGGGTGATCGGCATCAACACGGCCGGTAAATCGTTGTCGGACAGCGCCAGCGGGCTGGGCTTCGCGATCCCGATCAACGAGGCGAAAAGGGTCGGCCAAACCCTGATCAAAGACGGAAAGATCGTGCACCCGACGCTGGGGATCAGCACCCGCTCGGTGAGCAACGCGATCGCGTCCGGCGCCCAGGTCGCAAACGTGAAGGCCGGCAGTCCCGCACAAAAGGGCGGGATCCTGGAAAACGACGTAATCGTCAAGGTGGGTAACCGCGAGGTCGCCGACGCCGACGAGTTCGTCGTCGCCGTGAGACTGTTGACCATCGGCCAGGATGCCCCGATCGAGGTGGTCCGCGACGGCCGGCATGTCACGCTGACCGTCAAACCGGACGCCGATACCAGCTAGATGTTCGCCAACGTCGGCTGGGGAGAAATGCTCGTACTCGTGGTGGTCGGGCTGGTGATCCTTGGCCCGGAGCGGCTCCCGGGCGCCATCCGCTGGTCGGCTAACGCACTGCGGCAGGCGCGTGATTACCTCGGCGGTGTCACCAGTCAGTTGCGGGAGGACCTCGGCCCCGAGTTCGACGACTTGCGCGGTCCGCTCACCGAGTTGCAGAAGCTGCGGGGCATGACACCACGCGCCGCGCTGACCAAACACCTGCTGGACGGCGACGACTCCTTCCTCACCGGTAACTTCGACAGGCCGGTCAACGGGGCCCCGGCCGGCCCGCCCGCGGCCGCGGATGGTGGACCGACATTTGCGGCCGGAGCCCTCCCTCCCGAGCGCACTCCGTACGACACCGACGCAACCTGAGTTGCCTAG
>CAYNLB010000048.1:0-30082 GCA_964397935.1 uncultured Mycobacterium sp.
GTTTAGCCAATCCTCTTGCAGCAAAACGTGGACGTCGTAGGCTCGTGGGTGATGAGCAATCCAGCGCAGCGCGATGCGAATGACACGCGCGACGAATCGTCGCGCGCGGGCGACACTGATCGCATCCAGATTGCGCAGTTGCTGGCTTACGCGGCTGAGCAGGGCCGCCTACCGCTGAAGGACTACGAAGACCGACTGACCAGGGCTTACGCAGCGACAACGTACGACGAGCTGGATAAGCTACGAGCCGACTTGCCGGATTCGCCGATCAGTCCCCGCCGCGGCGGCAAACCCAACCCGGCGCCCTCCACGCTGCTGCTGGCCTTGCTGAGCGGCTTCGAGCGGCGCGGCCGGTGGAACGTGCCGAAGAAGCTGACAACGTTCACCCTGTGGGGCAGCGGCGTGGTAGATCTGCGCTACGCCGACTTCACCTCGACCGAGGTCGACATCCACGCGATGTCGATCATGGGTGTGCAGAGCATTTTGCTGCCGCCCGAAGTCAACGTCGAGGTCCACGGCCACGGCGTGATGGGGAACTTCGACCGCGATGTGCGCGGCCAAGGCACACCCGGGGCCCCGAAGGTGAATATTCGCGGCTGGTCGCTGTGGGGCGGTGTGGGCATCAAGCGGAAGGCCCGCAGGTCACGAGGGTAGCCGCCCGCACGACGGTAGAAACGTTAGCCGGGAACGTAGTCGAACGTGTCGGGGTTGGGCCCGTTCCTTCCCGACTCACCCTTGTCCAGCGCTGAGATCGCGTCCATGTCGACGCCATTCAATTCGAAGTCGAACAGCTCGAAGTTGGATTTCACCCGTTCCGGTGTCACCGACTTCGGGAAGACGATGTCGCCGCGCTGAATGTGCCAGCGCAACACCACTTGCGCCGGCGATTTGTCGCGGGCTTCGGCGACGCGGTTGATCAGCGGATCGTCGAGCACCCTGCCCTGGGCGATGGGCGACCAGGCTTCGGTGGCGATACCGTGTTCGCGCCCGTAGGCCCGAACCCGTTCGTTGCCGAAGTAGGGATGAACCTCGATCTGGTTGACCGACGGGACGATGTCGGTTTCGTCGGCGAGCCGATCGAGATGTGCGACTTGGAAATTCGAGACTCCGATGCTGCGGGCGCGCCCGTCCCTTGCGAACTCTTCGAAGACTTTCCACGTCGAGACGAAGTCGCCGTCGTACAACGTAGGCAGCGGCCAGTGGATGAGAAACAGGTCGACGTAGCCGGAATCCAGCGCCTCCAGCGTTTTATCGAAGGCGCGGCGCGCATCGTCGGGTTTGTGAAAGCCGTTGTTGAGCTTACTGGTGATGAAAACATCCGCACGGTCGAGACTGGTGTCTCGAATGCCTTGTCCGACTTCCTTTTCGTTGCCGTACATCTCGGCGGTGTCGATGTGCCGGTACCCGATGTCGAGCGCGGTCTTGACCGCCGCCGCGGTTTCGTCGGGTTTGATCTGAAACACGCCGAAACCGAGCTGCGGAATGGCGACACCGTCATTGAGTTCGATCGCTGGAACCTTGCTCATGCGTCTCCTTCTTCTTCGTCGGTGTACCCGCTGGGAAGCGGCCAAGCCCGGCGATGTCGCAACCGAAGCGCAGACCCTACCGACGACGCCGGGACCGCAGATAGTCGCCGACCACGGCCGCTCCCAGGCCGTCGACATCGGGCACCACAACACGTCCCTCGACGCGCCGGGCGACCTGATCGATGAATCGTGCCAGGCCCGGGTCGCTGCCCAGCCGGAAAATCGTCACCTGCGCACCGAGCCGCGCCATGTCATCGAATCCGCGCACCGTATGGGCGATGGTCCGCGGATGCGGCGGGTAATCGAAGAACACCGACGAGCCTTCGCCGTCGATGTCTTCCAAATGGGCAGTCGGCTCACCATCGGTCACCACCAGCACAACGGGCTGCGCGTTGGGGTGCCGCCTTAGATGACGGCCCGCCAGCGCCAACGCGTGATGCAGATTCGTGCCCTGCTCGTAGACCCCCTCCAGACCCGTGAGCTCGGCCGCAGTCACCGTTCGGGCGTACCGGCCAAACGCGATGATTTGCAAGGCATCCGACCGGAAGCGGGTGCACACCAGGTGGTTGAGCGCCAGCGCTGTCTGCTTCATCGGCAGCCAACGGTTCTCCATCACCATCGAAAACGAGGTGTCGACCAACAACGCCACCGCGGCCTGGGTGCGCGTCTCGGTTTCGGAGACCTCGACGTCGTCGACGGCGATCTTCATCGGACCGGCGCGACCGTCGGGCGTCGCGGTTCCGGCCTGCCGCAGTACCGTGTTGGTCAACGTGCGGGAAATGTTCCATGGCTCGGTGTCACCGAACTGCCAGGGTCGCGTGGCACCCGTGAGTTCACCGGCAGCTCCCGCGCGGCGCAGATCGCGTTCACCGCGGCGACCGGAAAGCTGTTGTGCCACATCGCGTAACGCCGTCTCACCCAGCCTGCGCATGGCTTTCGGCGACAGTCGCCACTGGCCGTCGGAACCGCGGTCCAGGAAACCCTGATTGACCAGGGCGCGTTCCAGCTCGGTAAGCGTTCGCGCATCGATGGCGGCCTGGTCGCCGAGCTGGCGTGCCAGCGCGTCAAGATCGACGTCATCCATGGTGGCACCCGGATAGCTCTGCGACAGCTGCTCGGCCAGCTGCTCCAACTCGGCCACGTCGGCCAGCGCCTGGGTGCCCTCGCCCATGCCGAATGGGTTATCACCGGCGAACTCCTCGGACCCGGTCCAGTCTTCACCCGGCCTCGCCGCCTGCAGATGGGCATCCAGCCGATTCAGCGCCTGCATCAGTGCCGGTGAGCCAAAAGCTTCCTGCGCCAGCGCATCCAGTTCGGCACGCTGCTCGGGGCTCAGACTGTTGCGGAAGCGTTGCGCCGCGGCGGCGCGTTTGGCCAGCGAGTCCAGCAACTCATCGACATTGCGCGGGTTCTCCGGAAAGAACTCGCCGTGTTTGTTCATGAAGTTCTGAAAGTCTTGTGGGGAATCCTGACCTTTTGCGTGCTTGTCCAGCAGCTCGTTGAGGTCGTCCAGCATCTCCCTGACCCGCTGGCGATCCTCGTCGGTGGCCCCCTCCAGGGCTTGCTTCATGCCCGCGAAACGCTGATCCAGCATCTCGCGTCCGAGCAAATCCTTGATCTGTTCGTACTTTTCGCGCGCCTCGCCGCTGCGCCAGTTGTAGTCGGAAAGCTCTTGGACGGCCTTGGCCGGCGACGCCGGCAGCGCGTCCAACTGCAATTCGCCGAAGCGAGCGTCGTCGTCCAGCGCGCGGGCCAGTTCCTTACGCTCGGCCAGCACAGCCTCGTCCAACAGCCGCTTGATGTCCTGCAGGGTGCCATCTAAGTTATTGCGGCGCAACAAATCCCGTCGCCGTCGGTTCGCCTCGGCGGCCAACCGATCAGCCCCGGGCATATTCTTGCTGCCGCGACGCAACAGCTCGGACAGTGCGCGACGGGGAGACGTACCGGCCATGACGTCCTGACCAATCTGTTCGAGCGCCTCACGCAGATCCACCGGCGGGGCCAGCGGGTCGGGGCCGCCGGTATACGCCGAGTATCGTGTCGAGTGCCCCTTGACCGGTTTAGCCATAGACGGTTTGACCTTCCCCGGACACCTTGTCGATTCGCTTCGCCAGATACAACGCCTCTAGCGCCAGTTCCAGCGCCGCGGCGCGCTCACCCTCCGACTGCGCGTTGAGCTTGGTCGCGATACTGTCCACGACCGGCAGGCCGCCAACCGCGGCCAACACGTCCTTGGCCGATACCCGCTCACCCGTCGTGACCGCCGAGCCTCCCTCGACCGCGCCCACCAACGAACCGACGTCGACACCGCCCAGCACACGCGCCGCGGTGTCGGCGGTTGCCCGGCGCAGCAGGTGTTCGAGCACGGCCTGTTCGCGGCCTTCCTCGCCGGACTCGAATTCCAGCTT
Source organism: uncultured Mycobacterium sp. (assembly GCA_964397935.1). Taxonomy (GTDB): domain Bacteria; phylum Actinomycetota; class Actinomycetes; order Mycobacteriales; family Mycobacteriaceae; genus Mycobacterium. The sequence continues at coordinate 3,935 of CAYNLB010000048.1, forward strand.
GCCGCGCAGCACGTCGATCACCGTGCCAAGGTCCACCACTCGGGCCACCGGGTCGGTCTCGCCCAACATCGCCCCGCGGTGGCGGGCAGCCGCCGCGACGGTCTCGGCCGCGGCGATCGCGAACCGCGCCGACACCCCGGACCGTTGATCGACCGAACTGGACTCCCGCAGGTAGCGGGCGAAGCGGGCGAGCACCTGCATCAGATAGTCGGGCACCTGCGCGCTCAGGTGCGCCTCCTGCACGATCACGCCCACCTCGGCGTCGAGCTCCAGCGGGTAGTGGGTACGGATCTCCGCGCCGAACCGGTCCTTGAGCGGAGTGATGATGCGCCCCCGGTTGGTGTAGTCCTCGGGGTTGGCGCTGGCCACCACCAACACGTCCAGCGGCAGGCGCAGCGTGTAACCGCGGACCTGGATGTCGCGCTCCTCCATGACGTTGAGCATCGATACCTGGATGCGCTCGGCCAGGTCGGGGAGCTCGTTGACCGCGACGATGCCCCGGTGTGCGCGCGGGATCAGTCCGTAGGCGATGGTCTCGGGGTCCCCGAGGCTGCGACCCTCGGCAACCTTGATTGGGTCGATGTCGCCGACCAGGTCCGCGACGCTGGTATCGGGGGTGGCCAGCTTCTCGGTGTAGCGCTCGCTGCGATGCTTCCACTCCACGGGCAGGTCGTCGCCGAGGGTGGCGGCCCGCCGGATCGACTCCGGCGTGATCGGCGAATAGGGGTGCTCACCCAATTCGGCTCCGGCGATCACCGGCGTCCACTCATCGAGCAGTCCGACCAGCGCGCGCAGCAGGCGGGTCTTGCCCTGACCGCGTTCGCCGAGCAGGACACAGTCGTGACCGGCGATCAGCGCTCGCTCCAGCTGCGGCAAGACGGTGTCGTCGAAGCCCAGGATGCCCGGCCAGACCTCGTCACCTTCGGCCAACGCGGTCAGCAGATTTTCCCGGATTTCCTGCTTGATGCCTCGTTCGCGATGACCGGCGGCGCGCAGTTCGCCAACGGTGCGAGGCAGGTTGCTCGGTGATGTCACCACTCCACGCTACGACGCGTTGCCGAGATGCGTCATGTGGACCGGGTTTCGGTGGCCCTCAATGGGCGAAGTGGCGTGCTCCGGTCAGGTACAGCGTGACGCCGGCGTTGGCCGCCGCCGCGGTCACCTCGTCGTCGCGCACCGAGCCTCCCGGATGCACGACCGCCTTCACCCCGGCAGTGGCCAGCGTTTCGAGCCCGTCGGGGAACGGGAAGAACGCGTCCGAGGCCGCGACCGCACCGCGGACTCGGTCGCCACCGCGTTCGACGGCCAGCCGAGCCGCGTCCACCCGGTTGACCTGGCCCATGCCGACACCGATGGTGGCGCCGCCGGCGGCGATCACGATCGCATTCGACTTGACTGCCCGGCAGGTTCGCCAAGCGAAGACCAAGTCTGTCAGCGTCGCCGGGTCGGCCGCTGAGCCGGTCGCCAGGGTCCAGTTCGCCGGGTTGTCCCCGTGTGCGTCGAGCTCGTCCCGTTGCTGCATCAGGAGCCCACCGCTGACAGGTCGCAGTTCGCTACCACCGGTCAGCGGCTCGGAGGCCACCAGGACCCGGATGTTCTTCTTGCGGGTCAGCACATCGAGGGCTTCCGGAGCGTAGGCGGGCGCGACGATCACTTCGGTGAAAATCGTGCTCACGTACTCCGCCATCTCGGTGCTGACCTCCGTGTTGGCCGCGATCACCCCGCCGAAGGCGCTCAGTGGGTCGCACTCGTGGGCCTTGCGATGCGCGTCCGCGACCGAGACCGACGAGATCGCGATCCCACATGGGTTGGCGTGCTTGATGATTGCCACGCATATCTGTTCGTGGTCGAAGGCCGCCCGCCAGGCGGCGTCCGCATCGGTGAAATTGTTGTAGGACATCTCTTTCCCGTGCAGCTGCTCGGCCTGCGCCAGTCCCGGCCAGGCGCCGGGGTCGCCGTAGAGCGCCGCCTGCTGGTGCGGATTCTCGCCGTAGCGCAGCATCGCCGAGCGGCGCCAGCTGCGGCCGAACCAGCTGGGAAACGCCGTTGGCGGATGCTCGGGCGCCAGCGTTGACTCCATCCAGCTCGCCACCGCGATGTCGTATTCCGCTGTGTGCTGAAACGCCAGGGCTGCCAGCTTCTTGCGCTCGGCGAGGGTGAATCCGCCGTGCCGTACCGCGGCGAGCACTCCGTCATAGCCGAGCGGGTCGGTGACCACCGCCACGCTCGGGTGGTTTTTCGCGGCCGCACGGACCATCGACGGTCCGCCGATGTCGATCTGCTCGACGCATTCGTCGATGCCCGCGCCGGAGTCTACGGTCTCGCTGAACGGGTACAGGTTGACGACGACGAGTTCGAACGCCGCGACGCCCAGCTGCTCGAGCGCCGCCGCATGCTCGGGCTTGCGGAGATCGGCCAGCAGGCCGGCATGCACGCGCGGATGCAGTGTCTTGACGCGGCCGTCGAGCACCTCGGGAAAGCCGGTCAGCTCCTCCACCCGTGTCACCGGAACCCCTTTTTCGGCGATCGCCTTCGCCGTTGATCCGGTCGAGACGATCTCGACGCCCGCCGCGGTCAGCCCCCGGGCAAGATCTATGAGCCCGGTCTTGTCGTAGACGCTGATCAACGCGCGACGGATCGGCTTTTTCGCCATCTCCGGCCAGTCGTCGGTGCTCATCAGTTGGTGCCCTTTCGTCCGATCGTCGCTCTTCTTCCGACCAGGGTCAGGCCGCCGGTCGCGATCGCGGCCACCACATCCACCAGGAGTTTGCGTTCGGTGACTTTGATGCGTTCGTGCAGAGTCTCTTCGCTGTCGCCGTCGAGTACCGGAACGGATTGCTGGGCCAGTATCGGCCCAGTGTCCGTCCCGGCATCTACCAGGTGCACCGTACAGCCTGTGACCTTCACGCCGTAGGCCAATGCGTCGGCCACTCCGTGCGCGCCCGGGAATGCCGGCAGCAGCGTCGGATGGGTGTTGACGATACGACCGTAAAATCGTGACAGGAATTGGGGCCCAAGGATTTTCATGAATCCAGCGGACACGACCAGATCGGGCGAGTGCGCGGCGGCGGCAGCGGTGATGGCGGCATCCCAGGCGTCGCGGTCGGGGTGCTCGGCGAGCCGGACGGTGAAGGTGGGCGTCGACGCCGCCGCGGCGATCTCGGTGGCCGGACAGTGGCGATCGGCGCCGACCGCGACCACCCGAGCCGGGTAGTCGCCGATGGCGGCGTCGATCAGCGAGCTCAGCAGCGAACCGGTGCCCGATGCCAGCACCACCACTCGCGCCGGTGCACACGGCGGCAGGCGGAGCGGTTCTTGCACATCGCGAGCCTAGTCCGGCGACAATGCGCGCCGGCACGGCGCGCTGAGGAGCCGGACAATTCCACCTAGTCCGGCGACAATGCGCGCCGGCACGGCGTCCAGCGCCATAGCGCCCTCGTGTCGTCGCGCTCGGCGCGGACTCGATGCCGTCAATGCAGACTGGATCACGCCGGCGGCGACGCGTCGTCATCCTCGACCGGTCGATCGTCCTCGACGGGTTCGGCGGCCGTCTCGTCGTCATCGCTGACCGCTCGATCGTCCTCAATGGGTTCGCCGGCCGTCTCGTCGCCTTCGCTCACCGGCGGCTCCTCATCGGCGGATTCGTCCGGTGGCTGCTCGTCCGGCTCATCGAAAAGCCCCGCAAAGTCCGCCGGCTCTCCGGCCGGTTCCGCACGCTCGGGCTTTGGCTTGGGCCGGCTGGGCCCGCGCCTGATTCCACCGGCCATCGCCACCGTGAGCCCGCCTACGACCGCGAACCAGAAGAACACACCGACCAGCAGAGTGCCCTGGTCGACTCCGACATGCCCGAAGTTGCCCAGCCGACCGCTGCCGCCGTATGCGAGCAACGACATCGCCAACGCCCCGGCTACCGATGCGACCAGGAGCTTGGCCACGGCCGGAACCAGCGGCAGCGCACGCCGGGCGCATTGTTGGCCGACCGCCACACCGGACGACGCGCCGATGATGAGCAGCGCGACCCAGACCGGACCCAGCGGCGGCCTGGGAACCGCGGCCAGGATCGGCAATGCCGGGATGTCGCCCCCGAAAACGGTGAACGAACTGAACGTCGCGAAGCCTACGTGGGCGCTGGACCCGACGGCGACCGCCGACGTGCCGACGATGACGTTGGGCGCATACAAAATCGACAGCACCGTCAGGCTGAACTCGCCGAATATTGAGTCGGTGATCCCGTAGAGCTCTTGCATCGTCGCCCAATGCACCACCAGCGAGGCCGCGGTCACCAGACCGGAAAGCCCGACCAAGGCCAACACACCGGCGGAGGCGGCCCGCAGGGAATCACCCAGCCAGATCGGCAGCGACGATGCCGCCAACGCCCGTCGTCCAACCCGGGACCCCACCCCGATTGCGGCGCCGATGGCGTGCACCACGAGCACGCTGACGAACGCGCGCAGCGCGCTGGGTGTCTGCAGCTCGGTGATCACCGACGAAGCGTCATGGATGACCGCCAACGCGATCGCCGCGATCAGCAGGGGGCCACCCAGCGCCGACGCGACAACCCAACGCACCACGAGCCACGACGAATACGCCGAAGTGGCCCGGGCCGTGGTGCGCGCGGTAGCCCAGATCATCAACAGCACCGGCAACAACGGCATGGCGCCCAGCTCGCGGCCACCGATCGAGATCGGCACCTGGTGCACGCCCAGCCACATGCTGGCGATGGCGCCCAGCGCGCCCGTCATGTCGCTGTTGGCGATCAACAACTGAAGCAACGTGACGGCGGCGATGACGATCAATGCCACCACGGCCGGGCCGAACGCCACCCTGACCAGGTCACGCGCCTGGCGAGCGCCCGCTGCCCGGTTATCCTCCACCCGTGTCACTCTTGGCGCACGTTCCCGCCTAGGTGCGAGAGCGCACGGTTAGGCCGGCGCTGGCCCAGATGGTGACGACGGCGACTGCTGCTGCTCTTGGCCGTAGGACGGCTGACCAGCCTGACCGGAGTAATTGCCCGCAGACGAACCCGCCTCCGATCCCCCGGCACCGGCCGGTGGCGGGCTGAAGCTGGGGAAGCCGGTGGGCGGGGTGGAAGATCCGTGCTGCTGCGCTGCCGCCGGGGCCCCCGACTGCGGCCCCGGCTGTGCACCGAAACCGCCGGCCGGGCCCGCGCTCTGGGTCGGAGCCTGGCTCGAGGGGTAACCGCCGTACTGCGACCCATACCCGGGATGCTGCTGGGCACCCGGCTGACCGTAATAGGGCGGTTGGCCGTACTGCCCGTATTGGCCGTACTGGCCGTACTGCGCGTACGGGTCGTACTTGGGCCGTGGTGCCGGAGCGGTGATCACGCCCGCATCCAACAAAATGAGGACGACGGCGGCGATCGCCTGCAGCACGCTGCAAGCGACCAGGGGCCACATCGCCCAGCCGATCGAGAAACCGGCGGGGATGTTGACGATCTCGGTGATGGCCACCAGCGCACCCATGGCCGCGATCACCGCGACAATTCCCGCATAGCTCTTGGCTCTGGGCAGCATGCCCAGCCCGGCAAGCAACGCGGCCAGCACCGCGATGACGACGGCGGTGCCCGCGTCACCGGCGCGTCCACCAAAGCCGGGACCGAGGTCGGCGCTGATGGTAAAAGTCGGTCCGAAATTCAGCAGGTACACCGCCAGGCCGAGCACCACCACCGCAATGTTCAGGGACAGCGGAAGCATGCTTTTCCCGTCGTCTTTGGCGAACGATGGGGTGGCGCCTGGATACGAGCCGCCGGGCTGCACGGGTGGATATCCGGGGCCACCGGGCGAGTAGGTCATGAATCCTCCTGTTGCTTCCAGTGCCTTGAAATGTCTCGGTGGCGCCACCGTTGCCGTGCGACGCTGTGCTTCCAGGCGCGCCTATCGGGTAACGCCGTTGCCAGCATTGCGTTGCGACGCGATCGATCAACCACGCTAGCGCACGTACGGCTGCCCGTGCCGCGGCGACCGGCTTGGACACGCGACCAGCGTCAATCAGTCGGCCGAAAGGGTCGGCAACGCAGCGGCTTGCTCACCGCAGGTAGAACACGTTCTAATTCTGTGCATGGATTACGGGCTCGTGCTTTTTACCAGCGACCGCGGCATCTCGCCGGCGGCGGCCGCCAAACTCGCCGACGAACATGGCTTTCAAACGTTTTACGTGCCTGAACACACCCACATCCCGATCAAGCGGGAGGCGGCGCACCCGACCACCGGTGACGCCTCGCTGCCCGACGACCGCTACATGCGCACGCTGGACCCCTGGGTGAGTCTGGGCGCGGCGTGCGCGGTCACGTCGCGGGTACGGCTGTCCACCGCGGTCGCGCTGCCCGTCGAGCATGACCCGATCACGCTGGCGAAAAGCATCGCCACCCTCGACCACCTGTCCGGAGGCCGGGTCAGCCTGGGCGTCGGCTTCGGGTGGAACACCGACGAGCTCGCCGACCACGGCGTACCGCCCCGACGGCGCCGCACGATGTTGCGCGAATACATCGAAGCGATGCGGCAGTTGTGGACACAAGAGGAAGCCGCCTACGACGGCGAGTTCGTCAAATTCGGCCCCAGCTGGGCCTGGCCCAAACCCGTGCAGCCTCACATTCCGGTGCTGGTGGGCGCGGCCGGAACGGAAAAGAACTTCAAGTGGATCGCCCGCAGCGCCGACGGCTGGATCACCACGCCCCGCGACTTCGACATCGACGGCCCGGTCAAGCTATTGCAGGACACCTGGGCGGCCGCCGGCCGCGACGGCGCTCCACAGATCGTCGCGCTGGACTTCAAGCCGGACCCCGAGAAGCTGGCGCGGTGGGGCGAGCTCGGGGTGACCGAGGTGCTGTTCGGTCTGCCGGATCGTTCCGAAGATGAGGTTGCCGCCTACGTGGAGCGGCTGGCCGGCAAGCTGGCGGCTCTCGTCTGACATCCCGCCCGCGGTCGAGACATAAAGCAGCGCGACCCGCATCGGCGCGTCGTGTGCGTGCTTTATGTGTCGCGGGACCACGGGCGCGTCAGGCCGGTGAGCAGCGGTTGCCGTAGTCGAAGGACCGCACCCGGACGGCATGCCCCAGCGGGTCGCCCTCGATCAGCAGCGCGATCAACTCGTCGTCTTCGGTGGTCGACAGGAAACGGCTGCCGTCGTCCAGCCGGCCGATGATGATCCCGGTCGGCCGTTCGTTATCGCGCCGGACCGTATAGGTCTCGACGATGGCGCGGCCATCGGCGTTCTCGGTCACCGGCTGCGTGGGCCAACCGGCGACCTGTGCTTGCAACTGTGGGCTGCGATCCGGCCGCCATTCCACAGCAGTGGTGGAGTACACGCCGACCGAGTACTTGCTCAGAATGCCGCCGTTGGCACCGACAAGGCCGAATTGCCCTGGCATCTTTCGCATTTGAGCTACCGTCTCGGCAACAGCGTGCATCGAATAGTTGTTGCCGGCGCCGCCGAAAAACGGCAGCCCGCCGGTCAACGTGAGTCCGCGCGGGTCGTCCGGCGCGACCCCCAGGCCGTCGCAAATGTTGAACACCGGCACCGGAAAGCAGCTGTACAGATCGAAGGTGGCGACGTCATCGACGCCGATGCCGGTCATCGCCAGCGCCTCGCGCACGGCCAGGACGGCCGAGGGAGCGTGCCCGAGATCCGGGCGCTCCAGCAGGGCCTGTTCCTCCCCGTCGGCGTGGCCATGCAGGTACACCCAGTTGTCTTCGGGCACGCCCAGCCGGCGCGCCGCCTCGATCGACATCAGCAGCGCGGCCGCACCCTGGTTCACCTGGTCGCGCGAAACCAGCAGCCGCGGGTAGGGCTCCGAGATCATCCGGTTGCTCTCGGTCACCGTGATCAGTTCGTCGACGGTGCGTTCGACGGGCGCGGCGGCGAACGGATTGCTCGCGGCGATCTTGGTGAAGGGCGCGAACAGCTCACCCATCCGGCGCCTATACTCGGCCGGCCCCAGCCCGGTCCCGGCCCGCCGGGCGTTCTCCAGCAGCGCGTATTGGATCGGCGCACTGGTGAGCCCGTGAATCACCGTGTAGCGCGAGATGAGCTTCTCGATGCCGTGACCGCGGTCTTCCAGGTCCCCGGCCACGGTCTCGGTGAAGTCCGGTTTGGTCTCGGCACCCGCGAAGTGTCGCAACGTGGACGTCGCATCCGAGCCGAAGATCAACGCAACGTCCGTGCGGCCCGCGGCGATCCCCGAGGCCAGCTCGCTGATCAGATGCTGCGGACCCTGACCGCCGACGATCTCCAGGATCGCGCGGGCAGGCCGGGCGCCGATGCGATTGGCCACCGACCGCGGGTAGTTGTTGGACCGCCCCAGCGGTGCCGTGGCGACCGGCCCGGAGATCTCGAATTGCCGGACACCGGCAACGGTGTCGACGGCTGCCGCCACCGCGTCAATGTCCGCGCGAGAGTCGTCGAGGGCGGCGCGGGCGGCGGCCGCGGCCAGCTCCACAGGTGACATCGCCCGGTAATCGGGGTCGTCGATGCGCTCAGCGGACTGCCCAACGCCGACGACGACGGGTGTCCTGGGATCGAGGGTCACGTGCGGAATATCGTTACGGGCTGCTCAGGATCTCCCGGGCCAGCGCCGCGGTTTCCGACGGGGTCTTGCCGACCTTGACGCCGGCGGCCTCCAGTGCGTCCTTCTTGGCAGCCGCGGTGCCCGAGGAGCCGGACACGATGGCACCCGCGTGACCCATCGTCTTGCCTTCCGGCGCGGTGAATCCCGCGACATAGCCGACGACCGGCTTGGAGACGTGCGCCTTGATGTAGTCGGCCGCACGCTCCTCGGCGTCGCCGCCGATCTCGCCGATCATCACGATCACCTTGGTGTCGGGGTCTTTCTCGAAGGCCTCGATGGCGTCGATGTGGGTAGTGCCGATCACGGGGTCGCCACCGATGCCGATCGAGGTGGAGAACCCGAAATCGCGGAGCTCGTACATCATCTGGTAGGTCAGCGTGCCGGACTTGGACACCAGCCCGACGGGACCTGGGCCGGTGATGTTGGCCGGGGTGATGCCGACCAGCGCCTCGCCGGGGGTGATGATGCCGGGACAGTTCGGCCCGATGATGCGGGTCTTGCCGCCCTTGTCTACGTTGTAGGCCCACGCGTATGCCGCGTCCTGCACCGGAATTCCCTCAGTGATGACGACCAGCAGCGGGATCTCGGCGTCAATGGCTTCGATGATGGCGTCCTTGGCGAACTTGGGCGGCACGAAGATGATCGAGACGTCGGCGCCGGTCCGTTCCATCGCCTCGGCGACACTGCCGAACACCGGCAGCTCGACGATCCTCCCGCCCCTGTCCTCATGCGTGACGGTGGTGCCCGCCTTGCGTGCGTTCACACCGCCGACGATCTGCGTACCCGCCTTCAGCATGCGGGCGGTGTGGACGGTGGCCTCGCTGCCGGTGATGCCCTGGACGATGACCTTGTTGCCTTTGTTCAGAAAGATCGACATAGTTGCGGGTCCTTTCAGGCGCTCGCCAGCTGGGCGGCCTTGTCGGCGGCCTCGTCCATCGTGGGTACCAGCGTCACCAGCGGGTGGTTGGCCTCGGTCAGGATGCGACGGCCTTCCTCGACGTTGTTGCCGTCGAGGCGGACCACCAGCGGCTTGTCGGCCTCGTCGCCCAGGATCTCCAGCGCCTTGACGATGCCGGTGGCCACCGCATCACAGGAGGTGATGCCGCCGAAGACGTTGACGAACACGCTTTTGACCTGTGCGTCGTTCAAAATCACGTCCAGCCCGGCGGCCATCACCTCCGCGGAGGCGCCGCCGCCGATGTCGAGGAAGTTGGCCGGCTTGACTCCCCCGTGCTTCTCGCCGGCGTACGCCACGACGTCGAGGGTCGACATCACCAGGCCCGCGCCGTTGCCGATGATGCCGACCGCGCCGTCGAGCTTGACGTAGTTGAGGTCGTGTTCCTTGGCCTTGAGCTCCAGCGGGTCGGTGGACGCGCGGTCCTCGAACTCGGCGTGGTCGGGGTGACGGAAGTCGGCGTTGGCGTCGAGCGTGATCTTGGCGTCCAGCGCCAGGATTCGGTCGTCGGGGGTGCGCACCAGCGGGTTGACCTCGACCAGGGTGGCGTCCTCGGCGACGAAGAGCTCCCACAGCTTGGCTATGGTGACCGCGGCGGCGTCGAGCACCTCGGCCGGCAGATGGCCCTGCTCTGCAATGGAGCGCGCGAACGCGAGGTCAACACCCTTGACGGCATCCACCGGGACCTTGGCGAGCCGGTCGGGTTTGGTGGCGGCCACCTCTTCGATTTCCACGCCCCCCTCCACCGAGCACATGGCGAGATAAGTGCGGTTGGCCCGGTCCAGCAGGAAGGAGATGTAGTACTCCTCGGCGATGTCGCTCGCCTCGGCGACCAGAAGCTTCTTGACGATATGGCCTTTGATGTCCAAGCCGAGGATGTTCTTGGCGTGTTCGTAGGCGTCTTCGGGTGTCGCGGCGTACTTGACACCGCCCGCCTTGCCCCGCCCGCCGATCTTGACCTGGGCTTTGACCATCACCGGGTGACCGATTTCTGCTGCGATGTCTCGAGCACCCTCGGCGGTGTCGGTCACCCGCCCCGGCGTACTGGGGACGTTGTGTTTGGCAAACAGTTCTTTTGCTTGATACTCGAAAAGGTCCATGGGCTCACTGTCTTCGCTCGACTTGCTGCTGGGCCGGTACGTCGGCGGTACCCGAATCGGCAACGCGCACGGAGGCACTGTATCCACACTGCAAATGGGCCTCGATGCCGCGTCCACCGATGTGGCATAGGTCACGACCCCTCGGCCGGGCCCGAAAGGTGATACAACTCACAATTCTCAGCGGTTTGCGCGACGAGGTTGCCAGTTCCGCGAGTCAGCGGATAACGTCCTAGGGTCCAGATAACGTTATGGTCACGATACGAGGACATTTCAGCTTGCCTCAGCAGCGTTTCGCCCGTTCTTCCGCCGCATCAGGCGTGGTCAGGGTAGGTCGCGCAGCGGGCGGCCGGTGGACCGAGCCCCATCAGAACGAAGTCACCGAAATCCTCCCGCTCGACGGCTTCAACTTCGACGACCTGGATGTGCGCGACGACGCCGGCGACTTCGGCGACCTGGACCTCAGCGAGGACTCGACCTTCGACAACGCAGCACAGGTGCTGCTGGCTCCCGAACTCGACGACCTGCACGAGATCGACGATCTGGCCCCGCGGCGGCTGGACCCCCCCACCGACGTTCTGGCCCGCGTGGCCGTCGAACCCGACACCGAAGAACCACGACTCGATTTCGCGCACGCCACCGACTTCGCCGGAGTGGCACGGCGCGGCGGGCAGCATCGCAAGCAACCGACCAGCGCGGCCAGGGGGCGCCTGCTGATCTCCGCGATGGCCGCCGGCGCCGCAGCTGCGGCGGCCCACACGGCCACCAGCCACGCCGATCCCCCTGGGACCCAAGCGGTGCTGACCGCCAACGCCTCAGCGCTCACCGGCGGGGCCGGCGGCAGCAACACCGTCCGCGGCCCCCAGGTCATCACGGTCGAGCTCGCTGCGACCACGGCGCTGCACAACCAGGAATTCGCCAAGGGGGTCGCGTTCGCCAACGATCGCGCCCAGCGTGAGGCGCGACTGCAACAGCCGCTGTATGTGATGCCGACCAAGGGCATCTTCACCTCGGGCTTCGGATATCGCTGGGGGGTGCTGCACGCGGGTATTGACCTCGCCAACGCGATCGGCACACCCATCGTTGCCGTGTCCGACGGTCTGGTCATCGAGGCCGGCCCGGCCGGGGGCTACGGGATGTTGGTCAAGCTCCGCCACGCCGACGGCACGGTCACGCTCTATGGCCACGTCAACACCACGCTGGTCAGAGTCGGCCAGCGCGTGATGGCCGGCGACCAGATAGCAACCATGGGCAACCGGGGTAATTCCACCGGCCCACACCTGCATTTCGAGGTGCTGCAAGGCGGCTCCGAACGCATCGACCCGGTGCCGTGGCTCGCTAAGCGGGGTCTCATGATTGGCAACTACGCTGGTTGAGGTGACTGCGCCGAACCAGCCCACCTCCAGTCCACATCCGTCCGCGCCCTCGTCACCGTCCGGCTCACGGACGCGGATAATCCGACGTGCGCCGACCGGGCCGATACCCACCGCGCAGGAATCCCCCACCACCCACCTGCCCCGACAACCACCGGCACCGGCCTACCAGGGCGGTTCTCGGTCGGGCATGCCTGCCGATGACCCGAGCGACCGGACGGCCGTCGCCGCTTGCGCCGTGAGCATCGTCAGCGGGTGGGCCACGTCGGTGGTGGCCACCGACCTGATCGCCGGTTGGTGGCGGACCGATCGCCTGTTTTGCATTGCGATCGGGTTTCTCGCCCTGGTGTTCGGCACGGCCACCATTGCCGGCGTGATCATGTTGCTGCAGCACCGGCCTTTTGGGCGTTACCTCATCCTGGCCGGCGCGATGGTCGCGGTGCTGACCTACGGCGGCGTGTTCATTGCGGGTGCCCGCGTCGCATGGATCGTGCACGCGCTGCCGCTGCTACCGATCGCCAGCGTTGTGCTGGCGATGCACCCGCGCACCAAACGCTGGCTCGAGGCGTAACCAGTCTCCGCGCCGAAGGTGTTCTCCGGGCGAGAAATTCGTCGAAATCTCGCCGTGGCTGCCCGCTCGCCGCGATCAAAGCTTGCTGATGGGGGCGTGGTTGTGCATCAGCTTCACCCGTCCCGAGCTGCCGAAGTCGATGAGCGACATCGCCGATTCGCCGACCCCGGATACTTCCTCCACGCGGCCCAGCCCGTACTTGTCGTGCGTCACCCGATCACCGGGCTTGAGCACCAGCAGCGGACGTTTGCCCGCTCCCGAGCGGGTCGGCGATGCACGCGGCGTACCGAACCGGCCGGCGCCGCTCACCGGTGCGCTGAACGACGGGGCGGGTGCGGTGCGCCGCCACTCGATGAGTTCTTGCGGAATCTCTTTGAGGAACCGCGATTCCGGGTTGAGCATCGGCTGACCCCAGGAAGACCGGACGACGGCCCTGCTGAGATACAGCCGCTGACGGGCCCGGGTGATGCCGACGTAGGCCAGCCGCCGCTCCTCGGAAAGCTCGGTCGGGTCGTCCAGCGACCGCATGTGCGGGAACATCCCGTCCTCCCAGCCGGTGACGAACACCACCGGGAACTCCAGGCCCTTCGCGGTGTGCAGCGTCATCAGCGTGACCACACCGGCATCGTGCTCGGGAATCTCATCGGCGTCGGCCACCAGCGACACCCGTTCCAGAAACTCCGCCAGCACGCCCGTATCCGGTACGTCCTCGTCTGCCGGGGTTTGCAATGACTCACCCAGTGCGACGGCGTTTGCCCGGTCGGTGCTGAATTCGTGTGCCACGCTGACGAGTTCGTTCAGGTTGTCCAGCCGGGCCAGGTCTTGGGGATCGGTGGAGGATTCCAGCTCCCTGCGGTATCCGGTGCGTTCGAGCACCGACTCGACAAGATCACCCAGGTCCCATTGAGACGAGTCAAGACAGCCCCGTAGGTCATCGAGCAGCTTGACGAAGCCCGCGATTGCCTTCTCCGCGCGGGCATTCAACATCGGCACTTTACCTTCGGCGGCGGCCACGAGCGCGTCGGCGAAACTGGCGCCGGTGTTCTCGGCATGCACCGCCACACAGGCCTCGGCACGATCGCCGATGCCCCGGCGCGGCGTGTTGAGGATGCGCCGCATGCTGACCGCGTCACCGGGGTTGTCCAGCACCCGCAAATACGCGACAATGTCGCGGATCTCCTTGCGCTCGTAGAAGCGCACTCCCCCAACGACTTTGTAGGAAATGCCGGCGCGGATGAACACCTCTTCGAACGAACGCGACGAGTTGTTGGTGCGATAGAAGACGGCCACGTCGTTGTAGGTGATCTCGCCCCGGTCGGCCAGCGCATCGATCTCCTCGGCCACGAACCTGGCCTCGTCGTGTTCGTTGTCGGCGACATAGCCGACGATCGACTCGCCGGCGCCGGCGTCGGTCCAGAGTCGTTTCTCACGCCGGCCGGCGTTACGCGCGATCACGGAGTTGGCCGCCGACAGAATGTTCTGTGTCGAGCGGTAATTCTGTTCCAGCAGGATCGTTGTCGCATCGGGATAGTCGCGTTCGAAATCCTCGATGTTGCGGATGGTGGCGCCGCGGAACGCATAGATCGACTGGTCGGCATCGCCGACTACGCACAATTCCGCCGGCGGCACATCATCGGACGCCCCTTCGACGTCGTGCCCGACCAGTTCGCGCACCAGCACGTATTGCGCGTGGTTGGTGTCCTGATACTCGTCGACCAGAACATGCCGGAAGCGGCGCCGGTAATGCTGGGCGATCTGCGGGAAGGCCCGCAGCACCGCAACGGTCTCGCCGATCAGGTCGTCGAAGTCCAACGCGTTGGCCGCCCGCAGCCGACGCTGGTATTCGCCGTAGACGGAGGCGACGGTGCGGGACAAGTCGTCGGAGTCATCGGTCAGGTTGGCCACGGCCTGCTCGGGATCGATCAACTCGTTCTTGAGGCCGGAGATCGCGTTGGCCAGCAGCCGTGGTGAGTAGCGCTTGATGTCGAGGCCCATGTCGCGGCCGATCATCTGCAGCAGACGCCGCGAATCGTCGGCGTCGTAGATCGAAAAGTTGGAGTTGAGGCCCTGGATCAGCGAGGCCTGGTTGCGCAGAATCCGCACACAGGTCGAGTGAAAGGTGGACACCCACATAGCGGGCCCTGTGCGGGCTCCGATTAGCCGCACGACCCGTTCACGCATCTCGGCCGCGGCCTTGTTGGTGAAGGTGATGGCCAGAACCTGACCCACTCCGACGCCACGCGCTGCGATCAGGTAGGCGATGCGGCGCGTCAGCACCGCAGTCTTACCGGAGCCTGCTCCCGCCACGATCAGCAGCGGCGAACCCTCGTGCACCACCGCTTGGCGTTGTTGCGGGTTAAGGCCGTCAAGCAGCTGATCTGCTTCGGAGGCCGGCTCGGTATCGGCTGCATGCACACTCATGTCGACCCAAACTTACCGCCGCCGACCGACACAGCAACGTCAGACCGGGGTAGTGCCGCGTGATGGACTTTTTCCAGCTTAAGCGGTCGTTTTTTGCACGCCCGCGGCTTTTGGTGGCACACTCATTTCGTGCTCAACGTGCAGTGTTGTCGGCGATCCTCGGCCCATGAGGGGTCTCGCCGATTTTTCTATGGGTATCCGTTAGCGGTGCCCGTGGTCTAGCTGCATGCCCAGAGCCCCGTGGTCCGCTTCGGAGAATCGGGGCTCGTCTCTTTTGTGAGGCCCAACACCGGATGAGACCAAAACCTTCACATCACGAGAACGCGGAGTCAGCAGAAATGAACGTTGAGACGGTGGATCCCCAAGGGGGCGCCGACGCCGAAGAGCTGCGCATCGACGAGTTGCGCCACGAGATCGACCGACTGGACGCCGAGATCCTCGCCGCGGTCAAGCGGCGCACCGAGGTATCTCAGGCGATCGGCAAGGCCCGGATGGCATCCGGCGGCACCCGGCTGGTGCACAGCCGCGAGATGAAGGTCATCGAGCGCTACAGCGCGCTCGGCCCCGAAGGTAAGGACCTGGCGATACTGCTGTTGCGGCTGGGCAGAGGCCGGCTCGGTCACTGATTCATCCGCTGTTCGCTGCCCGTCGTGAAGCTGTTGCCGCGGTCGGCTGCACCTGGCTCGGCCGCCTCGGCCCGCATTAGGGTCAGACTATGACCTCCGTGCAAAACATCCCGGACATCACCGCCACCCCGGCCTGGGACGCCCTGCGCAGACATCACGAACAAATCGGACAAATCCAGCTGCGCCAGTTCTTCGATGAAGATCCCGATCGCGGTCGCGAACTCACCCTCTCGGTCGGCGACCTCTACATCGACTACAGCAAACATCGCGTGACCCGGGAGACGCTGCAGTTACTGACCGATCTGGCGCGGACGGCCCACCTCGAAGAGCGCCGCGACCAGATGTTCTCCGGCGCACATATCAACACCTCGGAGGATCGCGCGGTGCTGCACACCGCATTGCGGCTACCCCGTGATGCCGAACTGATCATCGACGGCCACAACATCGTCGAGGACGTGCACGCGGTGCTGGATGCCATGGGCGACTTCACCGACCGGCTGCGCAGTGGTGAGTGGACCGGTGCCACCGGGAAGCGCATCAGCACCGTCGTCAACATCGGCATCGGTGGGTCAGACCTGGGCCCGGTAATGGTCTATCAAGCGTTGCGCCACTATGCCGATGGAGGTATTTCGGCGCGTTTCGTTTCCAACGTCGATCCGGCCGACCTGGTCGCCACCCTGGCCGACTTAGAACCGGCCACAACGCTTTTCATCGTTGCATCGAAAACGTTCTCGACCCTGGAAACCCTGACCAACGCGACGGCCGCACGCCGCTGGCTGACCGACGCGCTCGGCGACGCCGCGGTGTCCAAGCATTTCGTGGCCGTCTCCACCAACAAACGCCTGGTCGACGACTTCGGCATCAACACCGAGAACATGTTCGGATTCTGGGATTGGGTCGGCGGCCGTTATTCGGTGGATTCGGCGATCGGGCTGTCCGTGATGGCCGCCATCGGCAAGGAGGCCTTCGCCGATTTTCTGTCCGGATTCCACATAATTGACCGGCACTTCCAGACCGCCCCGCTGGAAGTCAACGCGCCCGTCCTGCTCGGCCTGATTGGACTCTGGTACTCCAACTTCATGGGTGCGCAATCGCGCGCCGTGCTGCCGTACTCCAACGACTTGGCACGGTTTGCGGCCTACCTGCAACAGCTGACCATGGAATCCAACGGCAAGTCGACACGCGCCGACGGCACACCGGTCACCACCGACACCGGTGAAATCTATTGGGGCGAGCCGGGAACCAATGGCCAGCACGCGTTCTATCAGTTGCTGCATCAGGGCACCCGGTTGGTGCCCGCCGATTTCATCGGTTTCAGCCAACCCACCGACGACCTGGCCACGGTCGAGGGCACCGGCAGCATGCACGACCTGCTGATGAGCAACTTCTTCGCCCAGACCCAAGTGCTGGCCTTCGGCAAGACCGCCGAAGAAATCGCTGCCGAAGGCACTCCCGAGGACGTCGTGCCGCACAAGGTGATGCCCGGCAACCGGCCGTCCACCTCGATCCTGGCCGACCGGCTCACCCCGTCGGTGCTGGGCCAGCTGATCGCGCTCTACGAGCATCAGGTCTTCACCGAGGGCGTGGTCTGGGGCATCGACTCGTTCGACCAATGGGGAGTGGAGCTGGGCAAGACCCAGGCCAAAGCGTTGCTTCCGGTGATCACCGCCGACACCTCCCCCGGCCCGCAGTCGGACAGCTCGACCGATGCGCTGATCCGCCGCTACCGGACCGAACGGGGGCGTACCAGCTGACGTTCCGCGGTCGGCGCGAAACGGCCGCCACAGCGGCTCAATGGGTTCGGCTCATGACGTCGGAACCGAGTCGCCGCACAAAGGTGCGCAACCGTTCCACGGTCGCGGTCTGCGGGTCACGCAGGTGTAGCTGCAGCAGTTCGCGACCGGCGGCATGCAGGATCCGAGCGGTGTATTCGGGATCATGCACCCGGGGATTGATCCGCAGCAGCTCACTGACAAAGAACTCGAGTACGACGGCCTCGGATTGAGCCAGACGGGCATACAACTGCGGTGGAGCGCCCTGCGGCGGGAACAAGAACAGCCGCCATGTCGCCGGGTGGGCGTCGACAGCGGCCAGCACACCGTCGAACGCGAGCACAAACGCCTGATCTTCGGCGGCCGTATCCAATCCGGAGATGGCCTCGGCGAACTGGGCGCCGGCCCGTGCCGCCTCACGGTCGATCAGTTCGATGAACAGCCCCGCCGGGTCGCCGAACTTCTGGTAGATCAACGACCGATTGATGCCCGCCTGCTGTGCTATTCGGTTCGGCGTTGCCGCGTGGAACCCTTCGGCGTCGACGATCGCGTGCGTGACATCCAGGATCTGTTCGCGCCGGCCCTCGGCGGTCATGCGCCGCTTCGGGATGCCCACGGAGGTCACGCTTGACAGCATAACTAACAAATTGTGAGTATTACTCACTAGGTGTTAGTTAGCGGGAGGGTGTGATGGTCACGTACTACCCCGAACTCGCGCAGCGGGTCCGTAGCCAACGCGATTTGCAGCCCGACCTCTACGGAAACTTCGACTTCGATCAGCAGCCGGATCGCCTGGCCACCGAGCCCGACGTCGAGTCGGCCCTACCCACCTGGGTCGCGGACCGCGCACCGATTCTGGAAGATGACCGCGTCCTCGAATTGATCAGTACGGCAACCCTGCTCGGCGACATCGTGGCCGATCCCTACGCGGCGCTGATGACCACCCACAGCATCACGCACTTGATCGACATGCTCAAGACGGCCTGCCGAGAGGGTATCGAGGCGGTGCCCGACGCACCCCCGGAGCTCGTGTCGTTCATCGCGGCCATGGAGGCCACCCCGGAGTGGATCGACTTCGATCTGGTACGCGAAGGCGCTCGCCAGGAGCGCATTCCCGCAGCCCTGCTGGCCCCCTTCATCACGCGAGGAGCCTTCATCGCGACCTTCACCAACAGCTACGCGGCACTGCCGATGGCCCTGACCGGCGCGCTCTCGGGCAAGCGGGCCGCCCGGCGGGTCAACGAAACGGCCAGTTTCTTCGCCGTCACCACCCTGCCCGGTGCGCTGGACCGATACGGCCCCGGCTTCGAAGCCGCCGCCATGGTCCGGCTGATGCACTCGATGGTCCGCTACAACGCCCTGAAGAAGTCCGACAAGTGGGACACAGCCATCTACGGCATGCCGGTGCCGCAGGTCGACCAGATGCCCGCCGGAATGATCGGCCAGTACCTGTTGGCCCGCAAGGCGCGCCAACAGGGCCGCACGGAGTTCACCGCCGAAGAACGCGCCGTCGTCGAATTCGCCAGGTATCGCTGCTTTCTGCTCGGCCTGCCGGAGGAACTGCTGCCCGCCGAACCTGCGGACATCGTCCACGTGATGCACGCGCGCTCGGCGCTCCTGCGTCACGGGTTCGACACCATCTGCGCCGAACTCGTCCGCGGCACGATGGCGGCCTACCTGCGCCCCGGCACCACCCTGTTCGACCGATGCGCCGACGCGGTCGAGAAGAGTTTCAGCAAGCTCACGTTCGTCCGCACCTTCTGCAACGGCGATCGCGACATCGCCGAGGCGATGGGCGTCTCACTTGAGCCGACGGATCTCATGCGCATCGCCCTCACCGCACCATTCATCATCGGACGTTTCACCGCCGTGAGCCACATCAGCCGCATCCCCGTTCTTCGCGACCTCACCGACGCATACGTCATCGGGCTGCTCAAGCTCCGGCTAGCGACATACGGCAAGCCCGAATTCACTACCGACGCAGCACATTACACGCCAGTCCCACACTGACTGGCATTCCGGCCCGAAAGCCTCAGGCGAACCGTTTGGTCAGTTGCGGCGGCAGCACCCGCATCAACTGCACCAGCGGGCCCCACGGCCACCACGGCACCGCCGCCCGGCCGGGTTCCCGCTCGATCGCATCGACCAGCGACTTGACGCCGGTTGCATTGTCGATCATGAACATCGTGCTGTTCGATTTGGCCGTCATCTCTGACTCGATGTAGCCGGGCTCGATCACCGAGACCCTGATGGGGCCATTGCGGTACTCGGCGCGCAACGATTCACCCAGTGAGCGCATCCCGGCTTTGCTCGCCGCATAAGCCGCTTTGACGCCCGGTACCCCCTTGGCGCCCAGCACCGACGAAATGAGCACCAGATGTCCCGAACCACGCTTGGCGAACATCTCCAGCGCGGTCTCGATCTGCACCAGCGCAGCCACCAGATTGGTCTCGATGGTCGCCTTGTTGGCCCACATCTTCCCCGAGCCCAGCTTCGCACCCTTGCCGATGCCGGCGTTGACGATGACGCGGTCGATGCCGCCCAGCTCATCACTCAGCTCGGCGAATACCTTCGGCACCTGCTCGTGGTCGTTGACGTCGAGCGCGGCGACCGCAACCTTGATGCCTGGATACTCTTGCACCAGTTCGTCTTTCAGCTCATCGAGGCGGTCCGCGCGACGGGCACACAGCGCCAGGTCGCGTCCCTTGGCGGCGAAGGCACGCGCCATGCCTGCGCCCAAGCCGGAACTGGCACCTGTGATCAGGATCTTCTGACGAGTCACCCGGGCAGCATATCGGCTACTTGAGCAGCCGCGACATCCGCCGGTCGGCCAGCACCTTGCCACCGGTCTGGCACGTCGGGCAGTACTGAAAAGACTTGTCCGCGAAGGCGACTTCGCGAACCACGTCCCCGCACACCGGGCAGGGCAAGCCGGTGCGCGCATGCACCCGCAGTCCGGAGCGCTTCTCACCCTTGAGGTTGGCGGCCCCTTGGCCGACGGACCGGCTCACCGCGTCCTTCAAAACGGTCGCCATCGCGTCGTGCAAGGTGGCGAGTTGCTGGTCGGACAGTCTACCGGCCGTCGCAAAGGGCGAGATCCCGGCGAGATGCAGGATTTCGTCGCTGTAGGCGTTGCCGATACCGGCGATCACCTTCTGATCGGTGATGACGGTCTTGATCCGGCCGGTGTTGCCGGCCAAGAGCCCGGCCAGATCGTCGACGCCGACATCAAGCGCATCCGGGCCCAGGGCGGCGATTCCCGGCACCTGTTCCGGGTTTTCTACCAACCACACAGCCAGCCGCTTCTGCGTGCCGGCCTCGGTGAGGTCGAAGCCCGGGGCGCTGCCCGGGACTCCCAGATGGATGCGCAGCGCAATGGGGCCCTTGCCCGGGCGCAGCGGCGCCGCGGCCAGTTTGTCGGACCACCGCAACCAGCCCGCACGCGAGAGATGGGCGATCAAGAACAGCTTGTCGGTCTGCAGCCCGAGGTATTTGCCCCACCGCCGGGCCCCGGCGACGGTCTGACCGTGCAGCCTATTGATGGGCGGGTCGAAGGTTTTGAGCACCGATAGCGCGACGACATCGACGCGGCCGACGGTCGAGCCGACGGCGTGCCGCCGCAGGTGGTCGACCAGAGCTTCGATCTCGGGGAGTTCGGGCACGCGTTCAGTCTGCCGCCCTGAGCAAATAGGTGTCCATGATCCAGCCGTGTCGCGCGCGGGCTTGGGCGCGCAGCTCCGCGATGCGGGGCCCCACCTCGCCGACCGTGCCCGTCACCAGCAGCTCGTCGTCGGTGCCGAGGTAGGCGCCCCACCAGATCCGGGTGTCCGCCGGGCAGCTCTGAAACGAGCACTCCCCATCGAGCAACACCACGGCTGAGCCCGACACGCCGGTTTCGCGTAGCCGCCTGCCGGTGGTGATGAGGACGGGTTCGCCGACGTCGTTGAGGGGGATGCGGTGCCGCGCCGTCAGCGCCTGCACCGCGGAAATACCCGGGATGACGTCGAACGTGAAGTCCACGGTGGCCGCGACCGCCTCAAGGATGCGCAAGGTGCTGTCGTACAGCGACGGGTCACCCCAGGCCAGGAAGGCCCCGACGCCATCGGGGCCCAGTTCCTCGGAAATGGCCCTCGACCAGATTCGCCTTCGCGCCGCGTGCCAATCCGAGACACCGTCCTTGTACCCGGAATCGGCAGCGCGCTTGGGGTCGGCCAGCTCGACGAAGCGATATCCGGGCTCGCGGATGAATCGCGCACAGATCTGCCGCCGCAGCGCCACCAGATCGCTCTTCGCCTCGCCTTTGTCCATCGCGAAGAACACCTGGGTGTCGTTGAGCGCCTCGATCGCCTGGACGGTCACATAATCGGGATCCCCGGCACCGATGCCGATCACATGAATATGCCGACTCACCCCGCCGACTCTGCGGTCAAACCCGCCCGCACCGCAAGCCCGGCGCTCCCGGATGTCCGGGCGGCCCGGCGCGAAAGGCGGGACCGCAGGTACCTAGTACCGAAGGTATTGACACACCGCTCAACGCTTCCTACCGTCTACAATCACGGGACCTGATGAAGGGACATCAGCGATGACCACTGCGGTGAAACCAGGTGGGCCGAGTCGTGAAGAGTTCTCCGAACGGTTGCTGAAAGGCTCGGTCAAGAAGTCGTACGCGCCCATCGTCGACATCGATTGGGACGCGCCGCTGGACCCGGACAAGTTCTATCTCCCGCCCCGGCTGGTGTCCCTCTATGGCACCCCGATGTGGGATGAGATGACCCGCGAGCAACAAATCGAACTTTCCCGCCAGGAACTGGTCAACACTTTGTCGGCGGGGATCTGGTTCGAGAACATGCTCAACCAATCGCTGCTGCGCACGATTCTGCACGAGGACCCCACCAGCAACTCGACGCACTACAAGCTGACCGAACTGGGCGACGAGACCCGCCACATGGTCATGTTCGGCAAAGCCATCGAGCGGATCGGAGCCAAGCCGGTACGCCCACGGCGGTTCCACCGGATGATCATCAACACCTTGCCGTTGGCGTTCCAGCGCGGCTCGATGCTGTGGGTCGCCGCCCTCATCGGTGAAGAAATCTTCGACTCGCTGCAGCGACAAATGATGGACGACCCCGAACTGCAGCCGATCATCCAACGGCTGATGCGTATTCACGTCACCGAGGAGGCCCGCCACATCCAGTTCGCCCGCGACGGCGCGCGCCAGCGTGTCGCAGAGATGCCCCGGTTGAACCGGTGGTTCATGGCCAACATCAACGGGCTCGGTGGCTATTTCTTCAACTATTTGTTCAGCAATCCGATCCCGTACGCCAGGGCGGGTTTGGACGCAAAGCGAGCCCGAAGGATCGCGCTTACCAGCCCGCACCGCCGCGACATGCAGATTGCCGGCTTCGCTCCGCTGGCGGCCTTTCTGGCCGACGTGGGTTTGATGGGCCCAATCGCGCGCCGCGGATGGAAGCGCAGCAGATTTCTGTGACCCAGGCGTCCCGTCTGGGTGAATCCTGCCGCCAGCTGGTCATCGTCGGCTCGGATACCGGCGGCCGAAGCACACGGGCGGCACTGCTGGCAGCCGGGGTCACCGACGTCGCAATGCTCGACGACCGCGAGGTCGCCACTTCGAGGTTCGACGACGCCACCGACACCTGGCTGTTGACCACGGCCGGTCGCGAGGTTCTCCGGTCCCGCATCGTGATCGCGGCCCACCCGCCGCCATACGTGCCGTGGGTACCGGAATTCGTCGGGCGCGACGACTTCCGCGGAGTGGCGTTTCACGCGGCACAGTGGGATCACGATTTCGACCCGGCCGGCAAGCGCATCGCGGTCGTCGGCGCTGACGCCATCGCTGGCTACTACATCGGGCGTCTGGTGGAATCGGCGGCCTTGGTGACCATCTTCATGCATGCGCCGCGCCGGATTGTCGCCGAGTTGCCGCTGCCGATGACACGGGTGAAACGTTGGTTGCGCCGCCGGATCGGAGCGGCCGCCGACCCCGAGCGGTCCCGGCCCGGGCCAGCGCTGGTGGTATCGGCGATCAGCACCATCACCGCGTCGGGAATCCGTACCAGTGACGGTGCCGAGCACTGCGTCGATGCCATCATCTACGGCACCGGCTTCGCCATTCCCGACCGGAGCCGCGATGCGACGCTGGTCGGAGACCGCGGAGTGACCATCCAGCAGGCCTGGTTCGACGGGATGGTGCCCTACTTCGGGGTCGCCGTTCACGGTTTCCCGAACTACTTCTTCCTCGGCGGGCCCGACATCGAGGCACGAGCACGCTACATCGCTGAGTGTGTGAGGCTCATGCAACGCACGGCGAGCACTCGCGTCGAGGTGCGCCGCAGCAGCCAGCAGGTGTTCAACGAACGCGCCTGCATAGAACCCCCCCGGCCTCACCGGGCGGTGGCAGCGTTCGAATTGTCATCCAACACCGCCGACGAGGATGAGACCTACGACGGCGCGGCGACGCTGACGATCGCCGGCACGTGCCATCCCGTGCGCGTCCGGCTCACCGGTCACCTGGACCCGCTCGACGGCCGGTATCACTGGCAGGGCACGGTGTTCAGTCCGCTGCCCGACGAGGCGTGCAGGCAAGCGCGGACCGCGACGCTGACGATCGGCGAGTGCTGCGCGCCCGCGCGCATCGTCGAACAGACCCCGTGGGGCACGCACTCGGTCGCCGGAGTGGGCACCCCGCCGTACGCGCTGAGTTGACCCGAGCCGCTGCCGCCTCGACGCGGAACTTCGAGCGGGCGGCCCGGCATTTCGGCGAGCCGACCGGGGGAACCGGTCGACAGAACCCGGCGGAAAAGCGGATGACGACGTAGCGCCCGTTTTCGACCAAGCCGGGAATGTGGGAACCTTGAGGGTAGTCGGGATGCGCCCGTTCACACGATGGCGCATCACGCGCCAGGGGGAATGAGGGTGAACGGCGCACGGAAGGGGGCGGCGGCGATGAGCTCTGTAGCCGAGTCGCCGAGCTCGCTCGCCGTGGTGACTCGAACCGAGCACTCAGTGGCCGTGCTGACGGTCGAGGGCGTGCTTGATACCGCCAACTCCGCGGCACTGCGCGACAGCATCGTGAAGTCCACGCTCGCCGAGCCCCCCGCGGTCATCGTCAACATCACCGCACTGCAAGTGCTCGCCGAAACGGCCTGGTCCACGTTCATCGGCGCGCACTGGCAGTTGCACGGCAAGCCCGACATTCCCATCGTGTTGGTCTGTGCCGATCGCACTACCCGGGAAGCGGCCAACCGCAACGGGGTGGCCCATTTCTTGCCGGTGTATTCGACCGAGAAGGCGGCGACGAAGGCGCTCGGTCAGCTCGCACGCCGCACCGTCCGCCGTGCCGATGCCCAGCTGCCCGCGGACCTGACCAGCCTCCGCGAGTCACGCCGGCTGGTCCGCGAGTGGCTCACCGCCTGGTCGCAGTCCGCGCTCATTCCCGTCGCGTTGGTGGTTGTCAATGTGTTCGTGGAAAACGTGCTGCAGCACACCGCAAGCGTTCCGATGATGCGGATCGAGGCGGGTGGCGGGGCGGCGGCCATCGCGGTGTCCGACGCCAGCAATGCGCCGGCGCTGCGGCTGCCGCCACCCACCGATGGCATCGACGTATCTGGCCTGGCGATCGTCGAGGCGTTGTCGCGCGCGTGGGGCAGCGCTCCCACCTCGTCCGGCAAAACGGTATGGGCGATCATCGGCCCGGAGAACCAGCTCTAGCGATCATCCTTTACGGCTTATTGTGTTCGGCCCCGGGCGCGGGTCAAACTAGAACACGTTCTAATGTCGTGTGACGACCCCTCCACGGAAGGCAGATGACGTGCGGTTCAGCTATGCCGAAGCAATGACCGACTATTCGTACTACATCCCGTTGGCCAAGGCGGCCGAGGCGGCCGGGTATCACAGCATGACGATTGCCGACAGCATCGCCTACCCGTTCGAGTCCGATTCGAAGTATCCGTACACACCCGACGGCAATCGGGAGTTCCTGGACGGCAAGGCGTTCATCGAGACGTTCGTTCTGACCGCGGCGCTGGGAGCGGTGACCTCGACCCTTCGGTTCAATTTCTTCGTCCTCAAGCTGCCGATCCGGCCGCCGGCGCTGGTGGCCAAGCAAGCCAGTTCGCTGGCCGCACTCATCGGCAACCGAGTGGGTTTGGGCGTGGGCACCAGCCCGTGGCCGGAGGACTATGAGCTGATGGGCGTTCCGTTCGCCAAACGCGGCAAGCGGATGGACGAATGCATCGAGATCGTCAAGGGCCTCACCAGCGGCGAGTACTTCGAGTTCCATGGCGAGTTCTACGACATCCCCAAGACCAAGATGACTCCCGCTCCCACCCAGCCGATCCCGATCCTGATCGGCGGGCACGCCGACGCGGCACTGCGTCGCGCGGCGCGCGCGGACGGATGGATGCACGGCGGCGGCGACCCCGAGGAACTCGATCGGCTCATCGACAAGGTCAACCGGTTCCGCTCGGAAGAGGGCAGAACCGGCCCGTTCGAAATCCACGTCATCTCGGCCGATGCCTACACCTTGGACGGCATCAAGCGGCTCGAGGACAAAGGCGTCACCGACGTCATCGTGGGCTTCCGCATCCCCTACATCACGGGAAACGACACCGAGCCGCTGGAAAACAAGATCCGCAACCTGGAGATGTTCGCGGAGAACGTGATCGCGAAAGTCTAGCGGCGGTCGCAAGCGCGGCGAAGCCGGGCGCAGCGGGCCACCGCCATCAGGTCT
>CAYNLB010000049.1:0-29714 GCA_964397935.1 uncultured Mycobacterium sp.
CGCCATGATCACACGTTCGGTCAACGCGTGAAACCCCATTCGGCTTCGTTGGCCTCGGTTTTGAGGTGCGCCGCGGGATCCGCATCGCCATTCATTAGGGGCGACACGTCGTCGGGCCGACGTTCGTCCAATTCCATGATGGCGTGCACCGGGCAGTCCATCAGCGCGCGCATGACCGCGTCGCGGTCCTCTTCGGCGACGGTGCCGTCACCGATCAGACACGCGTACCCCCAGTCGTCCAGCGAGAAATATGCGGGCGCGTACTTAGCGCAGATGCCGAAACCGTCACAGAGCGTGCGGTCCAGATGGATCTTGAGCGGTTTGGTCACGCGGGTACCACCGCCTCCACCTCGTAGGGACGGTCCGCGCGGAAGGCGTCGGCATGGCATGCCCCGCAGGAGTTGTCGAGATGGCGCGCCACCTCGGTCGGGAACTGGTCCAGCAGGCTGCCCGCCACATTCGTCGCAGCGTCCAACGTCGCGCAGGCACCGCGGCCGCGCAGCATCACCGACCAGCGCCGCAGTCGGCTGAGGTCTTCGGAGGTGGCGAAACCATCACGCAGTGCTCCGGCGGCGGCAGCCATCGCGGCGGTGCCGTTGAAACACGACCCGCACTGTCCGGCGTTTTCGCGATCGAAGTAGGCCAGCACCGACGCGGCGACCGCGACGGGACAGTCGTCGGTGATCACCGAGATCGCGCCACAACCCAGGCCACTGCCGAGGCCGCGCAGCGTCTCGTGGTCCAACGTGACGTCCAGTACGGCGCGGTTGAGCAGGCCGGCGAAATAGCCGCCCAGCAACGCACCCCGTACTTGCTCGGGTGAAATTCCATGCAGAGCAAGTAATTCAGTGAACGGCAGGCCGTGCGGAATCTCGTAGAGACCGGCCGGCCGGCCGGCGCCGGTGAGGGTCGCCAGAAACGTGCCGGGCGACAGCGCCGTGCCCAGCGAGCGAAAGGCCGCTGCGCCATGGCGCTGCAGGTAGGGCAGGTTGGCCAACGTCTCAACATTGCTCACCAGCGTGGGCTGCCCGCGCACGCCATGCTGGAACGGCCGCGGCGGTTTGTCGGTCGGTTTGACCGGGCCGCCGTTGATCGCGCGGGTGACCGCGGTTTCCTCGCCGGCTATGTATCCCGGGTCGACGTTCCATAGCTCGACCGCGATGCCGCCGAGCGCATCGGGGCCGAGTTCGGTCAATGCCGCTTCCACACTTCGTGCGGAGTCCGCGTCGGACACATAGACGTAAGCGCGTTTGGCAGCCACCATCGCCGCGGCCAGCCGCAGTCCGTCGAGCACCAGGTGGGGCCGGTGCCGTAGCAACCACCGATCTTTGACCGAAGCCGGCTCTCCCTCTTCGCCGTTCGCAACCACGGCCGTGCCTCCTGCAGCGCGTCCGTTGTCACGCACGGTGCGCACCTTGACGGCGAGCGGAAAGCCGGCACCGCCACGGCCTAGGAGCCCGCTGGCTTCGACTTCGCCGAGTAGCTGCTCCGGTTCGGCGAGTGGCTGGTAACCGCCGAGTCCGTGGTAGACGACGATGTCTTCCCGCGTCTGGCCAGCCTGCTCGCTCAACAGCCGTGGCGTGAAACCGGGGGAGGAGGCGACCCTGAAAGCCGGCGCGGCGTGGGTTTCCATCAGCTGCCTCCCAGCGTCACGGTTACGCTTGCGCGCATGCGGACTGCAGTGCTGCGCGTCAATGTAGACCCGGAAAGTGCGCTTGTGCCTGCGCAGCTAGCAGAGGGCATGACGGTGCTCCTCGGGCTTGTCGGCGAGCTGGGCGCCGATGTTGTCGATAGAAATCTCGCGGCCATGCCGCCACGCCGTCGCGAAGTAGAGCTGCTGGTCGCCTGCAACGATGTTGACGAGGCCAGGGAAGCCGCAATCGACTTGTGCACCAGAGCCTTCGGCACCAATCCGGTGCCCGGGGTGGTGACCTTCATCAGCAGGGGAACAGACGACGACGCGCACGGCGTGCTGTCCGGGTTCGGGCTCACCGGCGAGATCGTGCGGACGCCCGGCGATGACGGCTTCGACATCATCCACGTGACGCTGCGCGAAGCCGACCTCGAACGCATACCGGAAAGCCGCATCCATACCGCCCTCGAGGCGTCGCTCAACTGCGAGGTTCACATCCGCACCGTATGAGCGCATCAGGAGCTCAAGAATTCCAGAATCGCGGGCGCAGCCTGCACCCAGGTGTCAAACATGTTGAAATGCTTAACCTTGCCCTGAGCGCGCTCTTCGGACGCACGTTCCCACGCATCCTCCGGCCAAGGGGGATCGATCAGCTTCGAACCCTTGATCAAGCAACTGACTTCCAAAGACGTCCGCTTGGGATGATCCATGTCGTTCTCGCCGCCACGAATGATCAACGTGGGAACCTGTATCCGGTCGAACATTTCGTCCTCGACGCCCGGAATGGTCTGCCCCGGCTTGGACACGAAAGCGTTGAGCCAGCGCAACATCACCTTGAGAAACTCGTCCTTGTCGAAGTCGAGGAACCGCTGCTTGTTGTCCGGGTTTTCCTCGATACGCTCGCGCCACTCGGACACCTTGATCACACCGTCCATTCCGGTACCTCGCACCGCGAGAATGCTCGGGACGATGTAGAAGGAACCCAGCACGAACGTGCCGTAAATGCCGCCGACGATGTTCCACACCACGAGCTTGGTGACCAGTTCCGGGTACAGCATCGTGGTGAGCATGGAATCCCTTGCACCACCTGAGCCCCCGGCGATGATGCACTTTTCGACGCCGAGCGCCCCGAGCAGCCCGTGCAGGGTCTCGGCACGCATGTGCGACTCGCTTTGCCCGTAGAACTGGACGTCGGAGGCGCCGCAATTGGGCCGGTCCCACAGCAACACCCGGTAACCCCCGGCGACCAGGGCCTCTGCCAACGGACGCAGTCCGGGGATCTCCTTGCTGAACCGCCCGCCCGGTGTCAGTGCAATGAGATCGCCTGAGTCACCGAGGATTTCGTAGACGACGTTGCCGCCGTTTACTTGGATAGAAGACACAGACTCTCCTGTAGCGTCACGCCATCACCAGAACGTCATTGCCGACGACTCGCACCGGGTAGGTGCGGATGCTCCACTCCGGCTTGACCGCGGTGGTGCCGGTCGCCAACTCGAAACCCCATTGGTGCCAGGGGCAGTAGATGTATTCGAGGTCTCGGATCATCACCGAGTCACCCGGGGCGGTCTCGTCCACGATGGTTCGGCCCCGGGCACGCCCCGAGCACAGTGGTCCGCCCTGGTGCGGACAGTAGTTCGCGATGGCATAGAAGGCGCCGTTGACGTTGTAGACACCGACGCCGTGCCGGCCTATCGGTACCAGCTTGTGAGTGCCAGGTGGAATCTCGTCCACCGTGGCAACGACATGCTCACGGCCCTGGGCGAGGCGGGGCCGCTTGGTCTCTTCCGTCAATTCAGTGCACCCGGACTTGGCCCTCGAGCACCGGCACGGTCTCCGGCAGGTGATATGTTGCGATTCCGTTCTTGAACATCACCGCGTCGCGGGCGGCTTTGGGCAAGTGTTTGACCAACCAGCGTGGGTCGTCGAACGTCCAGTGGGGGTAGTCCGACGAGTACAGCAGGATCTTGTCGCACTCCATCCACTCCAGCGCGCGGGTCAACTCGGTCTTGTCTTCCGGGTAGTCCAGCGGCTGCGTGGTGAACTTGATGTGCTCCTTGACGTATTCGGACGGCTTGCGCTTGATGTCCATCCATGACTTGCGCGCCTCGTAGATCGCGTCCATGCGCCACATCAGCGGCAGGATCCAGGTGAACGCGTGCTCCACGAACACGATTCTCAGCGTCGGGAACCGGTCGAAGACGCCGTCGAAGATCAGGCTCATCACCTGGTTGGCGGCCAGCAGCGAGTAGGTGACCATGAAGTCGTGGTTGTAGCTGGGGAGACCCACCGGCGGCATCGGTAGCTCATCGAAATGGCTGCGCGACAGGTGACAGCTCACCGTGATGTCGTGCTTGGTGGCCGCCGCCCAGATCGGGTCATATTTCGGGTGACCCCATGACGGCCGCGGCTCGGCCTTGATCAGAATCTGCGCCATGTAGGGGTGCCCGGCCCAGCGCTCGACCTCGCGCACGGACTCTTCCGGCTCCTCGATGGCCAGGCAGATCGAACCGCGCCACCGCTGGTGCCAGTTGTTGTGGCTGTCCAGCCAATGATGGGCCTGCCAGTCGTTCAACGCGCACGCCATCGCGTGCTGCGCTTCGGGCAGCCGAGCCGGGTATGCCGCGGGTTCCAGGACCGCGATGTCGGAGCCCGCCTCCATGATCAGCTGGCGGAACGCCATGTCCGGGTCGCTGCAGGGGAACTCGCCGTCCGGCGGGAAGGTGTCCACGCGCATCGCATAGCTGTGCGCGTAGTCGGGCGCGTCATAGTAGATCTGCTCGCCAATCCTGCGAGTGAGAAAGTACTTGCTGCGCCACGGCTCGGGGATGTGTGGGAGCAGTTCTCCGCGCTTGGGTGAGGGATGGACATCCGAGTCGACACACCGGACGGCTATGCGCTCGGCGGCGGGAACCCGCTCGTGCATGTGAGTCAGCGTCATCTCGAAACTCCTCTGTATCCCTTGTTTCTTCTACTGTGCGCCCGAACCGACGGCGATGTCTATGCCGTATAGGTCGGCCGCGTTGCGCCAGCACAGTTTCTCGCGTTGTTCGGCGGACAACGCGCCGGGCAGCTTCTTGACGTCGCCGCACTGCCAGTGCGGATAGCTCGAGCCGAACATCACCATGTCGTCCTTGCCCGTGAAGCCGAACCATTCACCGGCGAACTCGGCGTCTCGAGGAGGGCCGTCGAGGCTTCCCTGCACGAAATACACGTGACCGGGCAGGTAGTCGCTGGGGATCCGCGGCGCCCACGGCGTCTGCTCGAGGTGCGGACGGCCGAAGCAGTCCATCCGCCAGATGAATGGCGTCACGAAGTCCGCGGCGCCATCGGCCCAGACGAACTTGAGGCCCTGGAAACGCTCGAACACACCTTCGGCGATCATGTTCATCAAGTGGTACACGTAGTTCAGCGCCATGAAGCCGACATACTGCTCGTAGGTGCGGGTGTTCCCGGACGGCGTCGGCGGAGACGCGATGCCCGAACCGACTTCGATGTGCACCGCAACCGGAAGGTTCGCGTCGGTGGCGGCTTCCCACAGCGGCCAGAACTGCGGCTTGCCGTAGAGCTCGCGGGACTGCAGCGGAACACCGATCTGGACGACCCGCGGGTGGTCACGCCATTTCTCGATCTCCCGCAAAGCACCGGCGATGTCATCGGGGTTGACCCGGATGGTGCCCCGGAACCGGTCGCCGAACTTGTCGGAATCCAGCCAGCGCGACACCATCATCTCGTTGTGCGCGGCATGCAGCGCGCTGCCCAGGTGGCGGTCGGGCATGATGCCGCGCCCCATCGGATGCAGGACCGCGACATCGACGCCGCGCTTGGAAAACAGCTCGTTGGCGACGAGCTCCGGATCCGATCCGGGATACTGGCGGTCCGGCCCCTCGGTGTTCGGCGCGTACTCGCCGCCGGGCGCTCCGTACCAGTCCATCTCGTAGTCGGGGAAACCGCGGCTCTTGAACGGTTCACGCAAGATGGCGCGCAGGTCTTTGTTGGACGGAAAGAAGATATGCACGCTGGCGTCGATCAGCGGCGTGCGTGTCCCGTCAGCGTGTTCGATCACGAAAGCAATCCTTCGGCTTCGGTAGCCAACGCTAGCCGTGCGAGGTCATATGATAGGCAATCTAACATTTTCTTCGGTGGTCAATCAATCGGTTTCCGGTAAGCGATTCGGTTAATATCGGGCCTGGTAGCGGCGGGTATTGGGACGATTTGGGTAAGTACCGTTCTTGGATTTCGATAATACCATTCTCCTGGCTTGGGGAGGGTGCACTCCGTGGTGGCGAGATTGCCGGCGGCCGGGGTTACCGGCCTAGGCGGGGGACCGGCCCACGGTCACGCCGGCGGCCTTCTCGAGCGGTTTGATCACCGTCGTGAAATCCGAATCGGCGCCCTGCTCGTGCGCGGCGGCCTCCCAGAGCCGACCAATCGTTTCGGCGACGTCGGTTGGCACGCCAAGCGCCGCTGCTTCGTCGAGATAAAGACGCACATCTTTGACCATCAGCCCGGTGGCGAAGCCGTAATCGAAACTCCGCGGGAGGATCGCGCGGGGGAACTTGTCGCGGCTTGCGCTTGTCGCGCCCGAACCCGCGTTGAGCACCTCGATCATCACCTCGGGGTCGAGGCCCGCCTTGACGCCCATCACGACGACTTCTGCCGTGGCGGCCAACACGTTGGCCGCAAGGATGTTGTTGGCGAGCTTCATCGTCTGTGCCGAGCCGGGTTTCTCGCCGATGTAGAACGGCCGGCCGATCGCATTGAGCACCGGCCGTAGGACGTCGAATTCGTTGCGCGGGCAAGACACCATCACCGCCAGCGCGCCCTTTTCGGCTCCACTGACGCCGCCGCTGACGGGGCTGTCGATGGCCACGATTTTCCGGGTGGCGAGACGGTCATGGATCTGCGTCGCCGTCCGGCTGCCGACGGTTGACAGGTCGACATAGCGCTTGACACGTGCCCCTTCGATCACGCCCGCTGTGCCGGTTGCCGCTTCAAGCGATGCGGCGGGAGACGGAAGACTGGCCATGACGGTTTCGGCGCGATCGGCGACCGCTTTGGCCGAGGACGCGGTGCGGGCCCCCAGGGCCGCGATGCGCTCGAGTGCCTCGCTGCGCGTGTCGAACGCGACGACATCGTGGTTTTCCCGAATAAGGCGGCGCGCCATGGGAAATCCCATGTTTCCCAAGCCGATGAACCCGACCTCCATTGCCAGCTCCTAGCCCTGGTCCAGTTCGGCGAACGCGTCGCGGGCGATGCGGAAGCTGTCGACGGCGGCGGGCACGCCGGCGTAAATGGCGACCTGCAGGAAGACCTCGCGGATTTCGTCGCGGGTGACGCCGTTGGTCAGCGCCGCCTTGATGTGGGTGCGCAATTCGTTGGGCCGGTTGAGGACCGAAATCATCGCGAGGTTCAGCAGGCTGCGAGTTCTGAAGTTCAGCCCTTCCCGCCCCCAGACCGCTCCCCAGCAGTACTCGGTGACGAGATCTTGCAAGGGCTTGGTGAAGTCATCGGCCTCCGCCAGTGCCTTGTTGACGTAGGCCTCGCCGAGCACTGCCGAGCGAGTCTCGAGTCCGCGCTGATATGTTTTCGGATCCACGGTGTCTTCCCCTTTACGGCCCGGCAACCAAATCGTTCTAGCGCAGTCTTGCACTGCGGCAAATGCCTGAGGTTTGCAGTCGGCGGCTCACATGGTCTTTCTCCGCTCGCGGCGGGTCGCGGCGG
Organism: uncultured Mycobacterium sp.; assembly: GCA_964397935.1. Classification (GTDB taxonomy): domain Bacteria; phylum Actinomycetota; class Actinomycetes; order Mycobacteriales; family Mycobacteriaceae; genus Mycobacterium. Next base: position 7,355 of record CAYNLB010000049.1, read on the forward strand.
TGTCCTTGCAGGCGGCGATCGGAACGGCATTGCCACCCGAGTTAGCCCGGTTAAAAACAGGATTGAGAGGGCAGTGTTGCGCATATCGTCGCATCGGCGCGTGTCTTGGTTCGAGATGCAGCGCATCGCGACTGCAGGTGAGAGTTTGTATTGTGGTGCCGCCGTAACTCGCGAATAGCGGCCGCGTCCAGGACCGGACGAGACAGGGAGAAGCCATGACCGGAGCCAGCGCCGACATCTGGGAGGTGATGTCGACCGCCCGGACGATCCGGCGCTTCACCGACGAGCCGGTCGACGACGCGACCTTGGTGCGGTGCCTCGAAGCGGCCACGTGGGCTCCCTCGGGTGCCAACGCACAAGGCTGGCGCTTCATCGTGTTGCGCTCGCCCGAGCAGCGGGCAGTTGTCGCCAGGGCTGCGACTCGCGCGCTGGAAGTGATCGAGCCCGTCTACGGGATGAGCCGGCCCGCCGACGACGACAACAGCCGGCGCGCCCGCACGTACCGTGCGACCTACGAATTGCATGACCGCGCCGGTGAGTTCACGTCGGTGCTGTTCGCGCAGCAGTACTATCCGACGGCCTCCGAGCTGCTGCTCGGTGGTTCGATCTTTCCCGCCATGCAGAACTTTCTCCTGGCCGCCCGCGCCCAAGGGTTGGGGGCATGCCTGACGAGTTGGGCCTCGTACGGCGGTGAGCGGCTGCTGCGGGACGCCGTGGGCGTGCCCGAGGACTGGCTGGTTGCCGGCCACATCGTGGTCGGCTGGCCCAAGGGCAGGCACGGGCCAGTCCGCCGCCGACCGCTCGCCGAATTCGTCAACCTCGACCGCTGGGACGCGTCGGCCGTCGGTATCGTGACCGCCCCTCGGCCGACTCCTTCCTGACGACTTCACCGCGTTGCTCTGCGAATGTGCCGGGCAATAAAGATGGCTTCGCTGTCAGGTTCGTGGGTACGTGTCCGTCGCCTCACTTACGTCACCAGCACGGCATAGCCGATTTTTGAGATTATTACTTCCGCTAGAGAGAATGATATTCTCGGCTGAAGCTGACGACAGGAGGCGGCCCGGATGCTGTTGGAGTTCGATGCTGATCAGCGGCTGTGGCAGAAGACGGTTCGCGATGCCGTCACCAAGCAGTGCCCGCCGTCCCTGGTGCGCAGCGTGGCGGAGGAGGGTGTCGACCCCAGCCCGTTATGGAAGTCCTATGTAGACCAGGGCTGGACGGAGCTGAACGATCCGGACAGCACGGTGGAGCTTGCGATCGTGCTGGAAGAGCTGGGGTACGCGACCGATCCCACCCCATTCCTGGCGACGATGAGTCAATTCGCTCCGCTGGCCGAGGACCGTTTCGACCCGCACGAGTCCGGAACCGCCGTGCACGACGGGGTTGCGGCGCACCGCGACGCTGAGGGCTGGGTGCTGGACGGTACGGCGCGCCATGTCCTCGACGGCGATCGCGTCGACCGGTTGGCGGTGGTGACCGACGCCGGGGTGTTCCTCACCGCGTCCAACCAAGTGTCCGCCCGGCGTTCCGCGGTGTTCGATCCGGTGCTGCACGTCGCCGACTTGTCGTTCAACGAAGTCCGCGTGCCCGACACCGCCCGGCTCACGGTCGATCACGAGCGTGCCCACCATGTTGCGCTGACGGGCATGGCGATCACGATGGTCGGGGCCTGTCAACGCATCCTTGATCTGGTCCTCGACCATGTTCGCACCCGACAACAGTTCGGGGTACCGATCGGGTCGTTCCAAGCCGTCCAGCACAAGGCCGCGGATATGCACGTCGCGGTTCAGCGGGCTCGGGCGCTGGCATACTTCGCCGCGCTGACGATCGCCGCAGACGATCCCCGCCGCCGGCTGGCGGCCGCGATGGCCAAGGCCTCGGCGGGGGAGTGCCAGTCGCTGGTATTCCGCCATGGCTTGCAGCTGCACGGCGCGATGGGCTTCACCTGGGAGAACGACCTACAGTTCGCGCTCAAGCGAGCGAAAGCCGGTGAGCACATGCTCGGCGGCGCTGCGGAGCACCGGGCCCGGATCGCCGAGGAGTACCGTGCAGCTGACTTTTGATCCCGACGTCGAGGCGTTTCGGGCGGAGTTCGCGGCATTCCTCGACGAAAACCTGCCCGCCGCAAGCGAAACCCTGGAACGGCCTCGGTCGGTTTCTCATATGCCGCAGTGGGCCCGTCGATGGCAGCGACTGCTGTTCGACAACGGCTGGCTGCTACCCGGGCAGCCCCCGGAATTCGGGGGGCGCAACGCGACCGTGGTTCAGCAGTTCGTTCATCTGGAGGAATTGTGCCGCCGGCGGATCTACCACAGCTTCAACCCACAGGGCGTCAACATCGTTGCGGCGTCGCTGTTGTCGTTCGGTAGCGAGGAACAACAGCAGCGCTGGGCCGTGCCCATCCTGCGGGCCGAGATCACCGCGTCGCTGGGGATGAGCGAGCCCAGCGCCGGTTCGGATCTCGCGTCGCTGCGTACCCGGGCGGTCCTCGACGGTGACCACTTCGTGGTCAACGGGCAAAAGGTGTGGACCTCGGGTGCCCACGACGCCGACGTGTTGTTGACCTTCGTGCGGACCGACCCAGATGCGCCGAAACACAAGGGCATCAGTGCATTACTTATTCCGACCGATACCCCCGGTGTCGTACGCCGGCCGTTCCCGTCTATCTGCGCCGCCGATGACCTGGACTTCAACGAAGTGTTCTTCACCGACGTGCGGGTCCCGGCCGAGAACCTGGTCGGTTCGCTCAACGAGGGCTGGCGGGTGGCCAACGGTTCGCTCGGGCACGAGCGCACGATGATGTGGCTGGGGTTTGCCGACCGCCTCGACAACGTGATCGCCGATTTTCGTCCCACCACCGATCTCGAGCGCGACCAGTACGCGACCACGATCATGGACAAACAAGCCCTGCGCCTGTTGGGTTCGGTGGCGCTGGCCGGCGCCGCGCGCGGCGAAGACGACACGTCGGCAATTTCGGTTCTCAAGCTCCTCGGGTCCGAGGCCGAACTGTGTGCGATGGAACTCGCGCTGACGTCCGCCGGCGGTGACGGGCTCGTCCACCCGGGTCAGAGCGGCCCGTATGCGCCGATGAACTTGGACCACTATTTCGCCAGCTGGTTCGAGCGATACGCTCGCAGCTTTTCCGGGACGATCGCCGGCGGCACGTCGGAAATCCAGCGCAACATCATCGCCCAGCGAGTGCTGGGCCTGCCTCGTGGCTGAGTACGCGAACAGACACAAAAACCCCCGCACGCCCGGCGCGTCGGGGGCTTTTGCGTCTACTCCTCCAATGACGGCGGCTGGCGATTTACGCGACGTCGACTCAGAGTTACTTTATGCCGTAACGGCATTCAACGGTTTCCTAGACCGGGTCAAATTTGGTGATCAGCCAGTTGCCGTTGACTCGGGTCAAACTCACCAGCACGCTGCTGGCAGCCATTGCGGGGTCGGGATTGTCCTTGCTCGTGGTGCTCTGGTCGACCAGCACCAGCACGACGGCCGAATCCGGATGTAATTCCGCAACCGCGGCACCCAACACCCGAGCGTTGGTCTTCAGTGACTTCTGTTTGGCTGCCGGAGCCACGATCTGTTCGGTGAACTGGTTGTAGTACGACAAGAAGTCCCCTGACAGGTAAGACTTGGCGGCGGCGAAGTCTTTGTCGAGTGAGTCGGGCGAGTAGGACAGCAACGCGACCGTTCCGTCCGACGCTGAACTGATGACCGCTCTCGCGACGCTGGCGTCGGTTTGTTTGTCAGGCCGGTACTGCTTGAAGTACAGCCACGTCGCCGCGCCACCGGATATCAGCAGGAGCAAAATCAGAATAACGGGAACGACTTTCACCTTGCGCCGCGCGCGTGGCTCGCTAGGTTCACTGCGTTCGGTTTGTTTGGAAGAGTCGTCGGCGGCGTCGATGGTGCGGTTGTCCTCGGTCATGGAACGAACTCCACTTTGGACATCTTGTATTGTCCATCGTCCTCTGTGACGGTCACCCGGAGCCGCCAGTTGCGTGGTTCGTCTTTGGCGCCCGCGGCGTTGGTGATCCGCGATGTCGCGGCGACCAGCACCACCGCGGAATTCCCGTCCATGGATTGCACGGCCGCCGCATTCACGGTTCCCTGGGTGACCACTTTGGACTGCTCAACGACGGTCGTGAAATCTTTTGCGCGCTGTTGGAAGTCGTCCCTGAACTGGCCGGTCGAGCTGTCGAGCACCCGCTGGACGTCCTCCTTGGCCCTGTTGAAGTCCAAGGAAGTCATGTTGACCACACCTTGTCTGGCCCCCGCGAGGAAGTTCGCGGCGCGCTGGTTGCGCTCTGTGGTTTCATGATGCTGCCACATCATGTATCCGCTGGCTCCGACGAAGGCGCAGATGAGGATGATGACGGCCGCTTTCCACGTCACGGGCAACGGTGGCAACCGCAGGCGTCGCCACCAGCGGGCCGGTTTGGATTCCGATTCTGTGTCTTCGGGGGTTTCGTCGGAGCCTTCTTCCCCGGCCTCCGCATCGTCGGCCTCCGCATCGTCGGCGTCGGTTGCGTCCTCGTCGGTGTCGGCCTCGTCGGTGTCGGTGACGGCGTCGGCGGTCTTCGCCTCGTCGGTGTCGGTCGCGTCCTCGTCGGCGTCCGGGGCTTCTCCGACGTTCTCAGCCTCGGCCTCCGTCTCACCTTGGGCCTGCGCTGCACGCCGGAGCCGGGCGGCACGAGCGCGGGCGCGCGCCGCGGCGGCCAGCGCTTCGGCTTCGGCGGCTTCGGCCTCGGCTTCAGCGATCAAGGCCATCGCGTCGTCTTTCGAGGTGGCCGGATCTTGCGGCGTTTTCTTCGCCTCAGCCATCGTGCTTGTTGCCCGTCGCCCTCATGATCGACTGACTCCTGTACGTCTCACGCGGCTACCATCGCACGAGCGAGAACGGCCAACTGTTGGTGCCCCCCGGTCCGCCACCGCAGCCCGTGTCGAATGTCGAGTCGACCTGACCCGTCAGCGTCACCGCATCCCACGTATAAACGTCATGCGAGGGAAAGAACTGGACCACGCAGCGCACCCCATCGGGCACGTCAACGGCCATGGTGTAGCGGCCGTTGGACAGGTGGGCATCTCCCCTGTAGGGCGCCGCTTGCCCGTTGGGCTGCGGAGTTGCGTAGACGCTCGCGCATCCCGGCCCTTTAGGGGTGCACGGGTTGATCGACCAAATCCAGCTGTGGCCGGGATCCCGGTTCGTGTCCACCCTGTAGTTGCCAAACAGCATGTCCGCGTGGGCGGTCGGCGTGATAGTCAGCGCGGCCATAGCAAGCGCAAAGCTCACTGCGAAAGTCTTCACCGGAGCGTCTCCCATCTCTGCACACGCGCTCGCCCCAAATATAGGGCGCGGTCACCCTGAACAGGGCCTAGTCGGAAAAATTGCGACTGTCAACGGTCCGCTCTCAGGTATCGCTGAGACGATGCGCCGCCCACCTAGTTGATGACCGCGGCTTCCTTGCGTTCGGTGATCGGCCTGGCGAGTTCTTGTTCGTCGCAGATCCGTTGCAGTTTGTCCAGCGTCTCGTCGAGGCCGGCCCCGACCCGGTGGCCGGGCGTGAACGTCGCCGGCAGCTTGCGCATGCCCTGGATGACGCCGATGGTCTCGTAGTGGACGGTTCCGTCGGGGTCGCACCGGTAGTCGGGCATCCGGTCGAGCACTGCGGTCAGCATGGACTTGAACACCGTGCGCGCCACGTTGGAGCCGATGCAGCGATGTACACCGAGACCAAAGCTGAAGTGACGGTTGCCTTTACGATCGAGGATCATCTCGTCGGGGTCATGGAACACCGAGGGGTCACGGTTGGCCATGGCCCACGAAATCCATAGCCGTTCACCTTCTTTGAAGTGCGTCCCATCGAGTTCGACGTCTTCGGAGAAGGTCCTGCCGTCACCGGGCGCCGGGGTGAAGTAGCGCAGGAACTCTTCGGTCGCGGGGTCGAGCAGGGTTTCGCGCTCCCGGCTGAGCAGTTCGCGCTGGTCGGGATGTTCTGAAAGCCATTCCAGCGAATGGGCGGTCAGCGCCGTCGTGGTGTCGAAGCCACCGCCGATCACCAATCCAAGGTTTCCCAGTATTTCCAGGTCCGGAGCGGGCTCACCGTCGATTCGCATCTCCACCAAGGCGTTGACAATCCCGGGTCGCGGATTGTTGCGGATCTCGATCATGTTGTTGATCAGGTCGATCCCCATCTGCCGGTGCATCTCGGTGACCCGCTGAATGTCCGGGGAGTGCTCGGGGGTGTACACCGCGGCATGCGTTGGCTCGCTGTACATCTGCCAGTTGTTCAGTGGGATGCCGAGCAGCGCCAGCGTCAGAACGGCGGGAACGATGTTGGCCAGGTCATCGACGAAGTCGATGCTGCCCTCCTCGATCTTCTCGTCGAGGCAGGCGCGGGTGATCTCGGTGATGAACGGTTCCCAGCGCTTGATCGCGGCCGGCGACAAATACGGGTTGAGCACGTTTCGGTAGATGCGGTGCTCGGGGTCGTCCATCTCCAGGATGCCGCCCCGCACCTGGTTGATGCGGCTGGCGGTGGGAATGGAAATGCCTTTGTAGCCGCGGCGTTCGTTGTGGATGTCGTGGTCGTTGGACACCGCGGGGCAGCGGGCGAGTTCGAAAACCTCGTGGCTGCCGGCCGCGACCCAATGCCCACCGTAGGTGTCGCTCCAGGCCATCGGGCACTTGGCGTGCATCTCCTCGGTGATCTGTTTGAACCGCGAGCGGTACTCCGGGGAGTGCCGCTCGAACTGGTACCGGTGCTTCTTGCGGTCGCTGTCGCTCACGACGTCATCGACGCTCAACGTGCTTCTCCCTTTAGGTCTCGTCCGTGATGATGATGGCCTGCTCCGGACAGGATTGCGCGGCCTCGCGAACCTTGTCCTCTCGATCGGCCGGCACCACTTCGTCGATCGCCGACGAACTGCCGTCGATGTCGCTGAGCTGGAACGACTCCGGAGCGATCATCGAACACAGGGTGTGGCCCTGGCAGCGTTCCGGATCAACCCAGACCTTCAACGGTGTCTCCTCAAACTTGTTGCGGTTTTCAATTGTGGTGGTCGTACCCACTGCAGGTAGCCGCCCGCGTTCCGGCCGGTTGCCGAGCTCCTTGTCAGGTGTTTCGACCGCCGTTGACGCCCAATATCTGACCGGTGATGTAGCCGGCTTCCTCGGACACCAGAAAGGCGCATGCCGCCGCGATGTCTTCCGGCTTGCCCATCCTGCGCACCGGGGTCTTGGCGATGTTCTCCTCGATGTCGCCGAGGAACCCGTTTTTTTCGGCGTTGCGCAGCATCGGGGTGTCGATGAAACCCGGCGGCACGGCGTTGACCGTGATGCCGCTGGGTCCGTACTCGAGTGCCAGCGATTTGGTGAGTCCGTTGACCGCGGACTTGGCCGCCACATAGTGCGACATATAGGGGGTGCCGGAATGCGTGCTCGACGAGGAGATGTTGACGATCCGTCCCCACCCGGCCTCGATCATGTCGGGCAGCGCCGCCTGCGTCATGTGGAAGACGCCATTGAGGTTGACGTCGATCACCCGCTGCCACTCCTCGAAGGTGATGTTGGTGAACCGCTTGAACCCGTCCAGGCCCGCGGCGTTGACCAGAACCATCACCGGCCCCAATCGGGCGCGGATCGCCGACAGGGCGGCATCCACCTGCGACCGGTCTGTGACGTCGGCGGTGAAAGTGAGATCGCTCTCGGACGGCCGGAGATCGATGGTGGCAACGTCCAGGCCGTCGGCCCGTAGACGTTGCGCGACGGCGAGGCCGATGCCCGACGCGCCACCCGTGACCACCGCGGTCTTCACGTTGATGCCCCTACTTCAAATGCGGCCGTCTCAGTCACAAAGAATCTCCCTTGCAATTATGAGAACCCTACTCTCCGATCGAAGCGGCGTGCAACACACCCACGAAACCGGGTTTAGCTGCAACGAGAGGCCGAACTGAGCGGTTGCGTGGCCGGGCGAGTACGTCGGTCTCGTTTCTCGGACTTTCTTGAATTCTCGAGACCCGAATGTAAGATTCGCCGAGTAAGAGAATGAAATTATCGGGACTGCCACCACAATAGGGGGTACGGATGCCTGCCCAGGACACGGCAGAACGTACCGCGGATGTCGCGCCCGGGTCACCATTCGACAAGACGTTGGGTGGTCGCGCGTGAGGCCGCTGGAGGGCATCCACGTTCTGGAAGTCGCCATGTACGGGTTCGTGCCGTCGGCGGGCGCCGTGCTCGCCGAATGGGGGGCCGACGTGGTCAAAGTCGAGCATGCGATCACCGGCGATCCGCAGCGGGGACTCCGACAGACCGGCATGCTGCGTGTCGAAGGCGACCCAAACCCCAACATCGAACACGCCAACCGCGGCAAGCGCAGCATCGGACTGGACATGTCGGTGCCGGAGGGCAAAGAGGTGCTCTACGAGCTGGCCCGCCGCTCGGATGTGTTCCTGACCAGTTTCCTGCCCGGCGCCCGGCAGAAGTTCGGCATCGACGTCGACGACATTCGTGCGGTGAACCCGAAGATCGTCTACGCACGCGGAAGTGCGCTCGGTCCGCGCGGCGAAGAGGCGACCAAGGGCGGCTATGACATGACCGCCTTCTGGTGCCGGGCCGGAACGGCCGCCACCATCACCCCGGTGGGAATGCCGGGCATGATCGCGCCACCGGGCCCCGCGTACGGGGACACCATCTCCGGCACCAACCTCGCCGGCGGCATCACCGCGGCCCTGCTCAAACGCGAGCGCACCGGGGAGCCGTCCGTCGTGGACGTGTCGCTGCTGGGCAGCGGCCTGTGGTCGATGGGGCACACGGTCGCCCTCACGAACCATCTGCACCAGCGACTGGAAGCACCGCCACCCGGTGTGCACGGCGCGCCCAACAACCCCTTGGTGGGGCTGTACACCACCTCCGACGGCCGCTACATCTCCTTCGTCATGATGCAGCCGACGAAGTTCTGGGCCGACGTGTGCCGACACGTCGACCTACCGGAGCTGGCCGACGATCCGCGCTTCGCCACGGTGGAAAAGATCGCCGCCAACACAGCGGATGCCGTGGAGGCCTTGACTAAGGCCATCGCAACCCGCACGCTCGCCGAGTGGAGCGAACGTTTCGCCACGCTGGCCGGGCCGTGGGCACCCGTGCAGGACACCCTGCAGGCGGCCGACGACGCACAGATCCGGGCGAACGAGTACATGGTGCAAGCCGGCGAGCTGGAGTTGGTGGCCAACCCGGTCCAGTTCGATGTCGCTGCGCCGCAGACCGGGCCCGCCCCCGGGTTCGCCGAGCAGACCGACGAGATCCTGATGGAACTCGGACTCGACTGGGACCGCATCATCGAACTCAAGACGGCCGGCGCCGTCACCTAGGACTGGAGCAGCGCTGAAATGCTTGAGCCGATCGTCGCTTCTATCGAGACGCAGTTGGCTTGCGTCATTGCGCCGACTGCGGACTTCCCGATAACGGTTATGCATTTTCCACTCCGCCGGGATGCGGCATGAGTCATAATCGGCGGACGCTTCAAGACGTGGAGCCTCTCGTTATTACGGTGCCAACTCACGCAACTGAACGGAGGTCTGGCGTGAGCGAGGTCGCGGCTGTCACACCGGAGGCCGTTGCCGGAATATGGCTGTCCGCTGGGCATTTCGTGGTCGACAGCATCCACTCGGGGTCGTTGGGTGAGCCGAATTTATCTCAGCCGGTGCGCAATAACAAGACTGTCGGTCTCGTAGCGTGGGAGGAGGCCGACGCCGATGGCGACTGACGGAGCAGACCACTGGTCAACGGGATTGCCGCAGCTGAAACTGAAATGGGACATCTCGGGGCCCATGCAGGCCGTCGGAGCCTTGTTCGCAATGTCGGCCGACGCGGTCAAGTTCCTGTTCCGTCGGCCGTTCCAGTGGCGGGAGTTCTTGGAGCAGTCCTGGTTTGTCGCGCAGGTGTCGCTGGCTCCCACCTTGTTGGTAGCGATCCCGTTTACCGTCCTCGTCAGCTTCACGCTCAACATCCTCTTGCGCGAACTGGGCGCGGCGGACCTATCCGGTGCGGGTGCCGCGTTCGGTGCAGTCACCCAGCTCGGACCGATGGTCACGGTTTTGATCGTGGCGGGCGCGGGTGCTACGGCTATGTGTGCGGACCTGGGGGCGCGAACGATTCGTGAAGAAATCGACGCCATGGAGGTGCTGGGCATCAACCCGATCCAACGGTTGGTCACACCGCGCATGCTGGCTTCCGGATTGGTCGCCTTTTTGCTCAACAGCCTGGTTGTCATCATCGGTGTCCTTGGCGGCTACGTCTTTTCGGTGTTTGTGCAAGACGTCAATCCCGGCGCGTTCGCCGCGGGTATCACCTTGCTCACCGGCGTGCCCGAGGTGGTCATTTCGTGCGTCAAGGCAGCGCTTTTCGGCCTTATCGCCGGCTTGGTCGCCTGCTATCGGGGCCTGTCCATCACCGGCGGGGGCGCCAAGGCGGTTGGCAACGCGGTGAACGAGACCGTGGTTTATGCCTTCATGTCCCTGTTCGTCGTCAACGTGGTGGTCACCGCGATCGGCATCAAGATGACGGTGAAGTAGGGGCTGCCAATGGCGCTGAGGGCCGCATATCCGCGATTGATCCGCCAATTCGAGAGGCCGGTCGCCTCGTTGGGCCGGATCGGGGACCACGCCCTGTTTTACGGTAGAGCGCTCGCCGGAGTGCCCTTCGCAGCTACCCATTACACGCGCGAAGTCGTTCGACTGGTTGCCGAGATCAGCATGGGTGCTGGCACTTTGGCGATGATTGGCGGAACCGTTGTGATCGTCGGCTTCCTGACGCTGGCGGCAGGCGGCACACTGGCGATTCAGGGTTACACCTCGCTGGGCAATATCGGCATCGAGGCGCTGACGGGCTTTCTGTCCGCGTTCATCAATGTACGTATCGCGGCACCGGTGGTCGCCGGGATCGGTCTGGCGGCCACCTTCGGCGCCGGGGTGACTGCTCAGCTGGGTGCCATGCGGATCAACGAAGAAGTCGATGCGTTGGAGAGCATGGCCATTCGGCCGGTTTCCTACTTGGTGAGCACCCGGATCCTGGCGGGAATGATAGCCATCACGCCGTTGTACAGCATCGCGGTCATCCTGTCGTTTTTGGCCAGTCAGTTCACCACGACGTTCTTGCTCGGGCAGTCGCAGGGTTTGTACCAGCACTACTTCGACACGTTCCTGAACCCGATTGACTTGTTGTGGTCGTTCCTGCAGGCCATCCTGATGGCGCTCACCATCCTGCTGATCCACACCTACTACGGTTATTTCGCTTCGGGGGGGCCGGCCGGTGTCGGCAACGCGACCGGTAACGCGGTGCGCACCTCGCTCATCGTCGTGGTGTCGGTAACGCTGTTGGTCGCGCTGGCTATCTACGGTACGAACGGCAACTTCAACCTGGCCGGTTAGCTTCAGGAGGTGGAACGGCAGTGACGCAGAGTGTGCCAGCGGGTCGCGGCGCGATCGCCGGCCGACCCGCGCGCGCCGGCCACACTCGGCGGCCGGCCGGACGGAATTACCTGCGCCCTCTGCTCGGACTGATCACCGTCGTCATCATTTGCTTGATCTTCGCCGTGGCGGTGGGTCTGTTTCAGGGCTCCTTCACCGAAACCGTGCCGGTGACCGTGATCTCGCAACGAGCCGGCCTGGTCATGAACCCGGACGCCAAGGTCAAGATGCGCGGCGTGCAGGTGGGCAAGGTTGCCTCGATCGAACCGCTGCCCGATGGCCAAGCGGCCATTCACTTGGCGATGGACCCGTCGCAGTTGCGCTTCATTCCCGGCAACGTGCTCGTCGACATCGCCTCCTCGACGGTATTCGGCGCGAAGTCCGTCCTGCTGGTAGAACCTGCCCAACCCTCGGCCCAGCGGCTACACGGTGGCCAGACGCTGCAGGGCCAGCACGTCATGGTCGAAATCAACACGGTTTTCCAGCAACTGGTGTCGGTGCTGTCGCATATCGACCCGCCGAAGCTCAACGAGTCACTGGGTGCGCTGGCACAGGCGTTCAGTGGGCGGGGCCCGAAGCTCGGTCAATCCCTGAGTGACCTGGATTCGTTTCTGTCCAGGCTGGAGCCGAGCCTTCCCGCATTCAGGCATGACCTCGCGGTCTTGCCGGCGGTGTCCGACGCCTATGCCGACGCGGCGCCGGACCTGGTGAGGACCGCAGCTAACGCGACCACGATCAGCAAGACGATTGTCGAGGAGCAGCACAACCTGGATGCGTTGCTGATCAGCGCGATCGGCTTGGCCGACATCGGCAACGACGTCTTGTCGACGAACCGCCAACCGCTGACGGATGTGATGCATCTGCTGGTGCCGACGACGGATCTGACCAACGAGTATCACGAGGTGTTCACCTGCTCTTTCGGCGGGCTCATCCAGATTGGGCACGGTGCGCCGTTGTCGGAGCCGAGCATCAACATCTCGTCGAGCCTCACCTGGGGCGCCGAACGTTATCGATATCCGACGAACCTGCCGAAGGTTGCGGCGACGGGCGGCCCCCAGTGCGTGGGTCTGCCGAAGCTGCCGTTCAACACGAACCCGCCGCAGCTGATTACCGATATCGGCGCCGACCCGGTGGGGTACGGAAACCCACAGCTGTTGATCAACTCCGATCTTCTCAAGCAGCTGTTGTACGGGCCGATCGCCGGCCCACCACGCAACTCCGCTCAGATCGGACAACCCGGATGAGAACGCGCGCCACGCTGATCAAGTTCGCGGTCTTTGCGGTCGTGATGGCGATGCTGACCGCCTTCCTGTTCTTCATCTTCGGCCAGTACCGGACGGGTGCGACAACCGGGTATTCGGCGGTGTTCACCGACGTGTCGCGTCTCAAGGTGGGGCAGTCGGTGCGGGTCGCCGGGATCCGGGTGGGCACGGTCGATAGCGTTTCGCTGCAGCCGGACAAAAAGGTTGTGGTGAAGTTCGACGCCGACCGCAACATCGTCCTCACCGAGGGCACCAGGGCGGCGGTCCGCTACCTCAACCTGGTGGGTGATCGCTACCTTGAACTCCTCGATGGCCCGGGCTCGCCCAAGCGTCTGCCGGCCGGCGGTCAGATTCCCGTCAACCGCACCGCCCCGGCGCTCGACCTCGATCTGCTGCTCGGCGGACTGAAACCCGTTACCCAGGGCCTTAATGCGCGCGACGTCAACGCGCTGACCTCAGGGCTGTTGCGGGTCTTCCAGGGTCAAGGCGGGACTCTGGAGTCGCTGTTCGCCAAGACGACGTCGTTTTCGAACGCCTTGGCCGACAACGATCAAACCGTGCAGCAACTGATCGACAACCTCAACATCGTGGTCGGCACAATTTCGAAGGACGGCGCCCAGTTCTCCGGTGCGATCGATCGCCTCGAGCGGCTTGTCAGCGGGCTGTCGGACGACCGCGACACCATCGGGTCGGCCATCGACGCACTGGACAAGGGAACCGCCTCGCTGGCGGATCTGCTGGCCAGCGCGCGCCCGCCGCTGTCCGGCACCGTAGCGCAGTTGAATCGGCTGGCGCCGATTTTGGATGGCGACAAGGACCGCATTGAGGCCGCAATCGCGAAGGCGCCGAAGAACTACCGCAAGCTGGTCCGACTCGGCGTGGCCGGCGCCACCATCCCGTACTACCTCTGCCAGTTGGAGCTCCGCGGCACGGATCTTCAGGGCAGGACGGTGCACTCCAATATCTTCAGGTCAGATGCGGGAAGGTGCACGGAACCCTAATGCTTAAGTATCGCGGAGCTGGGCTCGTCAAGGCCGGACTCATCGGCGTCGTCCTGGCGGTGATGGTCATCCTGGTGGGCCTGTCGCCCGACCGGTTCATCGCATGGGCGACGATGGTCAGGTACCAGGCGCTGTTTTCCGAAGCCGGCGGCTTGGCGGTGGGCAACCCCGTGACGGTGTCGGGGATGAAGGTCGGCACGGTGTCGGATGTGTCGCTGAGCCACGGCGATGCGCTGGTGACGTTCGCGATGAAGGGCAACATCCTGCTCGGGTCGGAGACTTCCGCGCACATCCGCACCGGCACGCTGCTGGGCGAGCGGGTGCTGACGGTGGAGTCCGCCGGCAGCGGCACTATGCATCCGATGGCTCTCATCCCCGTCTCGCGGACGTCCTCGCCTTATTCGTTGACGGAAGCGGTCAGCGACTTAACCTCGGACACTGCCGGAACCGACACCACGGCGCTGAACCAGTCGTTGGACACGTTGTCGGCGACGCTCGACCAACTCGCACCCCAAATGGGGCCGGCCTTCGACGCGCTCACCCGGTTGTCACGCACCCTCAACAGTCGTAACAAGAACCTGGGTGACCTCTTCAAGAGCGCCGGCGACGTCACCGGCGTTCTTTCCGAACGCAGCCAGCAGGTCAACAAGCTCATCCTCAACTCCGACTCCCTGCTCCAAGTCCTGGTGGCGCGGCGACAAGAAATCGTGGACCTGCTGGCCAACACGTCGGCGGTGGCCAAGCAGCTGACGGCGTTGGTGCACGACAACGAAAGCACATTGGCACCGACGCTGGAGAGGCTTAATTCGGTGACTGCGATGCTGGAAAAGAACCGCGACAACATCGCCAAAGGACTCAATGGTCTCAAAAAATTCGAGATCACGGTCGGTGAGGGCATCGCCAGCATGTACGCCTACTCAGCGTTCGTCCCGAACTTCCTTGCCCCGCAACTCTTCCAGCCGTTGTTCGACTATCTCTGGGGATTCCGTACCTTCGACCCGGCTCGCGGTCCCGGCTACCCGTCGCCGGTGCCTCGGTCGCTGACCCCCTGGCCGTACAACACTATTCCGGCGTGCCCTGGCTGTACGTTGGGCGGACGGATCGGCGGATCACAATGATCTCCCGGATCCCACGCACAAGGCTGGCGGCCGTGGCAGCGGTTGTCCTGGTCGGGCTCATCGTTGCCGGCGCTGCCGTGCTTGTCCGTAACACGTTCTTCGGCCCACGGACGATCACCGCATATTTCACGACCACCACCGCGATCTACCCCAATGACGAGGTGCGGGTGTCGGGTGTCAAAGTCGGCCACATCAAATCCATTCAGCCGCAGGGCACACAGGCCAAGATGACTCTCGAGGTCGACCGTGACGTGCCCATCCCGGCGGACGCGAAGGCGGTCATCGTCGCCCCGAATCTGGTGGCCTCCCGCTACGTCCAGCTCTCACCGGCCTATCGCGATAGTGGGCCGGTCATGCACGATGGGGCAGTTATACCGGTCGAACGCACCGCAGTGCCGGTCGAGTGGGACGAGGTCAAAACCCAGTTGATGCGGCTGGCAACGGATTTGGGACCCAAGAGTGGCGTATCGGGTACATCCGTGGGGCGCTTCATCGACAGCGCCGCCAACGCACTCGACGGCAACGGCGACAAGCTGCGCCAAGCGCTTGCTCAATTGTCGGGCGTGGGCCGGATCCTCGCCAACGGCAGCGGCAACATCGTCGACATCATCAAAAACCTGCAGACCTTCGTCGGCGCGCTGCGGGACAGCAACGTCCAGATCGTGCAGTTCAACGACCGCCTGGCCACGCTCACCAGCGTGGTCAACGACAGCAAGTCAGACCTGGATGCGGCGCTGACAGATCTGTCGACGGCGGTCGGCGAGGTGCAGCGATTCATCGCTGGAACTCGCAACCAGACCAGCGAGCAGATTGCCAGGTTGGCCGACGTCACACAGAACCTGGTCGATAACCACATGGCCTTGGAAAATATCCTGCACGCAGCGCCGAATGCGCTCGGCAACTTCTTCAACGACTACAACGCCGACACCGGAACCATCGTGGGCGGGTTCGGGCTGATGAACTTCGCGAACCCCACGTGGGGCGGTCAGCTTCTGCTGTCCGTTCCGGGCTGCACCCAAATCGGCGCCATCGAGAACGTCACCGCGGTCGAATCGGGCAAGCTGTGCTCCCTGTTCCTCGGTCCCGGATTGCGACTGCTCAACTTCAATAACTCGCCAATTCCCATCGACCCATTCCTGCAGAAGTCCATGGATCCGTCCAAGGTCCTCTACACCGAACCGCGCCTGGCGCCCGGAGGGGCGGGCCCGAAACCCGGACCACCCGAGATCCCGCCCGAGGTGTCGGCCTATACCGGCCTGCCGGGTGATCCGGTGGGACCGCCGGGGGCGGTGCCACCGGAACGGATACCGGGCGCGGCGATGCCGCTGCCGCCCCCACCGACCACACCGATGGAATCGCCGCCACCACCGCCACCGGCGGAGCCGAGCCTGTCGGGCATGCTGCTGCCGGCTGAAGGGCCGCAATCGTGACCGCCCGGGCGCGGGTGCCGGGTCGGCGGGTGCTCGCCGTTGTCTCCTGCGTCATGTTGACGTTGACGGGATGCGCCTTCCACGGCCTGAACTCATTACCGCTGCCTGGCGCGGTCGGACGTGGGCCGGGGGCCAAGATCTACCACGTCGAGCTCCCGAATGTCGGCACCATGGAGTCGAATTCGCCGGTGATGATCAACGACGTCGTCGTCGGCAGTGTCGGCGCGATGAGGGTGCAGGGCTGGCACGCCGATGTCGAGATCTCGATAAAGCCCGACGTCGTCGTCCCGGCCAACGTGGTGGCCACCGTCGGTCAGACCAGCCTGCTGGGGTCGATGCATCTGGAGCTCAATACGCCGCTCGGCCAGTCGGGAAGCGGACGGCTGCAGCCGGGTGCCACCATCCCGCTCAGTCGGTCATCGGCCTACCCGTCCACAGAGCAGACGCTGTCGTCGCTGGGAGCGGTCGTCAACGGCGGGGGACTGGGACAGATCGGGGAGATCATCCACAATTTCTCCGCCGCCCTGTCCGGGCGCGAGGGCGCCGTACGTGATCTGATCACTCGCCTCGACACGTTCGTCGGAACACTGGACCAACAGCGGGACAACCTCGTCGACTCCATCCAGGCGCTGAACCGGCTTGCCGGCACATTCGCCGACCAACGCGACGTGCTCACCCAGGCGCTGCGCAAGATACCGCCAGCGCTCGATGTGCTGGTCAAGGAGCGGCCGCGGCTGACGGCCGCCCTCGACAAACTTCGCGTCTTCAGCAACACCGCCACCCGGCTGGTCAACGACGCCCAGGCCGACCTGGTCAAGAACCTCAAAAACCTGGAGCCGACCATCAAAGCGCTCGCCGACGTCGGACCGGAGTTCGGCATGGCGATCGCGGCGGCGTTCGTGTTCCCGTTCACCCAGAACTTCGTCGACCGAGCGGTCCGAGGCGACTACTTCAACCTCCATGTTGACCTTGACATCTCGATTCCACGGCTCAAGCGGGGACTGATGCTGGGAACCCACTGGGGCCAGCTCGACCAGCCGTCGGTACCGGAGCCCGGGGACCCGTACCGCTTTAACTACACACTCGATCCGATGCATGACCCCGTGAGGCCACCGTGGGTCGATCCCAATGCGCTGCCGCTGCCCCCGCTGCCTGGGCCACCGCCGGCTGCGGCATCGACGGGAGGTGGCGGATAGATGCTGACGCGTTTCATCCGGATCCAGCTGGCGATTTTCACGATCGCCGGCACCGTTGGCGTGATCGCGATGGTCCTTTTCTACATCCAAGCGCCGACGCTGCTGGGCATCGGCCGGATGACGGTGACGCTGGAGCTGCCGGCCACCGGCGGACTGTATCGGTTCTCCAACGTGACCTACCGTGGGGTTCAGATGGGCAAGGTCACCTCGGTGGGGTTGACGCCGACCGGCGCGAAAGCGACGCTGTCGCTCAACACTTCGCCCAAGGTCCCTGCGGACCTGACGGCGGAGGTGCTCAGTGTCTCCGCGGTGGGTGAACAATACGTGGACCTGCGGCCCAAAACCGACTCGCCGCCCTACCTGCACGACGGCTCGGTCATCGCCGCACGCGACACAACGATTCCGCAGCCGGTCGGGCCGGTGCTCGATCAGCTCAATGCGTTGGTCAAAAGCATCCCGAAGACCAAACTCGGCCAATTGTTCGACGAGACGTTCCAGGCCTTCAACGGTTCCGGTTACGACCTGGGGTCACTGATCGATTCCTCGCAGACGCTGTCCCGCGACTCCAACAGCGTCGTCGATCGCACCCGTGCCCTCACCGAAGACGCTGGGCCGCTACTGGATACGCAAGCGCGCACCACCGATTCGATCAGGACATGGGCACGCAGCTTCGCCGGGATTTCGGATGTGTTGGTGAACAACGACTCTCACTTCCGCACACTGCTGCAAAACGGACCTGAGGCCGCGAACGAGGCGTCCCGGCTTCTCGAACAAGTCAAACCGACGCTGCCGGTGTTGCTTGCCAACCTGACCACCATCGGGCAGATCGGCGTCACCTACCACCCCTCGCTCGAACAGCTGCTGGTGTTGTTGCCGTCGGCGGTTGCTATCGAGCAGGCTGCTCAGGGCGAAAACCATACCGACGGTAAGGCCATGGGTGACTTCGCACTCACGATCGACGATCCGCCCATTTGCACGGTCGGCTTCCTGCCGCCTAGCTCATGGCGATCCCCCGACGACCTCAGCGACATCGACACACCGGACGGGTTGTATTGCAAACTTCCGCAGGATTCACCGCTCGCGGTTCGCGGTGCCCGCAACTATCCCTGCATGGGTCACCCGGGTAAGCGCGCGCCTACCGTCGAAATCTGCAACAGCGACAAACCGTACATGCCGCTGGCGATGCGCCAGCACGTCCTCGGTCCCTACCCACTGGATCCAAACCTGCTCGCCCAGGGCGTCCCGCCCGATGACCGGATCACCTCCAACGACAGGATCTTCGGCCCGGTGGAGGGAACGCCGCTGCCGCCGGGGGCGGTGCCGCGCGGCGCACCGGCGGGGCCGCGCGGAGAAAATCCACCATCGGGCACGGTTGGGGCAGCGGTTCCGCCGGTGCAGTCGTCGGGACCCACGCTGGCGCCCATGTCGCCAATGTCGGCTGACCTTGCGCCCTTCGCGCCACTCGACGTTCCTTCATCAGGGGAACTCTCCGCACCACCGCCACCGGCCCTCGCGCCGCAGGATCAGGCCGACGGCGGGCAGCCCCAGGCAGCGCCAAGCTCGTTCGGATCCAACGCATCTGAGCCGGCGCCCTCGGTCGTGGTGGCGAAATACGATCCGCGCACCGGTCGCTATGTCGGCCCGGACGGGAAGCTGTACCAGCAATCGGATCTTGCGACCTCGAAGGCGCCCAAGACGTGGAAGGACATGCTTCCCACCTGAAAACGCGCTGAGACGATGATCGAGGTGGGGGACCGCCCGCTTACGGGGGAGGCGGGGCAACGACGCTACGACCGCCCGGTCAGGACAGCCGGTCCAGGCGCAACGGCATCGTGATATCAAGCCACTGGTTTTGCCCGCAGGCACCGCTCGGGCCGACTGTCTTGTCCTTGCCGGCGAAGACCGGCGACCCGATTTGGAATCCACCATTGTCGTTCACTGGGTAGAACAAGTAGGTCTGCTGCCCGGGGAACGCGGTACCGTCTTCGCACCGCTCCCAGTTCGGCACTTCGCGCCTCACCTTCCACATCTCCCCATCATTCATATAGAGGGGCGCGCTCCATCCCTGGTCGCTCCTCACCGTGCCGTGGCATTCCTGGAATGTGTCGCACGTCGAGCTGATGGTCCATATTTGGTAGACCGTCGGCTCGCCGAAGTATTGATCATTCCGCTGGGCCCAATCGCCGATAGACGTAGCGCGGAACGTGCCGTTGATGGCCACCTCTTCCTTGGTCGTCGCCTGCGCCGTGGATGCGGTGCCCAAACCGCCGAACACAGTGGCAGCCAGCAGAGTTGCGGTGGTGAGCGTTTTTTGTGAACGCATCAGGTGCTCCTCGAAGCGCATAATCCGACAGTGCCTCTGACGGCTTTTCGCCATCGGTTGCGGCGTTCTCGAGCGTTGACGTTACACCGCTTCGGCCGATCGGGTAACGGTTGGAACAAGATTTGCCGCGCTCATCCGGACGGGTCGAATTTCGCGATCAGCCAGGAACCGTTGACCTTTGTCAGTGTGACCAGGATGCTGCTCTGGGTTTTCTCGGGATCTTTCTTTTTCGGGCTTGCTGTGGTCTGGTCGACGAAAACCAACACGACGGCCGAATCGGGATGTAAATCCGAAACGGCGGCCCGAATCACCTTAGCGGTCGCCGTCAGTTGTCCCTGCTGCGCCGTCGGCGCGACGACAGCATCGGTGAATTTTCGGTAGTAGGCCAAAAAGTCGCCGGTGAGATGCGCTTTCGCCTTGGCGAAATCGCGATTCAAATTGTCGTAGGAATACGACAACACCGCTGCGGCACCATCTGAGGCTGCCTGGATTGCCCGGTGTGCCGTCGCTTCATCGACCCGCTGATCCGGCCGGTACAGAATGAAGTACACGCCGGCAGCGACTCCCACGGCGGCAACGACCAACGTGGTCGCGACTATCGAACGCCACCTTGCCAAACAGAGGCGGGCCCAATGCCGGATCGCTGCCAGTCGGCGCAGGCGTGCCGATCCCTCGCCAGCGGGTGGCCGTCCATCCTCGTCGGCGTGCGGAATCTCCACGCCGTCAATCGCCGTTTCGGTGCTGTCCAGCGACGAGCCATGCTCGACAGTCATTGCAGGAATTCAACTTTCGACATCTTGAGCTGACCGCCGTCGCGGTCCATATTGACACTGAGTCGAAACAAGGCCGGCGGCGGTTTGGCGTTATCCGGCCCAGTGGCGTCGGTTTTCGCCGCCACAAGCACGACTCCCGAATCGTCGCTCAACGACTCGACGGCGACGGCTTCCACGGTGGCCTTGCTGCCGACCTTCGTATCCTCGGCCCTCTTGACTATCAGGGTTGACAGCACTGACAGCTGGTTCTTCTGTTCACCCGTGGAGGCATCGATCATGCGCTGGACGCTGTCCTTGGCATGATCGGGGTCGATCGACAGCAGTGTCGTGACCCCTTGCCGGGCGGCTGCAGCGAACTCCGCGGCCAGGTGCCGTTTATGCACCGCGGTGTGGTGCTGCCACACCATGTAACCGGTCGCGCCGAGGGAAGCGGAGGCGAGCACGATGCCGACGCCAACAGCTGTTGTCTTCCGCCCGGGACGGCGGAGCCACCGCGGCCGCCTGGGATGCCGCGGCAAACGTAGCCGCGCCCGCGCCGGCTTTGCGGGGCGCTGCTCGACGTCTCGGGACACGGCGTCGTCATCCGCGTCCCCGGATTCTGCCGCCCGGCGCAGTCGTACCAGGCGTGCCCGAGCCGCCTCTGCGCGCGCTTCAGCCTTGGCAACTTCGTCTGCTGTGTCCGCTTCCAAGACGGGCGCTTCGGTGTCGGAGTCGACCCCTGAGCGCGACTGTGATTCGTCGGCATCGGTCACATCCGCCGGGTCACCGCAACGGTCGGCGTCAGGCCCCTCCGGATCGTGCACGGTGATGCAGCTTATCACTTTGGCCTGGGCCCAACGCCGTGATCGGGCGGGCCGCCTTGGGGCTCCTACATGCGGAAATGCTCGCTCGCCAGGGGACGGACGGAGCAGAGTTCGGGGTGATTCGACAGCCGAATTTGCTCAGGCGATCTTTTCGGTAGTGGGTTGGTTCGAACGCGAGTAGCGTGATGCGTTCATGTGCAGCGTGGCAGACATGACGTTTCGGGAGAAGATCACCATGCGGATCGCCAATTTCAGCAGCGGCCAGCGAGTTACCTGCGCTGGCTGTCAAGGCCGTTCGAGCCATATCGCTGCGGCGGTCGGCATGGCCACCGCAGTCCTGCTCATCGCCCCGGTCGTGCTGATGGGGGCGTCGTCTGCTCACGCTGACACCGGCATCGATGGTTACGTTCGTTGCGTAGGAGGCGACGTGAAACCCCCGCCGCCGGGGGTAAGCGCAGAATTTTGGTTTCCCAGCGTTCATGTGATTCAGACGGATCTCGATTCTGGTGTGCCCTCCGACCAAGTGGCTCAGAGATTGGTGGATATGGGAGTCGATCCCAAGGATGCCGTCACCCGAGTGCAGTGTTTTCTGGCCAACCAGCCACGCGGGGAAGGGCATTGAAGCGGTCAGGGCATGGCGTGGGCTGCGCGTGGCTGAGAAGTCCAAACTGGCCACTACCATCTTCTCCAACTAGGAGAATTTTCTTTTCGGGTATGGCAAAGTAGTCGAGTGCGATCAATCGTGGCCCTGTTCGCCGCGTTGCTCGGCGTCGCTGTGCTCGCGGCGCCGCCGTCCTTCGCCGGGCCCACCGTGTGCGACTACCCCGCCTGCACCCCGGGCATCATGCCGCATCAGGTCCTCGGAGCGCCGTGTGACAACACCACCTACTACGCCTTCGGTGTCGCGGACGGTTACGTCTCCTTCGCCTCGCAGCCCGGACGGCTGATGTTCTGCGGCTCGCCCAGGAGATACCAGCCC
>CAYNLB010000050.1:0-29427 GCA_964397935.1 uncultured Mycobacterium sp.
ACATACATTCGATCATGCCACCCGGGTACGACAAGAGCCTGTCGCGTTCAGTCCCCTTGCCGTATCCAGGCGAAGATGTACACGCTCATCGCCGTCACCAGGGGTGCCCGAGAGGATATGAGGACCTGTGGGCGGCGGGCCGACACGTGATCGGACCGGGCGAGTTGCCGTGCTGACCGCTAGGCGATTTCACCCGCCGGCCGCGATCGACGCGGCAACCAAGCCTCCTGCCGCGCAACGTATTCGGGGCGAGACTCCACCCGAACGTCATTACCGGTCGCCGACACAACGAAATCCAATGTGGGTGGTAGCGGTGTCCTGCGATTGCGGCGACCGGGCCGCCGGGCGGAAGCGGTGGCAGTACTCCGGGGCGCACAAGTGCGAGCCGCCCTTCAATGTCTGGCTGACGGTGGGGTCTGCGGGCCCCGACGGCGCACAACAGACCTTCGGCGGCTGATCGAGCCGGTGGTGTGCGGAAAATTCAGTGGCGGTCCATTCCCAGACGTTGCCGATCATGTCGACCAGGCCGAACCCGTTGGGAGGAAATGTCCCTACCGGCGAAGTTCCCACCCATCCGAGTGCACCGTCGTTGCGGTATGGAAACCTGCCCTGCCAGGTATTGGCCATCAGCCGGCCGCCAGGCGTCTGCTCGTCGCCCCACGAATAGGTCGTCGATGTTCCGCCGCGGGCCGCATACTCCCACTCGATCTCGGTCGGCAGCCGGCGATCGGCCCACCGCGCATAGGCGGCAGCGTCCGGGTAAGCCACCTGCACGACCGGGTGATCGGCTCGGTCCGCGATGTCACTATCGGGCCCGAACGGGTGACGCCAGCTCGCCCCCGGTACCCAGTCCCACCACTGACGCCAGTCACGCAGATCAACCGGTCCCGCGGTCGGGCGGAATACCATCGCACCAGGACACAAGTCGCGCGGATCTGCGCCGGGATACAGCGCCGGATCGATTGGCTGCTCGGCGACCGTGACATAGCCGGTGGCGGCCACGAATTCGGCGAACTGCGCATTGGTCACCGGGTGCCGCTCGATCGCGAAGGGACGCACGGTGACGGTATGGATCGGCGCCTCTTCCGGGTAGAAGCTCGTCGAGCCCATGCGGAACGACCCGCCCGGCAGATCAACCAGCTCGGTGAACACCGTTTTAGAGTATGACGGCCGATATGCGACGCGCGTCGGCGCCTGATCGATCCGGCGGGGTGGCGGTCATCGAGGCATCACGGGGACCAGACGCTTGCAGGTGAGGCAGTGTTTTCAGGGGATGACGACCGCGAATTGCTGCATCACCGTCGACTTGGCCGCGTCGAAGCCCGGCGCATCGGCGGGTCCCTCTAGATGGATGACCACCAGGTATGCCCTGGTGTTCGTCCAGATATGGGTGACGCGGTCAGCGAACGCCGATGCCCCCTGAGTACCGCTCAAGAGTTGGCTGCTGTAACCGCAGAACTGAGCCGCCGCCACCGCGACTTTGGCACCCGGCTTCGAGGCGCCCAGTTCGGTTGCATAGCGGATGAACGCGCCGGCAGGATCGAGATCGGTCGGGGTGATCGTCACCCGCACCGACATGCCGTCCGGTCCGGTCGCCGCCAACGCCACGTCGCCCGTGCCGGGGGCCGAACCCCAGCCGTCCGGCAGCGGGATTGTGATCCTGGGCGCCGCCGGATCCGGCACCGAAGCCGTGGTCATGCGGCCGCTGGCGGGTGGCGGCGGAAAGCACACCAAGGCACTGGGTGGAATGTGATCGGGCAGAGTGGTTTCCACGCCGGGCACCGGCTCGGCGGGGTCGGAGAGCGGCGCGGCCGAGGTTGTCGACGAAGACGTTCCACCGGTCGCGGTACCCCCGGTGGTTTTGCCGCATCCCACGACCGGGGCCGCGGAAATACAGAGCAGCACCGACGCGCAAAGAGCCGCGGTCCGGTGGTGCTTCGAGGGGTCAATCACGCGAAAACGCTAGCGCGACTTCGGCTTCCACGTCTTGATATGGCCTGTCAGACAGGTCGAGGGTCACCTTGGCGATGGTGCCACCGGTAAACGCGAACGGCGCCTTATAGCGACTCGACACACCCGACCCGCCGTTGCGCCCGACGGTGATGCCCGCGCCCGCCAGTCCGAACGTTCCGGGGTGGGTTTGCACATCGGCAAGAGCGCCGACCACGTTGTCGCCGAAGAACAACGTGACGTCACCGAGCGGCGTGTGACTGTTGGCCACGGTCCCGGTCCGCGAATAGCTCACGCCGAGCAAATGTCTGCCCAGCGGCACCGGGTCGGACGACGAAACCGTCTGCTGTCGTTCACCAAGAAAGTTGTAAACATAGTGCAGACGTC
The DNA here is from genome assembly GCA_964397935.1 of uncultured Mycobacterium sp. GTDB lineage: Bacteria > Actinomycetota > Actinomycetes > Mycobacteriales > Mycobacteriaceae > Mycobacterium. Next base: position 2,338 of record CAYNLB010000050.1, read on the forward strand.
CGTCCTGGATGAACAGCACATGCCCGCCATGGGCGCCACCTTGTTTGAACAGCACCCCTTCGGCGCCGGTGGTGTCCACCGTGACATCGGCCAGCACCGAGAACGACCGGCCGCGGATCTCGGCGCCGGCGCCGATGCCGACGTCGGCGCAGCCGGGATAGTAGGTATAGCTCGGCCGTTCTCCGACGAGGTAGGGTCGTGACCGCATCATCGTTTCCACGATGTTCAGGTCCGACAGCGGCAGTCCGTTGTATTTGGCGGCCTCCGAGAACCACAGCGCCTTCAGTTCCTCGAGTTTGTCCGGCTTTTCGGCGGCCAGGTCGTGACACTGGCTGCGATCGGCCTCGATGTGGAACAGTTCCCAGCGGTCGGCGTCGAAATGCTTCCATCCGGCCGGCGTGGCCGCATGCACGGTGTTGGCGAACCAGCCCTGATGCCAGATCCCCCGGGTACCGAGCATGGTGTAGAACTGGGTCATTTTGCCGGTGTCGGCCGCCGGATCGACAAGAGCCGCTTTGAAACTCACGCCGTCGAGCGGTTTCTGCGCAATGTCCTTGACGGTTTCGGGCGGTGTCATGCCCAGCAGATCGTAAACCGTCGGAGTGATATCGCAGACATTGACGTAGTTGTCGCGGATCTCCCCGCGGGCTTCAATCCCGTTTGGCCAGGAGATTATTGCGGTGTCGGCGATACCGCCCTCATGCGAGGCGTACCGCTTGTACAGCTTGTAGGGCGTGTTGAAGGCCATCGCCCATCCGATGGGGTAATGGTTGTAGGTCTCCGGGCCACCGAGGTGGTCGAATAGCTTCATGCTCTCTTCGACGGTGTCGATGTAGCCGTTGAAGAACTTGCCCTCGTTCACCGACCCGTTCGGACCACCTTCACCACTGGCGCCGTTGTCGGAGATCACCACGATGACCGTGTTGTCCAGCTGATCGGATTCCTCGAGATAGTCCAGGATCCGGCCGATCTGGGCGTCGGTGTAGCTCAAGAAGCCGGCGAAGACCTCCGCCATCCGGCTGAACAACTTCTTCTCCTCAGCGCTCAGCGAGTCCCAGGGCCGGACCGTGTCCTGCAGCGGCCACGGCTCGCCGGACGGGCCCGTTACGTCCAGATACGGATTCACCGGCGACAGCTCGGTGTCCGGCGGCACGATCCCCATCGACTTCTGGTTTTTCAGCACGATCTCGCGGTAGCGCTCGTAGCCCATGTCGAACCGGCCGGCATACTTGTCGGCCCAGTCTCTGAAGACGTGGTGCGGCGCGTGGCCGGCGCCGGGGCACACATAGCTGAACCAGGGCTTGTCGGGCGCAATCACCTTCGCATCGCGGATGAACTCGATCGTCTTGTCGGCGATGTCTTTCGACAGGTGATAGCCGTCTTCGGGCGTCGCCGGCGGGTTCACCGGGTGGTTGTCGTACACCAGGTCCGGATACCACTGGTCGGTCTCGCCGCCCAGAAACCCGTAGAACCGCTCGAAGCCGCGCGATGTCGGCCAGTGGCGCTTCGTGGACGCCAGATTGGACTCTTCGAGCGGCGTCAGGTGCCACTTGCCGACGCAATAGGTGTTATAGCCGCGTTCGGCGAGCACTTCGGAGAGCAGCGCGGTGTCGAACGGAATGCGTCCATTGCAGTTGGGGAACCCGTCGGTGAACTCTTCGATGGTGGCCATGCCGACCGTGGTGGCGTTGCGACCGGTCAGCAGGGAAGCCCTGGTCGGTGAGCACAGCGCGGTGGTGTGGAATTGCGACAGTCGCACACCGCGCTCGGCGACGCGCGTCATGGCGGGCATCTCCACCAGGCCGCCGAAGCAGTCCCAGCTCGCGATGCCTATGTCGTCCCAGACCAGGTAGAGGATGTTCGGCGAGTTCTCCGGCGCGGTCGGCGCGGCATAGGGGCCCCAGTCCGGCTCCGAGTCGCGAATATCCAGCTCGATCTTGCCGTTAAATTCCGACGACTCCGTCGCCATCGCCAGCCTCACTCTCGTCGCGGACTTGCCGGCCCAAGGCCGGCGCGCCCAGCGTAACGCCGTCGCGAAAATTCCGGTCTCTTTTCGGCGTGGCGTCACGCACGCTGAACACAAACGCCCGAGACCACACGGTCTCGGGCGTTTCTGCGTTGCCTGCTGACTACTTTGCCTTTTCCAAGATTTCGACGAGCCGCCAGCGTTTGGTCGCCGACGTCGGACGCGTCTCCATGAGTGAGACGCGGTCGCCGATGCCCGCGGTGCTGTTCTCGTCGTGCGCCTTGACCTTCGTGGTGGTGCGGATGATCTTGCCGTACAGCGGGTGCCGCACGCGGTCTTCCAGCTCCACCACGATGGTCTTCTGCATCTTGTCGCTCACCACGTAACCGATGCGCATCTTGCGCCGGCCCCGCGTCCTGGGTGTGCGCGGGGTGTGCTTGGCGCCCTTCTCCTTCGACCCGGCATCCGTGGAAGCGGCCCGCTTGGTGGCGGCTTTCGGGGCCGCTTTTCGGGCGGCTTTGGCGGGGGTCTTCGCTTCTGCCATCACGATTCCTTGTCTCCGTCGGGACCCTCGGGACCAGATGCCAGGCCCAGTTCTCGTTCGCGCAGCACGGTGTAGACACGCGCGATTTCCTGACGCACCGTGCGGAGCCGGCGGTTGTTGTTGAGCTGCCCGGTCGCCATCTGGAAACGCAGGTTGAACAGCTCTTCCTTGGACTCGCGCAGGCGCTCGGTGAGCTCCTCGCCGGTGAGCTCCCGCAGTTCGCCGGGCGAAATTCCCACTGCCATCAGAACGGATCCTCTCGAGTCACGATGCGTGCCTTGATCGGCAACTTGTGGATTGCCCGGGTGAGCGCCGCCCGGGCGGTCTGCTCATTGGGGTAGCTGAGTTCGAACAGCACACGGCCCGGCTTGACGTTGACCACCCACCACTCCGGGGAGCCCTTGCCCGAACCCATCCGTGTTTCCGCGGGCTTCTTGGTCAGCGGACGGTCGGGAAAGACATTGATCCACACCTTGCCGCCACGCTTGATGTGCCGGTTGATGGCGATACGCGCGGACTCGATCTGCCGGTTGGTGACGTACGCGTGCTCCAGGGCCTGGATACCGTAATCACCGAAGTTCACCGTCGTGCCGCCGCTGGCGATGCCGCGCTGGCGCGGGTGGTGCTGCTTACGGTGCTTGACTTTGCGGGGAATCAACATGATTCAGCTCTCCGTGCTCTGCGGTTCCAAGGTGGGCGCAGCCTCGGCGGCGGATGCAGCGGCCGCAGTGCTTTCCTCGGCGCTGGCGGCCCGTCCAGCCTCAGTGCTGGTCGCGGTGGTCCCCGACGCGCCACTGCGTCGCGGACGCGTACCCGACGGCCGCTCGCGACGCGGACGCTCGGCACCCGCGGGAGCGGCGGCGGCCAGTTCGCGTTTGCCACCGACGATGTCGCCTTTGTAGATCCACACCTTCACGCCGATCCGGCCGAAAGTGGTCCTGGCCTCGTACAAGCCGTAGTCGATGTCGGCGCGCAGGGTGTGCAGCGGCACCCGGCCCTCGCGGTAGAACTCCGAGCGGCTCATCTCCGCTCCGCCGAGACGGCCGGAGCACTGCACGCGAATGCCCTTGACGTTGGGCTGACGCATCGCCGACTGGATGGCCTTGCGCATTGCGCGGCGAAACGCCACCCGGTTGCTCAACTGCTCGGCGACCCCCTGGGCAACCAATTGTGCTTGTGACTCCGGGTTTCGGACTTCGAGGATGTTGAGCTGGACCTGCTTGCCGGTCAGCTTTTCCAGGTCTGCCCGAATCCGGTCCGCCTCGGTGCCCCGGCGGCCGATGACGATGCCGGGACGCGCGGTGTGGATGTCGACCCGAACGCGGTCGCGGGTGCGCTCGATCTCCACGTCGGCGATCCCGGCGCGCTCCAGGCCGGTGGACAACAACCGCCGGATCGCGACATCTTCCTTGACGTACTCGGAGTACTGCTTGTCGGCGTACCAGCGGGACTTCCAGTCCGTGGTGATGCCGAGGCGGAAGCCGTGCGGATTGATTTTCTGGCCCACTATTCTGAGCCTCCCTTCGCTTCAGAAGTCTCAGAAAACTCGTCGGCTGCCTTCGTTTCAGAAGCTTTGGCTGGTGCCTTCTTGGCCGGCGCCTTCTTCGCAGGTGCCTTCTTCGCCGGTGCCTTCTTGGCGGGCGCTTTCGTGGCGGCCTTGCTGGCCTCGGCGCGACGAGCCCTCGTCGACTTCGCCGCCTTTTGGTCTCTGGGCGGGCGGCTCTCCACCACGACCGTGATGTGGCTGGTGCGCTTGCGGATCCGGAAGGCGCGCCCCTGGGCGCGTGGACGGATACGCTTGGCGGTCGGCCCCTCGTCGGCGTAGACGGTGGCGACAACCAGAGTCGACGGGTCCAGTCCGTTGTTGTTCTGCGCGTTCGCCGCCGCACTGGCGATCACCTTGGCAACCGGCTCACTGGCGGCCTGCGGCGCCCAGCGCAGAATGTCGAGCGCATCGGCCACCGATCGGCCGCGCACCAGATCGATGACCCGGCGCGCCTTTCTCGGCGACACCCGGACGAACCGCGCCTTGGCTGTTGCCGATGGGAAAGCCGACGGGAATTCAGTTGTGGTCATCGCCGTTTGGCCTTCCGGTCGTCCTTGATGTGCCCCTTGAAGGTGCGCGTCGGCGCGAATTCACCAAGCTTGTGACCGACCATCGCCTCGGTGACGAACACCGGGACGTGCTTGCGGCCGTCGTGGACGGCGAAGGTGTGTCCGATGAAGTCCGGAATGATCGTCGAACGGCGCGACCAGGTCTTGATCACCTGCTTGGTGTTCTTCTCATTCTGCACGTCCACCTTTTTCAACAGGTGGTCGTCGACGAACGGGCCCTTCTTCAGGCTGCGTGGCATGAGCTACTCCTGAACTTCCTAGCGACCGTGCTTCTTGCCGGTGCGTCGGCGCCGGACGATGAGTTTGTTACTGGCCTTGTTCGGGTGGCGGGTGCGGCCCTCGGGCTTACCCCACGGGCTTACCGGGTGCCGACCACCGGAGGTCTTGCCCTCACCGCCACCATGCGGGTGGTCTACCGGGTTCATGACGACACCGCGGACCGACGGGCGCTTGCCCTTCCAACGCATGCGGCCGGCCTTGCCCCAGTTGATGTTCGCCTGCTCGGCGTTGCCCACCTCGCCGACAGTCGCGCGGCAGCGCACGTCGACGCGGCGAATCTCGCCGCTTGGCATTCGCAGCGACGCGTAGGCGCCCTCCTTGCCGAGCAACTGGATGCCCGACCCGGCCGAGCGCGCAAGCTTGGCGCCACCGCCCGGCCGCAGCTCCACCGCATGGACCACGGTACCCGCCGGGATGTTGCGCAACGGCAGGTTATTACCCGGCTTGATGTCCGCGTTCGCTCCCGATTCCACCACGTCGCCCTGCGAGAGTCCGTACGGGGCAATGATGTAGCGCTTGTCGCCGTCGAGGTAGTGGAGCAGCGCGATGTTGGCGGTCCGGTTGGGGTCGTACTCAATGTGCGCAACCTTGGCGTTGACGCCGTCTTTGTCGTTGCGCCGGAAGTCGATAACCCGGTAAGAGCGCTTGTGCCCACCGCCCTTGTGGCGGGTGGTGATCCGGCCGTGTGCGTTGCGCCCACCATGACCGTGCAGCGGGCGCACCAACGACTTCTCCGGCTCCGAACGGGTGATCTCGCCGAAATCGGAGACACTCCCACCCCGACGGCCCGGGCTCGTCGGCTTGTACTTACGAATTGCCATGTCTAATCAGGTCTTTCTCTCGCGCGGCTAGGCCGGTGCTCCGAACAGGTCGATCGGCTTGCTACCCGGCGCCAGCGTGACGATGGCCCGCTTGGTGCCCTTTCGCTTGCCGTAACCAGTCCTGGTGCGCTTGCGCTTGCCCTGCCTGTTCGCGGTGTTCACCGATGCAACCTTGACGGAGAAGATCTTCTCGACAGCGATCTTGATCTGCGTCTTGTTCGAATCGGGGTGCACCACAAAGGTGTACACGTTGTCGTCGAGGAGCCCGTAGGACTTCTCCGAGATGACCGGGGCCAGGATGATGTCGCGTGGGTCGGTGACGGTCGCCATCAGGACGAAACCTCCTTGGCGGTGTTGGCCGTGTTAGCCGCTATGTAGGCGTTAAGGGCCTCAACGCTGAACACCACATCGTCGGAACGCAACACGTCGTAGGTGTTGAGCTGGTCGGGGACCACGACGTGCACACCGGGCAGGTTGCGCACGCTCTTGACTCCGGCCTCGTCGCTGCGGCCGATCACGACCAGCACCTGCTTGCGATCGGTCAGCGTGCCCAGGAACGCCGCGGCGCTCTTTGTCGACGGGGTTTGGCCGGCGACAATTTCGGTCACCGCATGGATGCGCCCGTTGCGCGCCCGGTCAGACAGCGCCCCCCGCAAGGCCGCGGCGACCATCTTCTTGGGTGTGCGCTGGGTGTAGTCGCGCGGCGTGGGGCCGTGCACGACACCGCCACCGGTGAACTGCGGGGCCCGCGTCGAACCCTGACGGGCACGACCGGTTCCCTTCTGCCGGTACGGCTTGCGGCCGCCGCCGCGGACATCACCGCGCGTCTTGGTCGAGTGCGTGCCCTGGCGAGCCGCCGCCCGTTGTGCGGTGACCACCTGGTGCATCAGCGCGATGTTGGCCGGGGCATCGAACAACTCGGTCGGCAACTCGATCGAGCCCTCGACCTTGCCATCCGGCGTCTTGACCTGAATTTCCAGGATCTTCTGCGCCATTACTTCTCACCTCGTTTGACCGCGCTGCGAACCATCACGAGACCACCGGTGCGTCCGGGGACCGCGCCCTTGATCAGCAGCACGCCGTTCTCGGTATCGACCTTGTGCACCAATAGGTTCTGGACGGTCACCCGGTCGTTGCCCATCCGGCCCGCCATCCGGGTGCCCTTGAAGACCCGGGCGGGAGTGGCGCAGCCGCCGATGGAGCCCGGACGGCGGTGCACCGCCTGGGCACCGTGGCTGGCGCCCTGACCGTGGAACCCGTGACGCTTCATGGTGCCGGCGAAGCCCTTCCCCTTGGAGGTTCCGGTCACGTCGACATAGCTACCGTCGGTGAAAATCTCTGCGGTCAGCTCCTGGCCGACCTCGTATTCGGTCGCCGCGTCCGAGTTGTCCAGCCGCAGTTCGGCCAGGAACCGGCGCGGGTTCACGCCCGCGGCGGTGTACTGACCGGTCACCGGCTTGTTGACCTTGCGTGGGCTGATCTCCCCGTACGCCAGCTGGACGGCGCTGTAGCCGTCGCGTTCCGGTGTGCGGATGCGGGTCACCACGTTCGGCCCGGCCTTGACCACCGTGACCGGCACAACCCTGTTGTTCTCGTCGAATACCTGCGTCATGCCCAGCTTGGTACCGAGAATGCCCTTTCGCGCCATTGCTCTTACCAATCTCCTACTGGATGTTGACGTCGACACTGGCCGGAAGATCGATGCGCATCAGCGCGTCAACGGTCTTCGGCGTCGGATCGAGGATGTCGATCAACCGCTTGTGGGTGCGCATCTCGAAGTGCTCTCGCGAGTCCTTGTACTTATGCGGAGAGCGGATGACGCAATACACGTTCTTCTCGGTCGGCAGCGGCACCGGCCCTACGACGCTGGCACCCGTGCGGACGACCGTCTCGACGATTTTGCGCGCCGACGCGTCGATGGCCTCATGGTCGTAGGCCTTGAGCCGGATGCGGATCTTCTGTCCCGCCACGCTTCTCCTACCCTCACTCCACTCAAAATCCGTATTCGGACCTGGTGCCCCCGGCGCGCCGATCGGACCCGGCCAATTCTTGGCCGATCGAGCGTTGCGCCGGATGCTGCGCCGCTGTTTACCTGTCGTGGTCCACCGGCCCCCGCGGTCGGGTGTGTCACCCGCACGCAGCCTCGTTCGCGGCCGAAATTCGTCGCGCTCCAAGGATGGGACCGGACGCGCCCGTTTTAGGCGCTGGTCGTATGCCCGGCCAGGCGCAAGCCTGCCCCAAGGCAACCTGAACAGTATGCCCTAGATCATGGCTTTGACCAAATCTCGGGCGAACCTTCCGGACCCGGTCTCGCCAATCGGCGGATGCACTGGTCAGCGCCCTTCTTCAGGGCCCAGTCGCCGAAGCGCACACCGCCGGGGTCTTCGCCGACCCCAAGACCCGCGGCGGCGCTCTCAAGCACCCGCGGATTCGATGCTCGGTGCGCCGGGCCTGTGCTGCGCGCGCTGGACATGCAGAAAACCGTCGACGGCCGCGAGCGCGCATTCACGGTAGTCGAAATCGGGCAGGGTGGACAGACGTCCCAGCACCAGGGGGCCGGTCAGCAGGGCGATGGCCCGGGACCGGTCCACCTCGCCCAGCTCGACGGCCTCCGGGCTATCGAATATGGCATCGAACGGCGCCGCGTACTGCTGGGCAATGCGCTCCCGCAATGTGGTGATCGCGGCGCTGTCGGCGGCATGCGAGTGCCGAGGTTCCGGCAGCCCTTCCAAATCGCGCCCCAGGGCCAGCCAGGACATGGCTGTCATGACGGTCGGCGCCTGGGCCACCGCTTCGGCCTGGGCCAGTACCACCGCGACGAGCCGATCCCGCAGCGAACCCTGTGCCGGCGGCGTCGGCGACGGCGGGATGAGGCTGTTGAATGCCGTTGCCAGCAAATCGTTCCCGCTGGAGAAGTGGCGATACAGGGTGGCCCTGGCCACATTGGCGGTACGGGTGACCGCGTCGACGGTCACCGCGCTTGGACCCCCGGAACGCAGCAACGCGGCGGCGGCTTCCAGCAAACGAGCGCGCGACCGCGCTGGACGGGGATCGGTCGACCCGCCAGTGATTGTGACCCACCTCCGGTGTTTACGAACAACGCTATTGGTCTACCTACAAGACTGTTGGTCTCGAAAATCCGCACGTCACCACGAGGAGCCGCCTCATATGGTCGAAACCCTGGTCCGGCCCACCCAGCGTACTGACCTGGTCAATATCGGCGGTAGCCGGCGCGCGCAAACCTGGACGCTGGCAGTCGCCTGCATGGGGGTCGCGCTCGTTGTTGCGTCGATGACGGCGTTGAACACCGCGCTGGGAGACCTCGCGGTGGCGACCTCGGCGACGCAGGCGCAGCTGAACTGGATAGTCGACGGCTACACCGTGGCGCTCGCGTGTCTGTTGTTGCCCGCCGGGGCAATCGGCGACCGCTACGGCAGACGGGGTGCGCTGCTGATCGGGTTGATGGTTTTCTCCATCGGCTCGGCGGCACCGGCCATGTTGCACAGCCCGGCGCAGATCATCGCGGGCCGGGCACTGGCCGGGATCGGCGCCGCGTTTGTCATGCCCGCGACGCTGTCGTTGCTGACCGTGGCTTATCCCAAAGATGATCGCACCAAGGCGGTTGGCATCTGGGCCGGCACGGCCGGCTCCGGCGGTGTCCTCGGCATGCTGGGTTCTGGTTTACTGCTTCGCTTTTGGGACTGGCATGCGATCTTCTGGTCGCTGGGCGTGGCGGGGCTGGCGATCTTTGCCCTGGGGTGCACCGTCGCATCGTCGCGCGATATCAACGCGCCCGGGATGGATTCGCTGGGGGCGCTCCTGATCGGCGCAGCGGTCGCGATCACCGTGGCCGCGATCCTGGAAGCGCCCGACCGCGGCTGGGGCGACCCGCTGGTCTGGGGCGGGCTCGTCGCGGGCGCAGTCATCGCCATAGTGTTCGGTGTCGTCGAATTCCGGCGCCCAAACGCACTTTTGGATGTCCGGCTCTTCAGTGACCCGGGGTTCGCCACGGGGGTGGCGACGATCGTCATTCTCTTCGGTGCAACCTTCGGCTTCTTCTATCTCGGCATGCAGTATGTCCAACAGATCATGGGCTACTCCCCGCTGATGACGGCAGTGGCCTTCGGTCCCTTCATGGTGCCACTGGGCATTTTCTCGGCGCTGTCGTTTTGGTATGTGCCCAGACTGGGTCTGCGCCTGGTCATCTTGGTGGGCACGCTGCTGATGGCGGTTGGCTTCGCGTGCATGCACGTGCTCGACCTGCATTCGACGTACCTGGACTTGGCCTGGCCCACCCTGATACTGAGCACCGGTATCGGATTCTGCACGGCACCAACGACTTCGGCAATCATGGGCGCGGTACCCGACGAAAAGCAGGGGGTCGCCTCCGCGGTGAACGACACCTCGCGAGAGATGGGCGGGGCATTGGGAATCGCCGTGGCCGGTTCGATCCTGGCCGGTCGCTATTCCCACGAGCTGACGCCCCGACTGACGGGGTTTCCTGCACCGGTTCGCGCTCCGGCCGCCGACTCGTTGGCCAAGGCGGTGGAGGTCGCCGACAAGCTGGGGCCGCACGGGGGCCGGCTGGCCGAGCTCGGTAAGTCCGCATTCCTGACCGCCCTGCACGCCTCGACCACGGTGATGGCCATCATGGTCGCTGTCGCCGCGGTCCTGATCGGAGCCTGGGCTCCCGGACGCGACGGTCGGCAGCTACGCCCGGTACGCAGGATGGCCGCCGGCTGGCGTCACTGAACGAATTCGGCGGCCCGGTGGCCCACCATCACGATGGTCGCATGCGGTCCGCGGCTGGTGATCGCGGGCAGGATGGAACCGTCGATCACCCAAAGGTTCTCGGCGCCGTAGACCCGGCACCGGTGGTCAACAACGGCCCGCGGGTCGCCCTCGGCGCCCATCGGGGCGGTGCTACAAAGATGCTGCGAAGTGGACCACACCGGCTTTCCGACATATGTTGCCGTGTTGGCCAATTCACGTGCCAAGTCACTGCCCCGACGTAGGTCTTCGACATCGTCGGGCTCGCTGTCGTAGCGATGTTCGATCCGGGGCGCCACACCGTAGTCCGGCGAGGCCAGCGCTATGCGACCACGCGCACGCGGCTGCATCAGCGCAACCCCGATATGCGGCCAGTCCGCATGCCCCGCAGTGCCGTCACCGGTCATCGCAACGAATCCCCCTGTATAAGGCCTGATCTCGACGTCGTCGCCGGTGTCGAGCACGACCTCGAGCGCGGGCCGGTCGGGGACCACAGTCCAGTTCGTCGGCAACACCCACTCGGGATGATCGCTGAAGGACGTTCCCACCGGCAGCGGCACGACCACCGGTATGCCGCTGGCCCGCAGCATCTCTTCTTCGCCGATGCCGGAAAGCATCAGCAGATGTGCGGTTTGAATTGCACCGGCGCACAGAACGATCCGATCCGCGGTGAGGGCGATCGGACCTTGCGGTCCGACCACGTCAGCCCCCACTGCGACAGCGCCGGCGAACCGCAACCGCACTGCGCGCGTCCGGGCGAGCAACGTCAGATTCGGCCGACTCAGAGCCGGAACCAGATACCCTGCACCCGAACCGATCCGCACGCCATCGACGATATTCAGCGGGACGGCTCCCACTCCCGAAACCGGCTCGGGTCCACAGTCATTGAGGTCGGGGACCCATCCGAACCCGGCGCGCTCTGCTGCGGCGACAAAGCGCTCAGTGGTTCCTGTCATCTCGCGGGTCCGGCGAATCAAAATCGGACCGCTGTCACCATGGGCCGGGCCGTCGAAATCCAGGTCGGTCTCGATGGCACGAAAGCTGCCGAGGACGTCGGACCAAGCCCAGCCGGGTATGCCGGTGCGATCGAAATCGCGCGGCAGGCCGCGGCAGAAGTAGCCGCCGTTGATCGCCCCTGAGCCACCGACTGTCGTCCCGCGCACGAGCGACTGCCGGCGAACGGGCCGATCGGTAAGCCGGGTCTGATAGCGCTGGACCAGCGGGCTGCTGACCCCGATCGGAAGCTGCGACCCGTTGGCGGTCTGAGCGAGCAACCCCGGATCGGCGAGTGGCGGACCGGCCTCGAGGACGGTCACCACGCAGCCGGGATCGGCGGAAAGACGTTCCGCAACAACCGATCCAGCACTGCCCGCGCCAACGATCAGCACGTCGCTGTGCGCTGCGGTCAAGGCGGCGGCTAGCTGCGAATCTGCGGCTTCAGGGCGCGGACATTGCGTTCCCGCAGCACACCCCACCACAGGCCGAGGCCGTATGCCAGGTCGTCGACCCGCTTGAGCAACAGGTAGGTCAGCAGGCCGATCGGTTCGGCGTCGTCACCGATGGCATCCCGGCGGCGAAGCCAGTCCACCACGCCGTCCATGACCGCGGCGACCAGGACGACGCGCCTGAAATGGCGCGATACCGTGGCGGCCACCAATGCCAGTGGCCAGTAGTGCCGGCACAGGGCCGATGCCAGCTGCAGCGCCGCCGATCCCAGGCCGCGGATGGCGATCGTCACCACGTCACACAGGGAGGTCTCGGTGCTGCTGCGCATCGCCTGTGCGATCCGGCGGCCGGTCAGGACACCGACGATGACCGAGGCGAGCCTTCCGAGGCTGGTCCCGAGCGCCACGAGGGTCCAGGTCATCAGCGCCCAGCCAGAGATCACCACCGGCGCCGTCTTGTCCGGGTGACGCAACGACAGCGGAGCCGCCGAGCCGCCGTAAAAAGCCTTACGCGCAAGCCAATCACGTAGCTCGGTGCGGTGATCGTGGCCGACCAGGGCGATCGGCTCGTAGCGCAGCCGGGCGCCCGCTTCGATGAGCCGCCAGCACAGGTCGACGTCCTCCCCCGACTGCAGCGTCTCGTCGAACCCGCCGACCTCCCGGATAGCCGAGCACCGACAGATGATCGCCGCGCTGGGAACGTAGGACACCGTGCTGTGGGGTAACACCGGCGCTTCACGCTCACCAAGGTCGAGCGATGAGTGCACGGCCTCATAACGCGCCACCACGTTCTCGTTGTGCGACAGCCCCACGATGCGGGGCGCCACCAGGGCGACGGTGGGATCGCAGAAGTGACCGAGCAGCGCTTCGAGCCAGCCGCGACGCGGCGCGACATCGGAGTCCAGGAAGGCGACGAAGTCTGTCGTGCAGGCGGCCAGTCCGGTGTTGCGTGCCGCGGCCGGGCCCCTGCTCCGCGAGTGGTGCAAGACTTCGATGTCGCAGTGTGCACCGACGAAGTCGTCGGGCTCGATCGCGGGATACGAGCCGTCGTCCACCACGATGACGCGCAACCCGCGCAGCGAGCTGACGAGGCGCCGCACACCGGAAAGGTTGTCCCGCACCGGAATCACCACGGTGACGTCCTGGTGCGACGGGCCGCCGGCAGGCCGGGGATGGGCCACGGTGGCGTCCAGTAGGGTGCGGGCCAGCTGAGCGCTGAGGTCATCGCGGACCTTCAACCGGCCATCACTCAGCATGTCCTGCGCGGCGGGAGCCAACTTGAGCAGGCGTGTCGGGGAACCCCCGAGCAGGGCCGAGCCCTCGCCGAGTACCCGCACGCGGCGATCGACCTGCACGGCGAACCCATCCGGCAGCCGGGTCGCGGTCATATGCGCCGCTCTCCCCCGCAAGCGGGTGGTGCCCCCACCTCATCGCGTTTGCTCTGCATCGTGGCTGGCGCGATCATGTCAACATCCCATCACGTCCGGGCAACCAGCGGGCGACGCGGCGGACACACCCGTTGACCATCTCAGCGAAGATACGCCTGCCCTCGATGGCGGTCGCGGTGGTCGGGTCCCCCAACACGCCGACCGCGCTGACCGCCGCGACTCCCCCGCGGCGCATCGACGGGAGCAATTCGGGCAGTGGCGCCCGGTTGCCGGTGAGCCACCGATCGGTCAGCACCTCAGCCGGCGAGATATGCAGCAACACCGATGTTTCGGTATGACCGGCATGGGCGTCGCCGCCGGCGGCCAGGCAGGGGCACCATCCGGCATCTCGTCCCTCGGCGCGCAGCGTGGCCACCGCGCTGCGCAGCGCGGCGACATTACCGCCATGGCCGTTGACGAAAACAAGGCGCTGCGCCCAGTCGTCGGCCGACCTGCCGTACTCCACCAGGAGCGCGGTCAGGGCCTCGGTACCGATGGAGATCGTTCCGGCAAAACTTTGGTGCTCCCCGCTGGCGCCATAGGCGATGGCCGGCGCCACCAGCCAGTCCTGGTTCAGGCGGATCGCAGCGCCCCGGGCGACCGCGGTGGCGATCCGGGTGTCGGTGTCCAACGGCAGATGCGGACCGTGCTGTTCGGTCGATCCCAGGGGGACCATTATCGACGGCGAAGTGCTCGATAGCTGGCTCGATGTTGCCGTTCCTAATTCGCCGAGTACGGGCACTCGGTGATGGTAGGCCGAATTCACCTGGTGTGCACCAATTGTTCTACCTTGAAAATAACTTTTTTTCTGGCTAGTTCATCGGCTGGTCGAAATTTGCGGCTCGTTCGTCACGGCTACCTCGCGCGTACCACGATTCTCGCCACCCGCGACCAATTCGGAGAAAACTGGCCTACGTGACCAAATTTCCACCTACCCGTTTCCCTCGGTAGGCATCCCCAGTGCCCGACCGAAACCGGGCGGCACCAGAACGTCGTCCGGGGTCAGCTCGTGAACCGAGGAGCGCCCCAGACCCATCAGCGCCGAGTCGATCCCGCCGCGCAAAATGTCGAGGACGTTTTCCACGCCGGACTGGCCGGCCGCCGCCAAGCCCCACAGGTACGCGCGGCCGATGAGCACCGCCCGCGCCCCCAGCGCCACCGCCTTGACGACATCGCCCCCCCGGCGGATGCCGCCGTCCAGCAACACCTCGATCTGGTCGCCGACCGCCGCGGCCACCGCCGGCAGGGCGCGAATGGACGCCGGCGTACCGTCCAGATTGTTGCCGCCGTGGTTGGACACCGAGATCGCCGAAACACCGGCATCCACAGCTCTTTTGGCGTCGTCGACGCGCATCACGCCCTTGAGCATGAACGGCCCGCCCCACAGTTCGCGCAGCCACGCGATGTCTTCCCAGGTCGGCGGCGGGGTGCCCATCCACTCCCCGTAGGCGGCGAAGAAGGGAGGCCCGGGCTCGCCGCGCCGGGCCTGGTTGGGTACCCGCAGGTTCGGCGGCCGCAGCGTCTTGGCGAACTCCCACAGCCAGCGCGGGCGGACAAGCACCTCCGGTGACAACCACAGCATGGTCCGCAGGTTCATTTCCTCGGGAATCGCCGGGCTGCCCCAGTCCCTGCCGTGCGAGAACGTCCAGTCGGTGGTGACGATCAGGCCGACCGCTCCGGCCTGCCGGGCCCGTTCCACCCGCTCGGCGATCGCATCGCGCCCGCCCAGCCAGTACAACTGGAAGAACACCTTGGGGTTGGCGGCGACGACGTCCTCGATCGGTTTACTGGCAAACGAGGACAGCCCCATCGCGGTTCCCCGCGCGGCCGCGGCCCGCGCCACGGCGACCTCACCGTCGGGGTGGACCGCTTGCACCCCCGTCGGTGAAATGATCACCGGCAGCGAAATATCCTGCCCCAGTATGGTGGTCGACAATTCGCGTTTTTCCTGCACACCGACGACATGCGGAGCGAAACCAAGTTCACTGAAAGCTGCAACGTTGTCGGAGACCGTGATTCCTTTTTCGCTGGCCGAAACCAGCGATGAATAAACAGATTTGGGTAACCGTCGTTTCGCACGTTCTTGAGCGATGGCGACCGTCTCAAACCACTGGGCCATGACTACACGGGGCTTTCGTTACACAGGCGTTCCGGCGGCACCGTCGCCGGCCGTCTTACAGTCAGCGTAAGCGGTACCGGCCCGCCCCGAGAGTGGTCGGCGCGCGGCCGCGGGGTTGCGCGCGTGCGGGCCAGCGCCGATGCGCTGTGCCCCTGGACGCATTCGGGATCCGGACCGTCCATCGGCAGACCGGTGAAGAACTTTGCCGCCATGCACCCGCCCCGGCAGCTGTCGTAGTGCCCGCAGCTGCCGCACGCGCCCGCGGACTGCGGTTCACGCAGCTCACGAAACAGCGGGGCGTTCTTCCAAACGTTGGCGAAGCCAGTCCCAAAGCCGCTGTCGGACAGGACATTCCCTGCCAGAAAACGGTCGTGGATGGCGAATGGGCAGGCATACACGTCACCCACCGGATCGATCAGGCACACCACTCGGCCGGCCCCGCACATGTTCAGGCCGGCCAGCGCACCGGAGGAACCCAGCGGCGAGAGATGGAAGAAGGAGTCACCGGTGAGCACTCGCTCGCCCTTTGCGACCAGCCACTCGTACAGCTGGACCTGCTGGGCGGCGGTGGGGTGCAAGTCCTCCCAGACGTCGGCACCACGTCCCGACGGACGAAGCCGGGTGATCCGCAAGGTGGCGCCGAAACGACTGGCCAACGCGGCGAATTCGTCGAGCTGGTCGACATTGTGCCGGGTGACCACGACGGAGATCTTGGCATCCGAGAAGCCCGCCTTGGCCAAGTTCTCCAGCGCACGCACCGCCATTGCGAATGATCCGGGCCCGCGGACCGCGTCGTTGACCTCAGCGGTGGCGCCGTCGAGCGAGATCTGGACATCGACGTAGTCGCTGGCGGCCAATCGTGCAGCGACATCTTCAGTGATCCGGACTCCGTTGGTGGAGAACTTCACTCCGACGTGGTGGGCGGTGGCATAGTCGACCAGCTCCCAAAAGTCCGGACGCACAGTGGGTTCCCCGCCGCCGATGTTGACGTAGAACACCTGCATGCGTTCCAGCTCGTCGATGATGTCCATGCACTGACGGGTGGACAACTCCCGCGGATCACGTTTGCCCGAGGACGAGAGGCAGTGCACGCAGGCCAGATTGCATGCGTACGTCAGCTCCCAGGTCAGGCAGATGGGTGCGTCGAGCCCGAGCTCGAATTGCTCGATGAGCCTCGGCACGGTGGCTGTCATGGAGTCTCCTGAGGTACCAACATTTGCGAATCGGCCAGCATACCCAGCGCGTGCAGGTACGCGCGCTGACCGGCGTCGTCCACGCCCGCCGCGCGGCAGGCGGACCGCACGTCGGAATGCTCGTCCAGCGACCGCACCACCGTGAGGATGGTGCGGTTCTTCAAGAAGGACAGCTTGCGGGTGCCGAAGTGATAGAGCAGCGCGCCGAAAGGTTCCGGTCGAATCGCCACCTGTGGGTGTAACCGCCAGCCACGATCGGGGTCGAACACGCGGGTCAGTAGACCCCGCACATGCCGTCGATGGACACCTCTTCAACCAGGGTCTCGGTGACGAGTTCGCTGTCGGTATCGGTCTCGTGGTCCACGGGGCTTTCCCTTTCATCAGGTCTCGACAACGCTGGGTCGATCTGGGCACAATCTTCGTCAGAATATGGCATCGAGTGCCGAAATGGAAGGGCGGGTCCGATGATGCCGCAGCCGCGGGTGGGACGTCGCCGCTCGACGACGCCGCACCAGATAACCGACGTCGCCATCGAACTGTTCGCCGCCCGGGGTTTCGCCGAAGTGAGTGTCGACGATGTCGCCCGGGCCGCCGGCATCTCGCGCCGGACCCTCTTCCGCTACTACGCATCCAAGAACGCCATCCCATGGGGCGATTTCGATAATCACCTGGCGCACCTACGCGATCTGCTCGACAACGTTGATCCGGGGATGCCGCCGGGGGAGGCGCTGCGTGCAGCGTTGTTGGCGTTCAATACTTTTGACGAGTCCGAGACCGCCCGGCACCGGCAGCGCATGCGAGTCATCCTGCAAACTGCCGAACTGCAGGCCTATTCGATGACGATGTACGCGGGCTGGCGTGAGGTGATCGCCGGTTTCGTGGCCCAGCGATCCGATTGCAAGACGACCGAACTGCTCCCGCAGACCGTTGCCTGGACGATGCTCGGGGTGGCGTTGAGCGCCTACGAGCACTGGCTGGGCGACGAATCCGTCCCGTTGCCGGTGGCACTCGGCAATGCGTTCGACGTCGCCGGCGCCGGGTTGGACAGACTCGATCCATGAGCGGCGAGCACCTGCTGCACACACTCCGGTCGCAGGGACGGTTCTGCGCAGCCTCGGGCTCGGCGATGTACGGCGAACTGTTCGAGCTGGTGGCCAAGGACGTCGAAGCCGGTGGCGTCTTCGCCACCATCTTGTCCGGTCACCAGGACGCTCCGCCCCGACATGCGGTGCCGCTTCGGCTGCTCGGCGGGCTGCACCGGTTGGCGCTCGACGGACGGGCACCGGAATTGCGGCGCTGGTACCCCAGTACCGGGGGCGCCTGGGACGCCGAGTCCGGCTGGCCCGACATCTTGGCCGCCGCGGCCGACCATGCTGATGCGCTGCGAGCGGCTCTCGATCAACCACCACAGACGAACGAGGTGGGCCGATCCGCCGCGTTGATCGGCGGTTTGCTGCGCCTCAATCGCGAATTCTCCTTTCCTATACGGCTTTTCGAGATTGGAGCGAGCGCGGGTCTGAACCTGCGCGCCGACTGTTACCGGTACCGCTTCGCCGGCGGCCAGTGGGGACCGGTCGCCTCACCGGTGACCATCGACGACGCGTGGCGCGGCGCGCTGCCCCCCGACCGCGAGCTGCGGATCGTCGATCGGCATGGATACGACATCGCGCCCATCGACGTCACCGGCGCCGACGGGGAGATGTCCGCGCTGAGCTATGTCTGGCCCGACCAGGATGCCCGGCTGGACCGGCTGCGCGCCGCCATCGGAGTCGCCCGCAGCGTCCCGGCACGGCTGGAGCGTCAGACGGCGGCCGACGCCGTCGCTGGACTGACACTGGCCGACGGCGCCTTGACCGTGTTGTGGCATTCGATCACCTGGCAGTACCTGTCCGCCGGGGAACGGGAGGCGGTGCGCGCCCGGGTGCACGCGCTGGCCGGGCAGGCCCGTGCCCGGTCACCCTTCGCCCACCTCACGCTGGAACCTGCGCGGGACGGGCCCGGCACGGCGATCAGGTTCTTGGTGCGAGCCCGTAGCTGGCCGGGCGGCGAGCTCAAGACCTTGGGCAACTGCCATCCGCACGGCCCGCCGGTGAACTGGCGGTAATTTTTTTTGGTCGCGGCGTCGGAATTCGCCCCTCCGCGGCGACGATAGGGATGTGGGCGCCGAAGGGGACAACCGGTCCGACGCTCGACGTGCGCTGCTCGCGCTCTACGACGAGGCATTGCCGATCGTGTACGGGTACTTCGTCCGGCGCTGTGGCGATCGCGGCACGGCAGAGGACCTGACGTCGGAGACCTTCCTCGCGGCGATGGACGCCGCGCGCAGGACCGATCCGCCGCCGATCTCGGCTCCGTGGCTTCTCGGCGTGGCGCGCCACAAGCTGGCCGACCACTATCGGCGCCATCACGACCGGCGCACGGTGCCGGTCGCCGAACCGCCGGAGCCGGTAGGCGCGGACGACGACTGGGACGCCGAGTTGGACCGCGTGGTCGCCGAAGGCGTGCTGGCCCGGCTGGCCGAGCCGCACCGCACTGTGCTGGTGCTGCGCTACCTGGACGACTGCTCCGTCGGCGAATGCGCCGAGCTGATCGGGCGCACCGTGCATGCCACCGAGGCGCTACTGGTCCGCGCCCGGCGGGCATTCAGGCGGCAGTACCCGGAAGAAGGCACCTCATGAGCCAACGCGACCACTCGGACCCGCTCACCGTGCTGAACGCCGATGATCCTCCGGTCCAACCCGATCCGGACTTCGCCGCACGCCTGCGCCGGCAATTGGAATCCGCATTGTTGCTCCCGAAAGGAGTTGTCATGAGCGGCACCGACAACGCCATTGCCGAGTTGAGCCAGCCATCCGCTGCCTACACCTCGCCCCGGCCTGCCGCGCTCCCCTACCTGAGCGTGGCGAATGCTCGTGCGGCCATCGCCTGGTACACCGATGCGTTCGGCGCCATCGTGGTCGGCGAACCAATCGTGATGGACGATGGTCGAATCGGACACGCGGAGCTTGCGATCGCCGATGGTGTGCTGTATCTGGCCGACGAATACCCGGAGCTCGGACTGAAAGCGCCTGCACCGCGTGCGGTGTCGGTCAGCCTCATGCTGCACGTCGCTGACACCGATGATGCTCTGCAGAAGACACGGGAACGCGGCGCCACGGTCGAGCGCGAAGTCTACGAAAGCTACGGGAACCGCAACGCGACCATCATAGACCCATTCGGTCACCGCTGGATGCTCACCGGCCCTGCGGCTGTACCCGTTGCCGGCATCCGGCATGGCGACATCGGATATGTCTCGGTTTGGGCCCCGGACGCCGAGCGCGCGGCCGCTTTCTACGGGCACGTCCTGGGTTGGGCGTACGATCCCGACACGCATCAGGTAACCAATACCGGACTGCCGACCGGTATTTCGACGAATTCCGGACAGCCGACCCTGTTTTGCTGTTACGCCGTCGCCGACGTGCAGACCGCCCGTGGGGCGATCACCGCGGCCGGCGGCGTTCCCGGCGAAATGCGTCGTACCGACTACGGCGTCCTGCTCGACGCCACCGACCCGCAGGGCACCGCATTCGCGGTGTTCGAGCCGTCAGCCGCGCGAAAGCGGCCGGAAATTAACGGATCCGGGCCCGGCGATCTTGCATATGTCGTATACCAGGTGCCCGATTCAGTCAGCTTCCGTGACTTCTACGGCCGGGTGCTGGGATGGGCCTTCGAGCCCGGCCGGGTTCCCGATGGCTGGCAGGTGGTGGGACCGCATCCGATGGCGGGCGCCGCCGGCGGCAGCGCGAATGCGATGACGGTACCGATGTGGGCCGTTTCCGATATCGACGATGCCGTCGCGCGTGTCCGCGCAGCCGGCGGCACCGTGCTGGCCGAGCCGGCCCGCCAGCCGTATGGCGTGACCGCCGAGTGCGCCGACGATCAGGGGACCCGCTTCTATCTGGGCGAGTTGTAGCCCCCGGACAGTATCTGGGGATTGGCGATCCGGACGGGAGACCCGTTCAGCCAAGCCAGCACGGCTTCCACGGTGTCGGAGTAGAAGGCACCCAGCATTTCGCGGGTGACATATCCCAGGTGCGGAGACAAGGTCACGGTCGGGAGTTCTCGCAACGGATGATCGGGCGGAAGCGGTTCGATGTCATAGACATCGAGCCCGGCCCCGGCGATGCGCCCGGTCCGCAGCGCGGCGATCAGGGCGGTCTCATCGACGATCGGGCCACGAGACGTGTTGATCAAATAGGCGCCCGGCTTCATCAGGGCCAGCTCGGGCGCACCGATCAACCCACGCGTACGCTCCGAGAGCACCACGTGGATGGACACCACGTCGGCCGCCGCGAACAATGTCGTCTTGTCGACCCGGCGAGCGCCGGCCGCCGCTGCGGCCTCCTCGGTGAGGTGCTGGCTCCACGCAATAACCGGCATGTCAAACGCTTTCGCGTATTCGGCCATGCGTTTGCCGACCCTGCCGAGGCCGAGAAGCCCGAGCGTCTTGCCGGACAGCGTCACGCCCGCGGTGGACTGCCACGCGCCGTCACGCATGCGGCGATGCTCTTCGGCAAGATTGCGTACCGTCGCGATCAGCAGCCCCCAGGCGAGTTCGGGTGTGGCGTCACGAACGGAGCGAAACCGGGGATGGGCGAAATCCGAGTGGGCGACCAGGACACCGTGTTCGCTGGCTGCCGCCATGTCCAGGTTGGGCAGGCTCTTGCCGACGATGGTGATCAGCTTCAGGTGCGGCAGGCGCGCGATGAGCGTGCGCGGAAACGCCATGCGCTCGCGCAGGGTGCAGACCACGTCGAACGGACGGAGTGCATCGGCGGCCTCCGCCTCGGACAGGTGCCGGTCGAAAACGGTTAATTCAGAACGGGCCTGGACCGGTGACCAGTCGGCGAGGCGCAGGGCCAAGCCCGCGTAATCGTCGAGTACCGCCACCTTGGGCATCTGTGCGTCAGCCCAGCACCTCGGAGATGGGCGCGCCCGCGGCAATCTTGGCGCGGACCTTCATGACCTTGCCCGGCATGCCACCGCCGACCACCCCGGCCAATACTCCGTCCCGCTCGTAATACGCCAGGAACTTACGGCCGTCGTCCTCGACCAGATGCACGATGTCTTTGGCTTTCGGCTCGCCCAGGCACTGGATCTTGATGTCGTATTGGTCGCTCCAGAAGTATGGGACAACAACGGTCGATGGCACGTCCTGGCCGAGCATCGCGGGCACCACGACCCGGGCCTGATCGGCGACATTGCTCCAATGCTCCACGCGCGCTTGATGTCCCGTTGCATCCCTCCAGGACGCGACGTCGCCGAGCGCCCACACGTTCGGGGCGCTGGTGCGCCCGGCCTCGTCGCAGATCACCCCGTTGTCCACCTCGACGCCACTGCCGGCCAGCCAATCCGTCGCGGGATGGGATCCGATGCCGACGACCACCAAATCGGCCGGCAACTCGGTGCCATCGCTCAGCGCCACGGCCTCCACGTGGCCGTCGCCGAGCACTTTCGCCACGCCCACGCCGAGGCGCACGTCCACGCCCTCGGCGCGATGCAGCCGTGCCACCAGCTCGCCGATCTGTTCACCGAGCACCGACGCCAACGGGGTCGGCTGCGGCTCGACCAGCACGACGTCCACCCCCAGGCCGCGCAGGCTGGCCGCCACCTCGCAGCCGATGAAGCCGGCGCCGATGACGACGGCGTGCTGCGCGGCGGACGCGTGCTCGCGCAGCGCCATGCTCTCATCGAATGAGCGCAGCACCCGCACGCCTTCCAGATCCGGGAAGCTCGGAATGCGCCGCGGCACCAACCCGGTCGCGATGACGAGTTCGTCATAGGCGAGCACGGTTCCGTCGGCCAGCGTCACCGTCTGCGCCTCGGTGTCCAGGCCGGTGGCGGCCGAACCGAGGCGCAGGGCGATGTCGCTTTCGTCGTACCACTCGCGTGGTTTGAGGGCCACGTCGTCGACCTCTTTGCGCAGCACCTCCTTGGACAGCGGCGGGCGATCGTAGGGCAGATGCACCTCGTCGCTGACGATCGTGATGCGACCGGAGTACTCGGAACGGCGCAGTTGCTCGGCCGTCCGGGCGGCGGCGAGGCCACCGCCCACGATCACGATCCCTCGTTCAGAAGCTTCACTGGTCACGAGGAGTTCATACACGATCGCCAATCAGTACTTCAAGGCGCCCTTGTCCACATTGATCTGGGTGCCCGACAGCGTGCCCGAACCGGCACCGGCGAGCCAGACCACAACGTCGGATACCTCATCGGGTGCCATGAAGCCTTTGGGTTGCAAGGGCATTGGCGGGAAGCTGTGCACGAACGCGGGATGCTGGGCAAATATCTGCATCATCGCTTCGGGCTCGATCATCGGGGTGTCGACCGAGTACGGGTGGATGGAGTTGACCCGGATGCCGTATTCGCCGAGCTCGATCGCCAGCGTGTTGGTCAGTGCGGTGAGCCCGAATTTGCTGGCCGAGTAATGGCCGTTGCCCGGGGTGGCCTTCACACCCGCCGCCGAGCTGACCACCACGATGGCCCCTCCGTTGCCGGCCGCGATCATCGCCGGGATCGCAGCGCGCAGCGTACGCCAGGTGCCGGTCAGGTTGATCCCGATCACCGTGTCCCACTGCTCGTCGGTGAGCTCCCAGACCCGGCCCCAACCCAGCACTCCGGCATTGGCCACGACGATGTCGAGCCGGCCGAATTGTTCGACGCCGTCCGCCACCAGCTGGCGCAGCGCAACGTCGTCCCGGACGTCGGCTTCGCGGGCCAGAACCTTGCGGCCCTCGCCTTCGACCAGGCGGACGGTTTCGTCCAGATCCGCACGCGTGGCCGGCGTATAGGTCACGGTGGGCGACACCGCCGCACAGATATCGAGCGCGATGATGTCGGCGCCCTCGGCGGCAAGCCGCACCGCATGCGCCCGTCCCTGGCCACGGGCGGCACCGGTGATGAACGCCACCCGCCCCTGCAGTGATCCAGCCTGTCCCGCCACCTATGGCCCCTTACTTGCCTTTTTTTGAAGCCCCTTTTCGGCCACAGACAGGCTAGCAGCGAAACTGAAACGTGTTCTAACTCACCCGGACTTGCCGGCGAATCTAGATTTCGGCGATGATCTGGGCCCGTCGGCTGTTGTACTCCTGATCGGTCAGCGCTCCGCTGGCGCGCAGCGTTTCCAGCTCTCGCAGGCGCTGGGCGATCGACGGTTGGGGCGGCGTGACGGTCGATGCGGGCCGGGCGGCCGGCGTCGGCTGTGCGGCCGGTGCCTGTTGTTCGGCCGCGCGGCGCACCACCGCCTGAATCTGCTGGCGCAGCACCGGGTTCGACCGGACGTCGACCATCCGGTTGAGCGGAACGTCATTGGCCTTGAGGATCTGCAGGATCTCCATCAACGGGCCGGCCTGCCCGCTGAGGTCGTAGGTCTTGTTGTCCTCGGCCATGGTGAACTGGGCAGGCACCAGGCCGTTGACCAAAGCGCTGCGCTCCCAGTCGATCCGATATTCGCCCGTGGTGGGATTGACCAGCACCACCACCTTGCGGGCGTTGAGGTTGCCCAGCCGGGTGACGCTGGCGATCACCCGGTCTTCACTGTCGAACGGCAAAAACCCGGGTCCGGAGATGTGCAGGTGCACCTTGATCACCTGCTGGTTGTTGATCCACGTGCCCGTCTCGGTGACCCCGGTTATTTGAGCGAGCGCCAGCAGCCCGTTCTGTTCGAGCTCCGCCGCCTGGGCGGACGACTTCGCCCCGTAGTTGGCCAATGCGAGCGCGATCAACACGTCTGCGACGGTGATGAGCAGACCGACGTAGAACATCCACTGCAAGAGGTTGTCCAGCCCGAGGGCGAAGTAGACGACCAGGAAGATGGGCCCGACCAGGCCGCCGCACAGCAAAACAATCAACTGTGCCTTCAGGTAGCGCGCCAACACCTGCCCCTCCTCGCCCTGCTGGGAAGTCGGTGTCAGATTAGCGTCAGTGAGGCCACCGCGCGCGCCATCCGCGCAAACGGCACCTGACCCCTAGTGCGCCTTGGGGTGCACCGCTGGGCGCTGCGCGGAAGACCGGCCCGGCCCGGCAGTCGTGGCGGATTGGGGCGGCGTTGTCGCCGACGCCTTGGTGGCCGACATCGGCAGGGCCGTGGCCGGAGCCGTTCCCGCCACCTGTGCCTGCTCCGGCGCCGCCGGCGTGCTGGCCGGGGCCGCCGCCACCGAGTGGGTGGTGGCGGGTGCCGCCGCCGAGTGCGTAGTGGTCGGTGCGTAAGCCGACGTTGTCGCGCGCACTGCCGCGACTGCGCCGGCTGGGGCCGGTCCCGCTGACCCGGCAGTTGTCGTCGCCGGCGCGGCGGCAGCCGCCGGCGCGGCGGCAACGGCCGCCGCCGGGGCGGCTGCGGGTGCGCCCGCCTCCGGGCCACCCGCAACTGCGGCCGTTGCCGCCGGAACCTGCGCTGCCACCGACGCCGGTGCTACCGCGGTCTGCAAGTGCGTGGCATTGGCCGCCTCGGTGACGGCATACTGCGCCGCGCCGCCATTCATCAGCTCCACGAACTGGTTGTGAAATAACGCCGCCTGAGCGCTGAGCGTCTGGTAGGCCTGGGAGTGCGCACCAAAAAGTGCCGCAATGCTCGCCGACACCTCATCAGCACCCGGGGGCAGCACGCTCGCCGTCGTGCCCAATGCCGCCGAGTTTGCCGAGCTGATCGTCGACCCGATACTCGCTAAATCCGTCGCCGCGGCGGCGACATACTCGGGCGTCGCAGATACGAACGACATCCGGACCTCCCGGGATACCTACGCCCCCGACTCGCTATTACCGCATAGTAACCGAGCGCACGTGCCCTCGCGCGGTTTCGTCGGCTCCGTCCGGATTGAAAGCGCATGGAGCCCGGACTGCCGAAATTGGCAGCCCGGGCTCCATCGCGGATTCGGTAGACCTACTTGATGATCTTGGTGACCCGGCCGGCGCCGACGGTGCGGCCACCTTCGCGGATCGCGAATCGCAAACCTTCGTCCATGGCGACGGGCTGGATCAGCTTCACCGAGATGTTGGTGTTGTCGCCGGGCATCACCATCTCGGTGCCCTCCGGCAAGGTCACCACACCGGTCACGTCGGTGGTGCGGAAGTAGAACTGCGGACGGTAGTTGTTGAAGAACGGCGTGTGCCGGCCGCCCTCGTCCTTGGACAGGATGTAGACCTGGCCCTCGAACTCGGTGTGCGGCGTGGTGGTACCGGGCTTGGTCACGACCTGGCCGCGCTCGACGTCCTCACGCTTGATACCACGCAGCAACAGCCCGACGTTGTCACCGGCCTGCCCCTGGTCGAGGAGCTTGCGGAACATCTCCACGCCGGTGACCGTGGTTTTGGTGCTGGTCGGCTTGATGCCGACGATCTCGACTTCCTCGTTCACGTTGATGACGCCGCGCTCGACACGGCCGGTGACCACGGTGCCACGACCGGTGATGGTGAAGACGTCCTCCACCGGCATCAGGAACGGCTTGTCGGTCTCGCGGACCGGGTCGGGGATCGACTCGTCGACGGCTTCCATCAGCTGCTCGACGGACTCGACCCACTTGGCGTCGCCCTCGAGCGCCTTGAGCGCCGAAACCCGCACGACCGGGGCGTCCTCGTCGAACTCCTGGGCGGCCAGCAGTTCGCGGACCTCCATCTCGACAAGCTCGAGCAGCTCCTCGTCGTCGACCATGTCGGCCTTGTTCAGCGCGACCAGGATGTACGGCACGCCGACCTGACGCGCAAGCAGCACGTGCTCGCGGGTCTGCGGCATCGGACCGTCAGTGGCGGCGACCACCAGGATCGCGCCGTCCATCTGGGCGGCACCGGTGATCATGTTCTTGATGTAGTCGGCGTGACCCGGGGCGTCGACGTGGGCGTAGTGCCGCTTGTCGGTCTGGTACTCCACGTGGGAGATGTTGATGGTGATACCGCGCTGACGCTCCTCGGGCGCGTTGTCGATCTGGTCGAACGCACGGGACTCGTTCAACTCGGGAAATTTGTCATGCAGAACCTTGGTGATAGCCGCGGTCAGCGTGGTCTTGCCGTGGTCAACGTGACCGATGGTCCCGATGTTGACGTGCGGCTTCGTCCGCTCGAACTTCGCCTTCGCCACTTCTGTGTCCTCCTGGACTTGTTGGTGCTTGTTAAAGCAGTGTTGATGTTTTCAGTTGTGCCGCGCCCAAGGCATTCCAGTGACCCGGCAAGGTTACTCCAGTGGTGCTATTGCTCGACTCCTCGCTCGTGAGCTTCGCTCACTCGCCGTCGTCTTCGGGTGTTCACTGACCCGTCGCCTTCGCGATGATCTCCTTCGCCACGTTTGCCGGCACTTCGGCATACGAGTCGAACACCATGGAGTAGTTTGCCCGGCCTTGGGTCTTGGACCGCAGGTCGCCGACGTAGCCGAACATCTCCGACA
>CAYNLB010000051.1:0-29168 GCA_964397935.1 uncultured Mycobacterium sp.
GTCTGCCTTCACACCATAGCGGGTAGTCGTGCAGGTTCTTGCGGCCCATGTGCCCTCTACAACCGGGGGTGCTCAGTTCCCGGTTCGCGAATCCGACACTTCGCGTTAGCCTGCCTATGCAATGAGCGCACCCGTCCCCGATGTTCCCCAGTACGTCCCCGGCGATACCGCGCCGGCGGCTGACGCGGTGCTGAGGCTGACCGGCGAACGCACCATCCCGGATCTGGATATCGAAAACTACTGGTTTCGCCGCCATCAGGTGGTCTATCAGCGGTTGGCTGGGCGGTGCGCGGGCGCCGACGTGCTGGAGGCCGGCTGCGGCGAGGGCTACGGCGCCGACCTGATCGCCGGTGTCGCCCGTCGGGTCCTCGCGGTGGACTACGACGAGGCCACGGTGTCCCACGTCCGTGGCCGCTACCGGCGGGTGGACGTCTTGCAGGCAAACCTGGCCAAGCTACCGTTGCCCGACGCGTCGGTGGATGTCGTGGTGAACTTTCAGGTCATCGAACACCTGTGGGACCAGACACAATTCGTGACCGAGTGCGCCCGGGTCTTGCGTCCCCGGGGATTGCTGATGGTGTCGACGCCCAATCGGATCACCTTCTCGCCGGGACGCGACACCCCGATAAACCCGTTCCACACCCGCGAGCTCAACGCCGACGAGCTGACTGCGCTGCTGGTCGACGCGGGTTTCACCGAGGTGTCGATCAGCGGGTTGTTTCATGGCCCGCGGTTGCGGGAAATGGATGCACGCCACGGCGGCTCCATCATCGACGCGCAGATCGCCCGCGCGGTGGACGATGCGCCCTGGTCGGCCAACCTCGCCGCGGATGTCGCCGCGGTCACCACCGACGACTTCGACATCGTGCATGCCTCCGCAGAGCGAGCCGGCAGCGACGGCCGCCATATAGATGACAGTCTCGATCTGATCGCAATCGCGGTGCGACCTTGAGCACGATGAGTTCGAGGCACGAGCAGGTTCCCGGGCTGTTCACCCTGGTCCTCCACACACACCTGCCATGGCTGGCCCACCATGGCCGCTGGCCGGTCGGCGAGGAATGGCTCTACCAGTCGTGGGCGGCGGCCTATCTGCCACTGATGCGGGTGCTCAACACGTTGGCCAGCGAGGACCGCCGGGGGCTGCTCACACTCGGGATCACGCCGGTGGTCAATGCCCAGCTCGATGACCCGTACTGCCTCGATGGCATGCATCATTGGCTGGCCAACTGGCGGTTGCGGGCGACTGAAGCCGCCGCCGCAGCCGCCAGTGCCTGCTCCGCTCCCCGATCGAAGTCGGCCGACTATCCATCATGTACGCCGGAAGCGTTGCGGGTCTTGGGGATTCGTGAATGCGCCGAGGCCGACCACGCCCTCGACGACTTCACCATCGGATGGCGGCACGGCGGCAGCCCGCTGTTGCGTAGCCTGATCGACGCCGGGACGGTGGAGTTGCTCGGCGGCCCGCTCGCCCATCCGTTCCAGCCGCTGCTCGCGCCGCGGCTGCGCGAGTTCGCGCTGAGCGAGGGCCTGGCCGACGCGCAGCAGCGCCTGGCACATCGCCCGGGCGGGATTTGGGCACCGGAGTGCGCCTATGCCCCCGGCCTGGAACACGACTATGCCGCCGCCGGAGTCACGCATTTCATGGTGGACGGTCCGTCGCTGCACGGTGACACCGCGCTGGGCCGGCCCGTCGGCGACACCGACGTGGTCGCGTTCGGGCGCGACCTGCAGGTCAGCTACCGGGTGTGGTCGCCGAAATCGGGCTATCCGGGCCATGCCGCCTATCGCGATTTCCACACCTATGACCACCTCACCGGGCTCAAGCCGGCCAGGGTGACCGGCCGCAACGTGTCCTCGGAGGCCAAGGCGCCCTACGATCCCGAGCGAGCCGACCGGGCCGTCGACGTCCATGTCGCCGATTTCGTCGACGTGGTCGCAAGCCGGCTGCGGTCGGAGTCCGAGCGCATCGGACGGCCCGCTCACGTGGTCGCCGCCTTCGACACCGAGTTGTTCGG
This sequence comes from uncultured Mycobacterium sp., assembly GCA_964397935.1. Lineage (GTDB taxonomy): Bacteria > Actinomycetota > Actinomycetes > Mycobacteriales > Mycobacteriaceae > Mycobacterium. The sequence goes on from CAYNLB010000051.1 coordinate 2,016, forward strand.
CCACTGGTGGTACGAGGGGCCGACCTGGCTGGTCCGCGTGCTGCGAGCCCTGCCCGCGGCCGGCGTGCGGGTAGGCACGCTAAGTGACGCCATCGCCACCGGATTCGTCGGTGACGCGGTCGCTTTGCCGTCCAGCTCGTGGGGTTCGGGCAAGGACTGGCAGGTGTGGGCCGGTGACAAGGTAGCCGATCTGGTGCAGCTCAACACCGAGGTGGTCGATACGGCGCTGAGCACCGTCGACAAGGCGCTGTCGCAGACGCCGTCGCTGAACGGGCCCCTCCCTCGCGACCACGTGGCCGACCAGATCCTGCGCGAGACCCTGCTCACGGTCTCCAGTGACTGGCCGTTCATGGTGAGCAAGGACTCGGCCGCCGACTACGCCCGGTACCGCGCCCACCTGCATGCCCACGCCACCCGCGAGATCGCCGGGGCGCTCGCCTCGGGTCGGCGCGACACCGCGCAGCGGCTCGCTGCGGGGTGGAACCGCGCCGACGGGCTTTTCGGCGCCCTGGACGCGCGTAGGCTGCCGCGATGAGGACAGCTCACCGTTACGAGCGCGCGTTGCTCCTATGTCAAGGGGTGGATTTAGGTGGCCTGGTGGCAGGGCTGGTTGGTGTTTCGGTCGGTTCTCAGACGTGTGAAAACGACGCGGGCCAGGCGGCGTGTTTGTACAACGGCACGCCGCTCAAGCTGTCATTCTGCGGACTCTCGCGCACCAGGTGGGCGGCTACATGAGGATCCTCATGGTGTCGTGGGAGTACCCGCCGGTGGTGATCGGCGGACTGGGCCGGCACGTGCATCACCTGTCGACTGCGCTGGCAGCGGCCGGGCACGAGGTCGTGGTGCTGTCCCGCCGTCCGTCGGAAACCGATCCGTGCACGCACCCCTCGTCCGACGAGGTCGTCGAGGGGGTCCGGGTGATCGCGGCCGCACACGATCCGCACGAATTCACCTTCGGTAGCGACATGATGGCGTGGACACTGGCGATGGGTCACTCCATGGTCCGCGCGGGATTGTCACTGAGGAAACATCGCACCAACCGGCCCTGGCGTCCCGACGTGGTACACGCCCACGACTGGCTGGTGGCCCACCCGGCGATTGCACTCGCCCAGTTCTACGACGTGCCAATGGTTTCCACCATCCACGCAACCGAAGCCGGCCGGCATTCCGGCTGGGTCAGCGGAGCACTCAGCCGCCAGGTGCACGCGGTCGAGTCGTGGCTGGTGCGTGAATCCGATTCGCTGATCACGTGTTCGGTGTCGATGGCCGACGAGATCACCGAGCTGTTCGGCCCCGGGCTCGCCGAGATAACCGTGATCCGCAATGGCATTGACGCCGCGCGCTGGCCGTTCGCGGTCCGCCGGCCGCGCACCGGGCCCGCCGAACTGCTCTACCTCGGGCGGCTGGAGTACGAGAAGGGTGTGCACGACGCCATCGCCGCGCTGCCGCGGATCAGGCGCACACACCCCGGTACCACCCTGACCATCGCCGGGGAGGGCACCCAGCAGGACTGGCTGGTCGACCAGGCCCGTAAACACCGGGTAATCAAGGCAATTCGGTTCGTCGGGCACCTTGACCACGCCGAGCTGCTGACGGTCCTGCATCGGGCCGATGCGGCGGTCTTACCCAGTCACTACGAGCCGTTCGGGATCGTCGCTTTGGAGGCCGCCGCGGCCGGTACTCCACTTGTGACGTCGAACATCGGCGGCCTGGGTGAGGCGGTGCTCAACGGTCGGACCGGGGTGTCGTGTCCGCCCCGCGACGTGGCCCGACTCGCCTCGGCGGTGCGCACCGTGCTCGGCGACCCGGATGCCGCACAGCGGCGCGCCCACGCCGCCCGGGAACGGCTCACCGCAGACTTCGACTGGAAGACGGTGGGCAGCCAGACCGCACAGGTCTATCTGGCGGCCAAGCGCGGCGAGCGGCAGCCACAGCCCCGGCTACCGATCGTCGAGCACGCATTGCCGGATCGTTAGCTAACGTCGAGTCATGGGGCTGGAATATTCGAGCGTGGTGGACGCGCCGATCGCTGACGTCTTCGCCTGGTATGCCAGACCGGGAGCATTCAACCGGCTCTCGCCGCCGTGGCAGCCGATGCGGCTGATTACCGAGGCCGCCTCGCTCAAGGACGGACGCGCCACCCTCGCGCTACCCGGGGGCCTGCGCTGGGTGGCCGTCCACCAGCCGGACGACTACGACCCGCCGCGGCGTTTCGTCGACACCATCGGCGGCGACGGGCTGGCCACGCTGCCCGCACGACTCGCCGTGCGCTGGCGCCATACCCACGAATTCGAGGACGTCGGCGGCAACCGCACCAAGGTCATCGACCGGGTCGACACACCGGTACCCGGGTCGTTGTTGCGACCCATGTTCACTTACCGGCACCGTCAGCTGGCCGACGATTTGGCCGCCCACCGGCTGGCCGCCGAGAACGGGCTGGGGCCCGCGACCATCGCCGTCACGGGATCGTCCGGACTGGTCGGACGGGCGTTGACCGCGTTCTTGCGCACCGGCGGCCATCGAGTCATCCAGCTGGTGCGGCGAACCGCACGAGGCGACGATGAGCGACGATGGGACCCCGATGATCCCGACCCCGAGCTATTCGTGGGGGTGGAAGCGGTGATCCATCTGGCCGGCGCGTCTATCGCCGGCCGGTTCACCGACAAGCATCGACATGCGATTCGCGACAGCAGGATCGGTCCGACCCGCCGACTGGCCGAACTGGCGGGCCGCACCGATTCCGGACCCGCCGCGTTCATCTCGGCTTCGGCGATCGGGTATTACGGCTACGACCGCGGCGACGAAACCCTCACCGAGGCAAGCGATCGCGGCGACGGGTTCCTGGCAGATGTGGTCGCCGAGTGGGAGAACGCGACCGCACCCGCGGAGCAGGCCGGCGTCCGGGTGGTGCGGGTGCGCACCGGCATCGTGCAATCCCCACGCGGCGGCACGTTGAAGCTGATGCGCCCGCTGTTCAGCGCCGGACTGGGTGGCCGGCTGGGCGACGGCCACCAATGGCTGTCCTGGATCGGGATTGACGATCTGATCGATGTCTATCACCGCGCGCTGTGGGATACCGCGGTGTCCGGGCCGGTGAATGCCGTTGCTCCGCAACCGGTCCGAAACAGCGACTACACCCGCACCCTGGCCCACGTGTTGCACCGGCCCGCGGTGCTGCCGGTCCCCTCGCTGGGTCCCCGGCTACTGCTCGGCGGGCAGGGCGCACGCGAACTCGCGTGCGCCAGTCAACGGGTGCTTCCCCACAAGCTCACCGCGGCCGGGCACCGCTTTCGCCAGCCCGACCTCGGTCAGGCGTTACGGCACCTGCTCGGGCGCGAAGGCTGAGGTGAGCATCTGCCGCATTTGGGGCTGATCATGCCCGATCGGCACCCAGATGGTTCAATTTCTGAATGACCCCAGGTGTGCTGGTCCGGCGTGCCGGTCGGGCCATCGTGGCCGTGATGGGCATCGTCGCGGTGGCCGCGACAGTCGCTTCCCCGCGCCAAGCCCGCGCCGAATCCACGATGGCGGACAGTACGACCGACGTCGCATGCGCCGACGAAACCCGCGCGGTGCCGACGACATGGTATTTCCCGAGCACGCCGCCCCTGGGATTGGTGTGGCTGCAGCACGGCTTCGTCGAAGGCAAGAAGGTGTGGTCTGCCTTTGCCACCGAGGTCGCCGACAGCGGCTATCTCGTGATGGCCACCACGCTGTCCACCGTCAGCCGCTTCGGCTGCACCGTGGAGCATCTGATTGACAACACCGGCTTCCTGGACAACATCGCCGATGTCTTTGCCCACAAGAATGATCCGAATGGCGCGTTAGCGACCTCCTTCGGGATGGCAGCGGACAAGATCGGCCGGCCCGTCATGCCGTTACCCGAGAACATGGTTTTCGTGGGACATTCCGCAGGGGTAGAGGCGGTCGAATACGTCGCCGAGCGCCTGCACAGCGCCTACCCGGCCACGTTCGCCCAAATGCGGGGCATCGTCAGTGAAGACGGCGTGAAGTCGTTCATCGGGTCCAATACCGAGGACGCGCTGGCGGGTCTGGCAGCCACCACGCTGCCGATCTATGCCACCGCGTCACCACACCTTCTCTGCAACTTCTTCAAACGCGGCACCAAGGCAATCGAACGGTATCTGTCGGACCGCACGTTTCATGGGGTGAATGTCACCACCGGCGCCCACGGCGACGCGCTCGGCCCGTCGTCGCCGACCTACGAGAACCTGGTGTGTGGTCGTCCGAAGCCGGCCAACGTCGCGGCGGTATGGGGTCTGACACGAGGCTGGATCGCCGACATGTTCGGGGGAACGATCACACCGGATTTTTACCCGGGAGGAAGCTACTACGACGGGCTACTGGCGGACGGCACGATCACCACGCTGCCGTGACCGATTCATGTCCGGGCCACGTGACGTCAACGCGCCACACGGATCAACGCTCGGGACGACCGCACAATTCGCCCTCGAAGTGACGCATCGCGTCGATCAGCGCGACAAGCACGCGATGCGCGGCCACCAAGTCGGCGTCAGGAAGGTCTCCAAGCGCGGTCCGGGTGTGCGTGCCAAGCGGACTGAAGAATGACCTGGCGGTCGCCAGGCCGGATTCTCCGTGACGCAAGATGACCTTACGGCGGTCGTCGGGGTGGGAATCACGGCGGATATGCCCGGCCACGATCAGCCGGTCGACCAAGTACGTGATCGCCGACCCGGACAGGCCCATCCGCTGGCTGAGATCTCCCGACGTCATCGGCCGCCCCGCGGACTCGGCGACCATGATGTGCAGAAGGGCGCGGAAATCGTTGGACCGCAGCCTATGTGCCTGCGCGAACAGGCGGCCGATCTGGTCGGATTCGGTTGATATCTCCCGCAGATCAGCCGAGATCAGCGCCTCCAGCGCGTCCCGGCCGGAGGACAGCTCATCAGCGTGCATGTCGTGTGCAGCATATCGCCGAATGACGATCATTTCATTTGCTTAATTTTTAATTTCATGAACTTGATGGTGGGGCAGCCCGGCCTACGATCCGGCGCTTCGGCTGGCGAAGCGCGATGACTTTCAGTAAGTTAATGTTTAATTTATTGAAGATACATTGGCATTCCGTACCAGCCGATGAGGGGCAGATCGGAGCGGGTTCAGAGCCGGGTTGTAGTTTTTGCGCTCTCACCAGCGGTTATGAACGCGCATGTCTAAGCCCTTCAAAGCCTGCGGATGCCAAGCCGTACAGGAGGAAGCGCGTGGGCAATTTGCGTGCTGTATCGGTAACCCTCGCCGCGGAACCGCTGCCGGCAGTCGCGGGCTGGCCAGGCGCTGCCGGGTTCGAGGCTTGGCGCTCGAGTGTGCGGCGGGCCGTACTCATCGACGTCGCCGAGTTCGTCGCCGCACGCCGCGCCGCCGAGCTGGACCATACCGGGATCGACGCAGCCGGCGACATCTTGGTGGAGTTCGTGTCCGGCGGGAAATGCCTGCGGTCGACCTTCATGTACCTGGGATGGCTGTGCGGTGCGGCGCCCAGCGAGGCCGCGTTACGGGCTGCGGCCAGTTTTGAGCTGTTGCATGCATTCGCGCTCCTGCAGGACGACGTCATGGACGGTGCAGCCGAACGCAGGGGGCGCCCGTCGGCGCACCTGCAATTCGCCCAATGGCACCGCGAACGCGGACTATCCGGCTCGTCGGGGAAGTTCGGCGAATCATCCGCCATCCTGCTCGGCGACCTCTGCCTGATCTGGGCCGAGCAGATGCTGCGCGAAAGCGGTGTCGAGGCCCGGCGCCTGCAGCGGGGATGGCCGCGCTACGACGCGATGCGCACCGAGCTGGCGGTGGGCCAGTTCGCGGACTTGAGAAGCGATGCAAGGCACATGCCAACGCTGGACGCCGTGCTGGACGTGGCGCGACGCAAGTCGGGCAACTACACCGTCCGACGGCCACTGGAAATCGGTGCCGCGATGGCCGACTGCGACGATCGGATCGTGTCACAGCTTGGTCGCTACGGCGCCGCCGTCGGCGAAGCGTTTCAGCTCCGTGACGACGTCCTGGGAGTTTTCGGCTCGCCGGCGACGACAGGCAAGCCCTGCGGTAGAGATCTGCTCGAACGCAAGGCAACCAGCGTGGTGGTGGCCGCCCATCAACTGGCCGACCCGCCGGCCCGACAAGAACTCACCGAGCTGATGAACAGCGAAAGCCTTGACAACCACGCACTTGACCGGTGCACAGCGTTGATCGTCGCGACGGGGGCTGTGCAGCTGATCGAGGACATGATCAGCCACCGCATCACCTCCGCCCTCGACACGGTGAGCGACATGGCGATCAACGAGCCGGTCAAGGCGGTGCTCGCCGAAATGGCCGGCGTCTGTGCGGATCGAGCCGAATGAACGCGACAAATCTGGGAGTCTATTAACCATGCGGACCATCGTGGGGCGCAGCGATCACGTGGTGGTGATCGGCGCCGGACTAGCGGGCCTTTCCGCGGCGCTGCACCTGGTCGGCCGGGGACGTGCGGTCACGGTGGTAGAACGCCACGCGTGGCCGGGCGGCCGGGCCGGACGGCTCGACGTCGGGGGCTATCGGGTCGACACCGGCCCGACGGTACTCACCATGCCCGACATCATCGACGAGACGTTCGCGGCCGCGGGTCAGACCCGGTCCGACCGGCTGGAGCTGCTGCCGGTCGACCCGGCATACCGTGCCGTCTTCGCCGACGGCAGCGGGCTCGACGTGCACACCGACCCGGATCGGATGACCGCCGCCGTCGAAGAGTTCGCCGGGGCCGGCCAGGCGGCCGGCTACCGGCGGCTGCGCGACTGGCTGACACAGCTGTATCGGGTGGAATTCGACGGTTTCATCGCCGCCAACTTCGATTCCCCACTGTCGCTGCTCACGCCGCAATTGGCGCGGCTGGCCGCGATCGGCGGGTTCCGCAAGTGGGATCGCGTCGTCAAGCGCCATATCAGCGACCCACGGCTGCAGCGGGTGTTCACCTTTCAATCGCTGTACGCCGGTGTGGCACCGCGCGACGCTCTGGCGGTGTACGCCGTCATCGCGTACATGGACACCATCTCGGGTGTGTTTTTTCCGCGCGGCGGCGTACGCGCGCTGCCCGACGCGCTGGCCGCCGCGGCCGTCGACGCCGGCGTTCGCTTCTGCTACGACGCGACGGTCACCGGGCTCGAACGCACGGACGGGCGGGTCAGCGCCGTGCGCACGGACCATCCCGAGCGCATCGCCTGCGATGCGGTGGTGCTGACCACCGAACTGCCGCAGACCTATGCATTGCTGGGCCGTGCACCCAGGCGCGCGCTGCGGCTGCGACATGCTCCGTCGGCGGTCGTGGCTCACCTCGGTTGTCCCACCCTTGCATCCGAAACGGCCCATCACACTATCCTGTTCGGCGAGGCGTGGGATCGGACCTTCACCGACATCGTCCGCGACGGGCAACTCATGCAGGATCCGTCATTGCTGGTGACCCGCCCCACCGCCAGCGATCCGGCACTGGCTCCCCACGGGCGCGATCTGCTGTACGTGCTCGCCCCGGCGCCCAACCTGGATCGCGGCACCATCGACTGGGCCGCCTTCGGCGATGCGTATGCCGACCAGCTCATCGACCACGTCGCACAGCGGCTGTTGCCGGGCTTGCGCGAACAGGCGACGGTGCTGGACGTCGTCACACCCGCCGACTGGGCGCATCAGGGCATGGCGGCCGGCAGCCCATTCGCGTTGGCCCACACCTTCGGTCAGACAGGTCCCTTCCGGCCGGCCAACATGGTGCGCGGCATCGACAACGCGGTGCTCGCCGGGTCGTCGACCGTGCCCGGCGTGGGTGTCCCGACCACCCTGATCTCCGGGCGGCTCGCCGCCGACCGCATCACCGGCTCTGGTCCGGGCCGAGCCCGCCGTTCGGCGACACGCTTCGACATGAAAGCCCGACCGGCATGATCCGCAGCGAGTTGGATGCCGCCGGAATCGACGAACCGCGCCTGCGCGAGGCGTATCGCCGCTGCCGTGAACTCAATGCCGCGCATGGCCGTACCTTCTTTTTGGCCACCCGGCTGCTCGCACCCGACCAACGGCCGGCCGTGCACGCGCTGTACGGCTTCGCCCGCTACGCGGACGACATCCTCGACGACCTCGATCCGGAGTTGGGCACCGACATCCGGGCCGAACGCCTGCAGCAACTGGCGGACCGGTTTTTCGCCGGCGGCGACCACCGTGCCGACCCGGTGCTCGCCGCGGTGACCCACACCGCGCGCCGGTACCGGATCGCCACCGAATTGTTCGATGACTTTCTGGCGTCGATGCGGATGGATCTCACGGTCACCGACTATCCCGACCGGAAAGCGCTCAACCTGTACATGCGCGGCTCCGCGGAAGCGATTGGGCTGCAGGTACTGCCGGTGCTTGGCACCGCTACACCGGTCGAGCAGGCCGCGCCCTACGCCGCGGCGCTCGGCAGGGCATTTCAGCTCACCAATTTCCTGCGCGATATCGACGAAGACCTGCTGCGGGGACGGGTATACCTGCCGGCCGACGAGCTGGCCGCTCACGGAGTCGATCGCGACCTACTGATGTGGTGTCAGCTGCATCGCCGCACCGATCCGCAGGTGCGGCAAGCCCTGGCTGCTCAGCACGAAATCACCCGCCAGACTTACCGGTTCGCCGCAGCCGGGATCGACATGCTGGCGCCGCGTTCACGACCGTGCGTGGCAGCCGCGGCGACGCTGTACTCGGAGATCCTGGACCGTATCGAGGCGAGCGACTTCGCGGTGTTCAATCACCGGGCCACCGTCGGTAGGGCTCGACGGCTGCAGGTCGCGGGTCTCGGACTCATCCGGTCGTGGCGGGCGCGGAACGGCGGGCCGAGCGTTGGTGATTTCAGGTCGGGGGCCGCATGAGCGATCGGTGGCAATATCTTTTGGTCCTGGCCGGATGCCTGGCCGTAACCGCTCCCCTCGAGGTGTTCGGTCCCGGCGTCTACCGCCAATGGCGGCGGCTCACGAAGGCGGTCTTGCCGGTGGCCGTTGTGTTCTTGATCTGGGACGAGATAGCGGTCGCCGCACACGTGTGGACGTACGACGGCGCCTACATCAGCGGGCTGAGCATCCCGTTTCGTGTGCCGATCGAAGAAGTGCTGTTCTTCGTCGTCATCCCGGTGTGCGCGCTGCTGACCTACAACGCGGTGACCACCATCCTGGACAAGGTCAACCACCGATGACCGGGCTGGGGTACACCGTCCCGGCCGCAGCGGCGGTATTGACCGTCTGCGCAATGGAATTGGCGATCCTGCGGACCGGCATGTTCAGGCGGCCGGCCTACTGGCTGTCGATGCTGATCGTCCTTGGGTTTCAGATTCCGGTCGACGGCTGGCTGACAAAACTCAGCTCGCCGATCGTCATCTACGACGAACGCCAGATCATCGGTCTGCGTTTCCCGTTCGACATCCCGATCGAGGATTTCCTGTTCGGCTTCGCCATGGTCACCGCGGTACTGCTGCTGTGGGAGCGGCAACGTGCGCGTCGGTGAAGCCGGGCCCGCCCCCGGCGAGTTGTCGGCTGCGTTCGACGCCGGCGCCAAGGCATACGACGATCTCGTGGGCGCCAGCCCGGGCTACCACGCGCAGTTGCTTCTCTCCGCCCGCCGTATGCGAATCCGTGATTGCGGCAGGGGCTTACGCTTGCTCGACGCCGGGTGCGGCACCGGCGCGTCGACAGCTGCGCTGCTCACCGTCGCACCAGAAGCCGACATCGTTGCGGTGGACGCTTCCCGGGGAATGCTCGATGCGGCACTGGCGAAGGACTGGCCCCCATCGGTGCGGTTCGTGCACACTCCCGTCGAGCAGCTGACGGAGCACGGCGTTACCGGACCGTTCGACGGCATCCTGGCCGCATACCTGATCCGCAACCTCGCCGACCGGGACGGCCAGCTGCGGAAATTCCGCACACTGCTGCGACCGGGCGGCACCCTGGCGGTGCACGAATACTCGGTGCGGGATTCGCGCGCCGCCACCCGCGTCTGGCATGCCGTGTGCTGGGGCATCATCATCCCCGCCGGGTGGTGGCGCACCCGCGACACAACGCTGTATCGCTATCTGTGGCGCAGCGTGCTCGCGTTCGACGGCGCAGCGAAATTCCGGGCGCGACTGGCCCGCGCCGGCTTCACCGCAGTGCACAGCGAAACGATGCCCGGCTGGGAAGCCAACATCGTGCACACCTTCCTGGCCGACGCACCGCTATGACAGCTATTCCAACCGATCGCCGTCGCGAAATCCGGCCCGCGGCCATGGGGTTGCCGGATGCCAGCGCGTTGCCGTCGCGCCCGAGGGCGGTCGTCGTCGGCGCCGGCATCGCGGGCCTGGCCGCCGCGACCGGACTGGCCGAACGTGGCGTCACGGTTGAGGTCATCGAACGCGAGCGCTACCTCGGCGGTCGGGTGGGCGGCTGGACCGAGCGTCAGGACGGCGCGGAGCCCGCTCCGAAGCTGGCGATGAATCGCGGTTTTCACGCGTTCTTCCGGCAGTACTACAACCTGCGGGCGCTGCTACGCCGAATCGACCCCCAGTTGCGCATGCTCACGCCCGTCGATGACTATCCGCTCATCGACGGCTCGGGCCGGCGCGACAGCTTCCGCGGACTGCCGCGTACCCCGCCCTGGAACGCGCTGGCATTCGCGGCTCGCAGTCCGACATTTCGGCTTCGCGACTTCCTCCATATAGACGCTCGCGCGGCCGCACCGCTGGCCGCGGTGTCGGTGCCCGGGATCTACGAGCGGCTCGACCGCGTCGACGCCGAGGCGTTCCTGGCGAGCATCCGATTCCCCGAGGCCGCCAGGCATCTGGCATTCGAGGTGTTCTCCCGCAGCTTCTTCGCAGAACCGTCGAAGCTATCCGCCGCCGAGTTGGCGACCATGTTCCACATCTACTTCCTGGGCTCCGCCGAAGGGCTCATCTTCGACGTTCCCACCGCGAACTACGACAGCGCCCTGTGGCAGCCGCTGCGACGCTATCTGGAAGGCCGAGATGTGCGGTTCCGGCTGGACACCAGCGTGCTGCGCATCGACCCCGGTGCGACGACACCGTTTCGGGTGCACACCGATTCCGACGAACGCCTCGAGGCCGACGCCGTGGTGCTGGCCGCCGACGTCGCCGGCTTGCAGCAGATCGTCGCGGCGTCGGCCGGCCTGGCCTCCCACCCGTGGCGTGCAGAGATAGCGAAGATGCACACTGCGCCGCCATTTGCCGTGCATCGGTTGTGGCTCGACCGGCCCGTCGGCGCGCAGCGGCCGGCATTCCTGGGCACCGCCGACCACAAGCCGCTTGACAACATCAGCGTGTTGGAGCGCTATGAACGCGAAGCCGGCGAATGGGCACGAAAACACCACGGTTCCGTTGTCGAATTGCATTCCTATGCCCTGGATTCTGCGCCATCCAGGACGGCTGCGCTACGCCAACTGCACCGGATATATCCGGAAACCGCGGCGGCGCAAGTCGTTCACGAGCGGTTGTTGCATCGCAGCGACTGCCCCCTGTTCGCGCCCGGTTCTTATGCGCACCGGCCCGCCGTGGTCACGCCCCAGCCTGGCCTCCTGTTGGCCGGCGACGCCATCCGCATCGACTTGCCGGTGGCGCTCATGGAGCGCGCTGCCACCACTGGCTGGTGCGCCGCCAATGAACTGCTGAGACAATGGGGGCTGGCCGGGCACCCGTTGGAGACCGTTCCCACCCAGGGCCGATCACCGCTGCTGCGCTGGCTTGCCACCCGCGAGAGAATCGGTCGACGATGAATATCCGCAGACAGTTGCGCCACCTGTGGCCTTCCGGGGGGCCCAAAGACTGGCCGCTGGCGGTGATTCCGCGGACGACCTGGCCGGCTCAGCGCCCGACGTACCGCGACGCGGAACCGGCGATCATCGACGCGGCACTGGAACGGTCGCAGCGCAAACCCACCGGCAATTGGTACGCGTTCGCCCCCAGCCGTCGCGTGCGTTCCGGGCAGCCGTTCGGCACCCGTGTTGCCGGTGTCGATGTCGTCGCCTGGCGTGACGGGCAGGGTCGACTCCAGGTCGGTCCGCGCAGTTGCCCCCACCTGGGTGCCGATCTCGCCACCGCGATGGTGCACCGCGGCACGTTGATCTGCCGATGGCACGGGCTGGCCCTGAACGGCGACGCGCGCGAACTCGGCTGGAGCCCGTTGCCCAGCCACGACGACGGCACCCTGGCGTGGGTGCGGCTCGACAAGGTGGGCGGGGAAGCCCCCTTGGCGGAGCCGGTGATTGCACCGAGGCCGACCGGTGACACCCTGGCCGCGGTCGCCCGCATGGTCGGTGTGTGCGAGCCGACCGACATCATCGCCAACCGGCTCGATCCGTGGCACGGCGCATGGTTTCACCCCTACTCGTTCACCCGGCTCGAGGTGCTCACCACTCCCACCGAGCGCGCGGACCGTTTCTTGGTGGCGGTGACCTTCCGGATGGGCCGCATCGGTGTTCCGGTCATCGCGGAATTCACCTGCCCGGAGGCACGCACCATCGTGATGCGCATCGTGGACGGCGAGGGAGCTGGCAGCGTAGTTGAGACCCACGCCACGCCAATTGGTTTGGGTCCGGACGGGCGTCCGCGCACCGCTGTGCTGGAAGCCATCATCGCGCATTCGGACCGTCCCGGTTTCAAGCGGGCGTCTCGGGTGGCCCCACTGATCTCGCCGCTTATGCGCCATGCCGCCAGCAGACTCTGGTGCGACGACCTCGCCTACGCCGAGCGCCGCTACCAGGTGCGTTCCGGTCTCGGGTGAGTCGGGACCCGAGGGATGACTCAGCCGTGAAGAAAACGTATTTCGCGACGGTCGTAGCGACCGTTTGTGCGCACTTCGCGTACCTCCTCTACGTGCCGAGCGGGGGCTTTCTGGCGCTGCGCTGGCCCCGCACCATGGTGCTGCACGTACCCGCCGTCGTCTGGGGCGTCGCCGTCGTCGTCCTGCGGCTACCGTGCCCGTTGACATCGCTGGAAGCGTGGGCACGCCGTCGGGCGCAGCTGGATCCGCTCCCGACGACCGGATTCATCGACCGCTATGTTGAGGGTCTTCTCGTCCCGTCTGGCCGTATCGGCGTGACCCAGGCGCTCGCGTTCGCCGCGGCCGCCATTTCGTGGGGTGTATTCGCGGGACGCACCCGCCGCGTGGACCGGCCTAAGCCGTCGCCGGGCATGCACCGGCGGGCGATGCCGTAGGCTGATGGCCGCCGACCGGTCAAGACGGCATCGAGATGACAGACCGGCATACCCACTGATTCGGATGAGCACGTGTACCCACTTCCCGCCGCCAGGCCGGCTCCACGGCCACCGCACGCGGCTTTTCGCCTGTCAATGGGCTACAAATGAGAAACGGCCATTGGCGTTCGTCGGCCTTGGTTATCGGTCGCCGATACGCTGGTCGGCGTTCTCTTGAGAAGGATGCGGGTAAGTGACCAAGCGCGGCGCTGCTGATCGGCGACCAGACCGAGCCGAATTAGAGAAGTTGATGTCGGCCGACATGCGGGCGATCACGGCGCAGTCCGACCGCATCGGCCGGCACTTTGCGCGTCAAAACGACGTCAGCGGCAACGACTTCCACGCCTTGCTGCACATCATGGTCGCCGAAACTGCCGGAACACCGTTGACGCCGGCCCAGTTACGACAACGCATGGACGTGTCGCCCGCCGCGATCACCTATCTGGTGGATCGCATGATCGACGCCGGCCACCTCCGGCGGGAACCCGATCCTGCGGACCGACGCAAAACGCTGCTTCGCTACGAGAAACCCGGGATGGCGTTGGCCCGCTCCTTCTTCACCCCGCTTGGTGCTGAGCTCCGCGACGCCCTCGCCGACCTGCCGGATCGAGATTTGGCCGCCGCGCACCGGGTTTTCTCGGTAATGATCGAAGCGATGTCCACATTCGAATCCCGGTTCGGTGCACAAAGCTCCAAACCGTCAGCCGACGACAGTAAACGCGGCACCGGCAAGGGCCGACGCCGTGCTGTGCGGTAACGCCGAAGACCCGAGCTAACGAACCATCCGCTCGGCCGCGGAGCCAAGCACACGCTGCTCGATCAGGTCGGCTCCGCGGGCCACTCCTCCGGTCGCGGCGAAACCGGCGGCCACTCGTCGTGCGCCGTCGGCCATCGTCAGTGCCTCGTGCACTTTCGCCCGCAGCCGCGCCGGGGTGAGCCTTTTCGCTGTCAGGCGGGTGCCGCAATGTGCGACCTGCACGCGCCGGGCGACCTCGGCCTGGTCCCTCGCGAAGGGCACGACGCAGACGGGTACGCCGCGGTCGAGGGCTTTCAGCGTGGTTCCCATCCCGCCGTGGGTGATCACGCAGCTGGCGCGATCGAGGATGGCGGAGTGGGGCATGAACCGACGCACCGTCGCGTTGGCGGGCCGTGGCAAATTCGGAGGTATACCCGCCGGAAAGGTCGCCACGACGTGAACCGGCTCCTCGGCCAGCGCGTGCAATGCGACCCGCCCCAGCGCGGCATCGGGCTGTCTGATCGAGGACGTGTTCACCAGCACCACCGGACGGTCGATGGCAGCGATCCAGTCCGGCGTGATCTTTGGCGTGGGCTCGAATACGCATGCGCCGATGTGATGGACCAGATCCCCCCACCCGGGGTGTGGATATTCGAACGGCACGCCGCCGACGGTCAACAGCAGCGGCGCGCGCCGCATGAACTCGTCCACGGACGTGACCGGTGGCACTCCCAGCGTCGCGCGAATAGCGTTGATTCGCGGCAGCATCGGCCGGTCGAAAACCCGCCGCACGAACGGACGCATCGCGGCGTCACGGATGTCGCCGACGATGTGCGGCAGGGGTCGCAGTCCCGGGCCGAACGGCGGGACTCCCCGGGACCGCAGATACGGGGTGAACGGCGAAAATACCAGCCAAGGCGTGTCGTCGGCGTCCGCCACCGACATGGCGCCCCAGCAGTTGGCGTCGATGATGACTGCGTCCGGCCGGACTGCATCGAGCGCAAGGCGCAAGTCTTCGACCTCGAGCACCGCCCGGCGGCACAGCACGTCGAGCGAAGACTTCAACACTTCCAGCGCGTTTCTGGCCCGCCAATCCTGCCCGACAATCGCTTCAATGCCCGGGTCGACGGGCTCGGCGTGCACACCGACCGCGCGCATCGTCGGCACGCCCGCCGACATCGTGCGCACGTGCACGTCATGCCCCCGCCGGGCCAGCTCCCGCAGCAACGCGCCGACCGGTAGCAGATGGCCCAGGGCCGGCGAGCCGTACGCCAATATGACAGCCACGTAGTGAGTATCTACCCGATCGGCGTGAGGTTGACGTCGCGCAGCTCCGAAAGGTTCGCGGCGCCGCAGCCGTGCAGGCACACCCGGAGCTCGTCGATGAACGGCTCCAGCCAATCGACCACGGCTGCTGTGGATTCGATCGCGGCCGGCAGCAGTGGTCGGGCCAGCGCCACGACATCGGCTCCCAACGCGATCGCCTTGGCCGCATCCATGCCGGTGCGAATGCCGCCGGAAGCCACCAACGGAATCTCCGGCAGCACCTCACGCACCTCCACGATCGCCCGCGCGGTCGGGATACCCCAATCAGCCAAGTGCGGGTAACGCAGTTCACCGTAGCGGACGAACTGCTCGACCCGTGACCACGACGTGCCGCCGGCGCCCGCAACGTCGATTCCGGCCACCGGCAATTCGCCTTCGGTCCCAGCCAGTTTCGCGGCGGCTGCACCGCCGATCCCGTGACCAACCTCCTTGAGTAGCAGCGGATAGCCCATGGCGTCTGCCGCATCGCGCAGCCTGTCCAGCGACCCGGTGAAGTCGGTGTCGCCGTCGTGCTGGATTGCTTCCTGTAACGGATTGGTATGCACCGCCAGCGCATCGGCGCCGACCCGATCAAGGGCCTTCTCGAGGTCCCGCACGGTGGCTTTGGTCAACTGGGACAACCCGATGTTCCCGAAGAGCAAGACATCTGGGGCCACGTCACGAACGGCGAAGCTGGCCGCGGCACGCTCCCCCACCGCACCGTCCAGCATGATCCGCTGCGAACCGAGCATCATCCCGATGCCCAGTTGTTCAGCGGCTGCCGCCAGATTCCGGTTGATGGTCCCCGATAGCTCGGCGCCCCCGGTCATCGCCCCGATGAGCAGCGGAGACCGCAGGCTGGCGCCGAAAAACTCGGTAGCCAGGTCGATGTCGCGGAGGCTGGTCTGGGTCAGAGCGTTGTACGGCAACAGGTAACGTTCCAGCCCGGTACTCAGACCGTCATAGCCAACCTGCTCATCAAGGCACACGTCGATGTGCCGCCGTTTGCGCGTTGCCATCTTGCCCGCATCAGTGGTCATAGGAGGCAACTCGTACGTGCACCAGAACCCGGCCACCGCCGTGCGCGCGCCGTGTTGCGTACACCCGGCGGCCGCCTTGCATTCATACTGTCCATAGTGCCTCCTTTTGCGTCCCTCCGTGCACCGGCGCCCCGATCGCGAACACCTGGCCGGTCTGCGCGGCCTCAATCATTTCAGTTGATTAATGTTTAAAAAACTGAAATGATCATACCCGTGGTGTGGGAGGGTGTGGCCACCGCCGTTACGGGCCGACGTTCATGGCTGCTCGGGTTGGCCGCAGTGCTGCTGGGGGTCGGCTTCATCGTGCTGATCGGCGGGAACGCAGCGGCAGGGCAGGCGCCGCGCTCGGTGCCTGCAGACTCGGATTCCGCCAAGGTCGACGCACTCGCCCGTCAGTTCCCCGGCGGTGACCAGGTCCCGCTCATTGTGGTGGTAAGCCGCGCCGATGGCGCGGCGCTGCATTCAGCCGACGTCACCGCCGCCCAAGCGGCCCGCGACCGGATGCTGGGCGTCGCACGGCCCCGCGCGGCCGCCGGCGCGGCACCGGTGCTGGTGTCCGACGACGGCAAGGCAGCCATCTCGGTGGTGCCCATCAGCGCCGACCTGTCTGGGCTGGCCCTCGACGACGAGGTCGCCGCGCTGCGCAAGGCCGCCGACACCGGGCTGCCGGAGCGGCTGCACGCTCACGTCACCGGCGGGCCGGCGTTCGGCGCCGACATCGCCAACGCCTTCACCAATGCCAACATCACCCTGCTGGCGGTGACGGCGTCGGTGGTGGCACTCCTGCTCATCGCCACCTACCGCTCCCCGGTGTTGTGGCTGCTGCCGCTGCTCGTCGTCGGATTCGCCGACCGGGTCGCGGCCGCCCTGGGCACCGCGGTGGCGTCGCTGACCGGGCTGAGCTTCGACGGCGCCACTTCCGGGATCACCAGCGTGCTGGTCTTCGGTGCGGGCACCAACTATGCGCTGCTGCTGATATCTCGGTATCGCCAAGAGCTTCGGCGCCATCCCGAACACCGGACGGCGCTGCGCCGGGCCGTGCGCATGGCGGGCCCGGCCATCGTCGCCAGCAATGCCACGGTGGTGCTGGCGTTGCTCACCCTGCTGTTCGCTCTGACGCCGAGCACGCGGAGCCTGGGCGCCCTGGCGGCGTGCGGACTCGTCGTCGCCGCCGTGTCGGTGCTGGTGGTGCTGCCGCCGATGCTGGCGGTATGCGGGCGGCGATTGTTTTGGCCCTTCGTCCCCCGGCCCGAGAGTCACCCAACCCTCGATTCCGGTGCCTGGCACCGCGTTGCAGCGTGGGTGGGTGTGCGCCCGGCCCTGGTCGCCGGGGTCGCGGTCGCCGTGCTCGCGGTCCTGGCCACCGGCCTCTTCGGCACCCGCATCGGTCTGTCACAAACCGAGCAGTTCCGGGTGCGTGCGGATTCGGTGTCCGGTTATGACATTGTGGCCGCGCATTTCCCGGCCGGCACGGTCAACCCCACGCCGGTGATCGCCTCCACGGCCCGGGCAGCGCGGGTACAGCAGGCCATCTCGGCGACCCCCGGTGTGGTCTCGGTGACCGAGTCCGGGCGCTCAGCGTCCGGATTGACGAAGTGGTCGGTGGTGCTCGATGCCCCACCCGCATCCGCTCAGGCCTTCGATACGGTTGCGGCGCTGCGGAGTTCAGTCAAGTCCGCCGACTCCGGTGCGCTGGTGGGCGGTGCCGACGCACAGGCGCTTGACATCCGCGATGCGGCCACGCATGACCGGCTGGTACTGATCCCGGCCATCCTGGCCGTCATCCTGGCGGTGCTCTATGTGCTGCTGCGGTCAGCACTCGCCCCGCCGACCCTGCTGGCTGCAACGGTTCTCGGCGCACTGGCCGCGCTGGGCATGGGCGGCTGGGCGAGCATGCACGTCTTCGGGTTCCCGGCACTGGACTACAGCACCCCGTTGTTCGCCTTCCTGTTTCTGGCCGCCCTCGGGGTGGACTACACGATCTTCTTGGTCACCCGCGCCCGCGAGGAGGCCGTGCAACGCGGTGCACGCGGTGGCATGATCAGCGCGGTCTCGGCCACGGGCGGCGTAATCACCAGTGCGGGGATAGTTTTGGCCGCTGTCTTCTGCGTGCTCGCGGTGTTGCCGTTGATCGTGCTGACCCAACTGGGCATCATCGTCGGCCTGGGAATCCTGCTCGACACCTTCGTCGTGCGCACGCTGGTCATTCCCGCGCTGTTCGCCCTCGCCGGCGACCGCATCTGGTGGCCCACCGACCCTTCCCAGGTTGAAGATGTTGAGAAGCAAGCCGAATCGACCCGAACAGAACGGAGCGCACCGTGAACAGGTCAACACTGGCCGCGACGACCGTCGCCGTAGCCGCAGCCGCCGGCGCCGGAAGCATCGCCAGCGCCAAAGGGATTCCTGCCTGGTATGCGCGGCTTCGCAAGCCGCCATACCAGCCGCCCAATGCCGCCTTCCCCGTGGCGTGGACCACGCTGTACGGCGACATCGCAACCACGTCCGCGGTGACCATCGACCGGTTTCGGGCGACAGGACAGCCCGACAAGGCTCGTCGCTACGCCGCGGCCCTGAGCGTGAACCTGCTCCTCAACGCCGCATGGAGCTGGCTCTTCTTTCGATTCCACAAACTCGGTGCTTCCGCAGTGGGTGCCGCCGTGCTCACCGCCAGCAGCGCAGACCTGGCGCGTCGGGCCGCGCAAGCCGACCGGCGGGCCGGGCTGGCCCTGTCGCTCTATCCGTTGTGGTGCGCCTTCGCCACCGTCCTGGCTACCCATGTCTGGCGGCTCAACCGCTGAGGTCTCACGTGAATCCGGGCATGTATCCGGCATTGCTGTGGTTTCGTCGCGACCTGCGGTTACGCGATCACCCGGCGCTGGTCGCCGCCGCGCAGAACGAGGAGGTGCTCGCCTGCTTTGTGCTCGATCCGCGCCTGGGGGCGTCACCGGGCCGGCGCCGGCTGCAGTACCTGGGTGACTCGCTGCGCCAACTGCGCGACGACTTGGGAGGTCGCCTACTGATCACCCGGGGACGGCCCGAAGAGCAGATTCCCCGCATTGCGAAGGAAATCCACGCGGCCTCGGTGCACATCTCGCAAGATTTCTCACCGTTTGGGACGATGCGGGACGAACGGGTGCGCGCTGCACTGGGCTCGGTGCCGCTGGTGGCGACCGGCTCGCCGTATCTGGTTTCGCCCGGCCGCGTCACCAAACAAGACGGCAGCCCGTACCAGGTCTTCACACCGTTTCTCCGCCAGTGGCGGGAAGTGGGCTGGCGGGCCCCGGCGAAATCAAGCGCCGAGACCGTGCGCTGGCTGGATCCGGCGCGGCTCAAAATCCGGCAGTGCAAGATCCCCGACCCGGGCGCGACCCTCGATCTCGTCGCCGGTGAGCCGGCGGCGCTTTCGGAATGGGAGGCGTTCGTCGCCGACCGGCTACCGCGCTATGGCGAGGACCGTAACAGGCCCGACCTGAAGGGCACCAGCCGGATGTCGGCGCACCTGAAGTTCGGCACCATCCACCCCCGCACCATGGTCGCCGACCTCGACCTACGCGCCGGCGGTGCGCAAGCGTACCTGCGGGAGTTGGCATTTCGAGACTTCTACGCCGCCGTGCTGCATCACTGGCCGGCCAGTGCCTGGCACAACTGGAACAGGAATTTCGACGCCATCCGAACCGACACCGGAGTCGAAGCGAAACGCCGCTTCGAGTCCTGGAAAGCCGGTGAGACGGGGTTTCCTTTCGTCGACGCCGGGATGCGTCAACTCCGCGAGACGGGTTTCATGCACAACCGGGTGCGGATGATCGTGGCATCGTTTCTGGTCAAGGACCTTCATCTGCCATGGCAGTGGGGCGCCGAATGGTTTTTGGAACAACTCGTCGACGGCGACATGGCGAACAACCAGCATGGGTGGCAGTGGTGCGCGGGGTGCGGCACCGACGCCGCGCCGTATTTCCGGGTGTTCAACCCGACCACGCAGGGCGAAAAGTTCGATCCTTCGGGTGATTACATCCGGCGCTGGGTGCCGGAACTGCGCTCGGCCGACGACGCACATCTGCGGAAAGGCGAACGGCCGGCCGGCTATCCGCCGCCGATTGTCGACCATGGCGCCGAGCGCGCCGAAGCGCTGCGGCGCTATCAAAGCCTCTGACCGCCGGCACCGCATCGCCGTTTGAAGTGAATGTTTACCGAATCACCCACCCGTAGCCGTTTGGCATGTAACTATCAGCCAATTCACAGATGTCGATGCGGCTCGGGAGGCGCGATGGCTCATTCGCTCGTTCGGACACTACTGGTTTCAGGCGCTGCTATCGGTCTGGTCGCCAGCGCCGGCGCGTGTTCGTGTTCTGTCACATCGTCGCGCTCGGTGAGCAAGAGCGACGTCGCGGCCCAGATCACCGCCAAGATGACCGACGCCGCCGGCAACAAGCCCGAGTCAGTGACATGCCCGGACGACCTGCCCGCAAAGGTCGGGGCGGAGCTGGATTGCGAGATGAAGGTCAAGGACCAGACCTTCAACGTCAACGTCACGGTGACCAGCGTCGAGGGCAGCAACGTCAAGTTCGACATGGTCGAGACGGTCGACAAGAACCAGGTCGCCCACATCATCAGCGACAGGCTGACTCAGCAAGTCGGCGTCCGGCCCGACGAGGTGAACTGCCCCGACAACTTGAAGGGCGTCGAGGGCGCGACGCTGCGGTGTCAGCTCCTCGACGGCACCAAGAAATACGGGGTCAACGTGACCGTGACCGGCGTCGAAGGCGGCGACGTCCACTTCGATTTCAAGGTCGACGACCACCCCGAACCCGCCGGCTAGCGAGCCGCCTTCTTGCGCTCGATATCGGCCAAGGCGGCGGCCAGTTCGGCGCGCTGCGCCGCCGAACTCTCCCAAGAGAGCTGACGGTTCTTGACCACCTTGGCCGGTGCGCCGACCGCGATCGAGTAGTCGGGGATGACGCCGCGGACCACCGCGTGCGACCCCAGCACGCAGCCGCGCCCGATGGACGTGCCCCGCAGCACCGTCACCTTCACCCCCACCCAGGTGTCCGGCCCGATCCGGACCGGGGACTTGATGATGCCCTGATCTTTGATAGGGGCGTTGATGTCGTCCATACGGTGGTCGAAATCGCAGATGTAGCACCAGTCGGCCATCAGCACCGAATCACCGATCTCGATGTCGAGATAGGAGTTGATGACGTTGTCCCGGCCCAGCACCACCTTGTCGCCGAACCGCAGCGAGCCCTCGTGCGCCCGGATGGTGTTCTTGTCGCCGATGTGCACCCATCGGCCGATCTCCAGCTGCGCCAGTTCGGGCGTCGCGTGGATCTCCACACCCTTGCCGAGAAACACCATGCCGCGGGTGATGATGTGCGGGTTGACCAGCTTGAACTTCAGCAGCCGCCAGTACCGCACCAGGTACCACGGAGTGTATGCGCGGTTGGCCAACACCCACTTCAGCGAAGCCAGCGTGAGGAACCTCGCTTGGCGCGGGTCCCGCAGCGTGGATCCGCGCCAGCGGCGGTGCAGTGGTGCGCCCCACATGGTCGTCATGGCCGGACAGCCTAATGCCGCCACCAGGCCCGCCGAAAACGCGGGCCGTGGGGGCGGGCGATCGGCCACATGCAAGCCGCGACGCGTTACCCTCACCTGTACTCACTCGCCGCTCATGTCGAACGCCCCCGCGGAAGGATCTGGGAAACCGAGGTGCTTGCCCGACATCTCCTACCTGGGCTCCGGCGCTGGTCAGCTGCGGTGTTGTCGGCCGCGATCACAGCGGGGGTCGGCGGGTGCGGCAACACCGACTCGTGGGTGGACGCGTCGCCCGCGCAAGGCTGGCCCGCGCCATACGGCGACGCGGCCAACAGCGGCTACACCACCACCCGTGGTGCTACCAAGCTGTCGTTGGAGTGGACGCGGTCGGTCAAAGGAAGTTTGGCGGCCGGGCCGGCGCTCAGCGCGCGTGGCTATCTGGCCCTGAACGCGCAGACCCCGGCGGGCTGTTCGCTGATGGAATGGCAGGCCAACGACAAGGGCCGGCAGCGCTGGTGTGTCCGGTTGGTCCAGGGCGGCGGCTTCGCCGGCCCGCTGCTCGACGGCTTCGACAACCTCTACGTCGGCCAGCCGGGGGCGATCCTCTCCTTTCCGGTGACGCAGTGGACACGATGGCGGCAACCGGTGATCGGAATGCCGACCACGCCACGATTCGTCGGAGGCGGTCGGCTGCTGGTCGCCACGCACTTGGGACAAGTGCTGCTTTTCGACGCCCACCGCGGCAAGGTGGCCGGCAGTCCGCTGGATCTGGTCGGGGGTGTCGACCCCACCGATCCGACGCGCGGGCTGCCCGATTGCGCGCCGGCCCGCCCGGGCTGCCCGATCGCAGCCGCCCCTGCCTACTCGCCGGCAACCGGGATGGTGGTGTTGGGCGTCTGGCAGCCGGGCGCCGCCGCTGCCGGCCTGGTCGGGCTGAAATACCACGCGGGTCAGCTTGCCCGGGAGTGGACCAGCGATGCCGTCAGCGCCGGAGTCATTGCCAGCCCGGTGCTGTCCGCCGATGGGTCGACCGTCTACGTCAATGGTCGCGACCGACGATTGTGGGCACTGCACGCCGCCGACGGGAAGGTGAAGTGGTCGGTGCCATTGAGATTCCTGGCGCAGACACCGCCCGCGGTCACCCCGCAGGGACTGATCGTCTCGGGTGGGGGTCCCGACACCCGGCTGGCGGCGTTCAAGGATGCGGGTGACCACGCCGATCAGGTCTGGCGCCGCGATGACGTCGTGCCGCTGTCCTCGTCGAGCCTGGCCGGCGCCGATGTCGGCTACACGGTCGTCAGTGGGCCACCCGCCAATGGCGCACCGGGGATGTCGGTGCTGGTCTTGGATCCGGGCAACGGCACAACGCTCAGCAGCTATCCGCTGCCCGCGGCCACCGGATATCCCATCGGGGTGTCGATCGGTACCGATCGCCGGGTGGTGGCCACCACCAGCGACGGTCAGGTCTACGGCTTCATGCCGGCCTGAACCGAACGCTAGACCGCCAGCGGCGGAATGGCGTTGCGAGGCACCTCCGCCCTCTGTGGGCCGGAAAACGCCGGCAACATCTCACCCGGGGCGAAGTAGAAGATCAGCTGATCATCGGTGATGGCGAAGTTCTGGTAGCGCGACGGGTCAAGCCCGGTCGAGGGCAGAATCGCTGCACCGAACGGGCTCTCCCGTTCCAAGTCGCGCCGGATGATCGGGAAGATGCTGTCCAGCGGACGGGTACCGGGCGCAAACAGATTGTCGAAGGTGACGGGCTGCTTTGCCCCGAGGTTGTAGTTGAACGCCTTGTACCAGATCGACGGGTGTGTTCCGCCGAGCTCCTGGAAGAACTTCAGCACCACGCTGCGGGTGTCGTGTGGCGGTTGACCGGAGCCGTGTTGTTCGGTGGTGGCTTCCATTTGGTAGGGCTGATCGCGCCCGGCGGAACTCTGTGCGACGTTGACGAACCCGTCGCGGTTTTGCGTGATGTAGTCGGTCAGGGCCTGTTGGTCGGGATAGTCGACGGGAAACGTCATGTTGAGCATGTACGTGGGGCCGGTCGCCTGGACATGGCACAGCTGCCCGGCCTCGATCGTGCCGCCCAAGCTGGCACAAGACGGTGGCGCGGCGGCGGCCGGGCAGCCCAACAGGACCGCCGCTGCCAGCAACAGGGGCGCAAGAAGATAACGCATCGCCGAAAGGTCCTCGCAGACTCGCTGGGGCTGGGCGCCTGGAAGAGTGATGGCAGCCAGCCTACCCGGCGCTATCTGGACGGCCGGCACACGAACGCCCTTGCGTGACCGGCAGACCCGGAGCCGATGCGGGTGATAACCGCCGACAGCGCTCGGCTGCCGCGCAGCCGCATCCGTCTCCGCAGCGCATCCGGGTCCACCCGGACACCCCGGACCAACACCTCCAGCGCCCCGCAGTCCAGCGCCCACAACGCCTGACGGAGCCGTCGCTCGTCGAACACCAGCTGCTCGAGCACCTCGAAGCCCCGGACGCCTGCCGGCAGCCGCTCCCCCGACAAGTAGGCGATTTCGGGGTCGAGTTGCCACAGCCCGTGCCGGGCGCCGTAGTGGCGCACCAGCCCGGCCCGGACCACGGCGCCGTCGGGGTCGACAATCCATCGCCCAACGGGCAGCACCGGGCAGTCGTCCGGTTCGGCGTCGGTGATCTGTTCGCTGCGATCAAGGACACTCGCCCGTCGGCGGACACCCGGCTGCGCCAATCCGGCCGACCACAGGCACGCTTCCCGGACGGAACCGCGATACGAGGTCACCTCGATCTCGCAGTCGAGGCCGAGGCGCCGCACGCGATCGAAATCTATTCCGGGAGCACACTTTACGACGAAACGCCGGCCACGGTAGGCGTCCACCAACCGGCCAAGGCCGGGCTGGTAGCCATCGATACCGAATCGTCGCCGCCCGCCCACACGCCGCGCCGGGTCGACGACAACCACCGCGTCGCGGGTCACCGGATGCAGCGCGTCGGCGCGACACAGCCCGGCCGGCGCCCCCAGGTTGTGGCGCGCCATCGCCAGTCGCACCGGGTCGATATCGCTGCCCAACGCTTGGACACCGGAGGCACGCAGCGCGGCCACTTCGGTGCCGATCGAACAGGTCGCATCGTGCACCACAGACCCGACCCCGGCCAGCCGCTCGGCCCGGTGCACGGCCACCGGCGCCGCGGTGGCTTGCTGCAGCGCCTCGTCGGTGAACAGCCAGTTCGGCACTTGAAAATCCGGGCAGAGCCGGCTCAGCTCGCCCAGTTTCTCGGCGGCGCGACGGCGCAGCAGCGTCGTCTCCACCAGCACCGCTGCCCGGTCACCGAATCGGGCCCGCACGGCCGCGATATCGGCGACCCGGGTGCTGTCCGTCAGCTCGAGATCAGCGACTGCGGCCAGCGCGGCAGCTCCCGCATCCGACCGCAGGTAACCGACGTCGTCCGTGCTGAAGATCAGATGGCTCAGGAGGGTTTGACCCCGGTCACCATCACGTTGTAGAACCAGCCCTTCGGCACCACGTGCCGCCACACGTTGGCATCCACCCAGCTCAGCGCCTTCCAACTGGTGAAAGCGAACTTCGCCCACCCCCAGCCCAGGCGTCCCGGGGGCACCGTACATTCGAACGTGCGCAGTGGCCAGCCGAGCATGGCGGCGGTGAACTCCACGGTGGCGGTCGCGACCTTGGCGGCGCCGGCGTTTTTGGCCATCCGCTCCAGATCACCCGGTGTGAAGGTGTGCAGGTCGACGAGGGCCTCCAGCGCGGCGGCGCGCGAAGATTCGTCGAGTTCGGCCTGCGGACGCCGCCAGCTTCCCAGGCCGGGCAACTTGGTGGCATTGGTGGCGATCCGCCAGGTCAGTGTCGACAATGTGCGGGCGTATTCGTCGCCGGTGGCGGTCGGCTCGCCCGCGAAGACGAACCGCCCACCCGGACGCAGCACCCGGATCACCTCCCGCAGCGCCAGCTCGACATCGGGGATGTGATGCAGCACGGCGTGCCCGACCACCAGATCGAACGTGTTGTCGTCGTAGGGGATGCCTTCGGCATCGGCGACCCGGCCGTCGATGTCGAGCCCCAGCGCTTGCCCGTTGCGGGTGGCGACTTTCACCATGCCGGGTGACAAGTCGGTGACCGACCCGCGCCGGGCAACGCCGGCCTGGATCAGATTGAGAAGGAAAAACCCTGTTCCGCAGCCCAATTCCAGGGCGCGTTCATAGGGCAGCTCACGAAGCACCTCGTCGGGCACGATACCGTCGAAGCAGTCCCGGGCATAGTCCACGCAGCGCTGGTCGTAGGAGATCGACCACTTCTCGTCGTAAGACTCGGCCTCCCAGTCGTGATAGAGCACCTGAGCGAGCTTGCGGTCATGGCGGGCCGCTTCCACCTGCTCGGCGGTGGCGTGCGGGTTGGGAACGGCGTCGGTCGAACTCGTCGTCATGCAGGGCAGCCTAACCGCCGCCGGACTCGGAGTTTTCAGCACCGCTTCGACCAGCGGCGAATACCTCGACATAGCGACGCCGTTCGGCGGCGGCGCGCTGGGCCGGTTCCAGTTCGAAAACGGCGTTGATGCCGGCCTTGGCGGCGGCCAGGGCGGATCTTGGGCCGTCGAGAAAGCGGCGCGCCCAGCCCGCGGCGGCGTCGTATACGTCGTCCGGGGCCACCATCTCATCGATCAGACCCAGCGCCAGCGCCTCCTCGGCGTCGAAGAAACGCCCGCTGAACACCAGCTCCTTGGCCCTGCTTTCCCCCGCCGCGCGGGTCAGGCGGGCCATGCCGTCGCCGCCGGGGATCAGGCCGGCCAGGATCTCGGTGGCCCCGAACCTCACGTTGTCGCCGCTGACCCGCCAGTCAGCGGCCAGGGCCAGGGTGAGCCCGGCGCCCAACACGTATCCGGTGATCGCGGCCACCGTCGGCTTGGGGATCTGCGCCACGGCATCGATCGCCTCCTGCCGCACCCGGGCCGCGGTCTGGGCTTCCGGGGCCGTCAGCGTCTGCAACTCAGGCATGTCATCGCCGGCGGTGAAGATCTCGTGGCCACCGAACAGGATCACCGCGGTCACGTCGTCGCGCCGCCCCAGTTCGGCCGCCGCGGCCACGATTTCCCGGTAGACCTGGCGGGTCATCGCGTTGGTCGGCGGCCGCGACAGCAGCAGCATGGCCAGGCCCGCGTCTTGCGTGCCGTCGCTGACCACGACGCTGACGAACTCGCTCAATGCCGCCACCCCATGCCGCCCGATTTCCGCGCCTGGTGGTAGCGGTCGGAGTCGAAGAACTCGAACACCCAGTTGTCGCCCT
>CAYNLB010000052.1:0-28739 GCA_964397935.1 uncultured Mycobacterium sp.
CGGGCGCTGCTCGCAAACGGGGCGTCGCGACGGGCTAGGTGGCCTTGAAATCGTCTGGAGACACGCTGTCGAGGAATTCCTTGAACTTCTCCACCTCGTCCTCGCGGACAGCGGTGCCGCCCTCCTCGTCGGTCTCGTCGGGGATGAGCAACCCGGCCTGGGCGAGCACGGCCTCTTCGACGTAGATCGGCACCCCCACCCGGAGGGCGATCGCCACCGAGTCCGAGGGGCGCGCCGACACCGTGATGTTGCGGTCGAAAACCAGGTCAGCGTAGAAAGTGCCTTCTTGCAGATCGATGATCCGCACCTCTTTCAGCGAATGCCCAAGAGCGGCAATGACATCCCTGATCAGGTCATGCGTCAGCGGGCGGGGCGGTTCAACGCCTTGCTGCTCAAGCGCAATGGCAGCAGCCTCAGACTGTCCGATCCAAATCGGCAGGTACCGATCACCGTTGGTTTCGCGCAGTAACAGCACCGGTTGGTTCTGCGGCTGCTCCACGCGAATGCCGACGACACGAACTTCACCCATCTGTGTCTGCCCTCCACACATGCTGCCGTGTTCGACTGATACTCGGTGCGACGACGTGGTCGAAATGTGTCATGCCTTTATCGATGCCATCGAAAACCAAGCTGTCGAACGAAGTCTAGTCCTCAGCGATGCAGAACGTCGCGAACGGCAGATTTGACCAGCGAGGTGTGCAGCGTGATGGCGAGCGCCGCCACCTCACGTGCCAGGTCGTCGGCACGATCGCGGGCGCCGGCCTTACCGGCCTTGACTACCGGTCCGGCGATCTGGGCGATCAGGTCCGACTGCCTGTCCGCCGCCGACCGGAAGGCACGCAGATGCCGGGGCTCGACGCCGTATTCCGACAGCGCCCGGGCGCACTGCAGGATGACGACAGCGTGCTCGTCGAAGAAACCGCCCGCACCGGTGGTGATCACCCCGGCTTTGAGCAGCGCTGTCAGCAGCTCGTCGTCCACACCCGACCGCGCAAGAAGGTCTTCTCGACTCAGCCGGATGCGGGTAGGGGCCACCGCGGACGTGTCCGATTCGACATCGGCCTCCCCGCTTCCGGGTACGGACACCAATCGCGGGGTGGTGTAAGGCGATCCGAACGGCGGCAACTCCCCGGCGGGTTGGGCGTCCAGCTGTGCCCTGATGACCTTCAGCGGTAGGTAGTGATCGCGCTGCGCAGTGAGAATGAACCGTAGTCGCGCGCAGTCATATGCGGTGAACCTTCGATATCCCGACGCAGCGCGCTGCGGTGTCACCAGTCCCTCAGCCTCCAAGAAGCGAATCTTGGAGATGGTGACATCGGGGAAATCCGGCCTGAGCAGCTCCAGGACGGCCCCGATCGACATCCCGGCCAGTGCCGGGCTATCGGGTGCGCTCACTACCCCGAAGATCCTCCATTGTCGTCACCTTGCTTGGGCCCGGTCAGAAAAACCAGGCGGAACTTACCGATCTGCACTTCGTCACCGTTTGCAAGTACCGCCGAATCCACGGGCTCACGGTTGACGTAGGTGCCGTTGAGGCTACCGACGTCGACCACGTGGAATTCGTTGTTCTCCAACCTGAATTCGGCGTGGCGACGACTGACGGTGACGTCATCGAGGAAAATGTCGCTGTCGGGATGCCGGCCGGCGGACGTGATGGGCTGGTCGAGCAAGAACCGCGAACCGGCGTTCGGTCCGCGCTTGACGACCAACAACGCCGAGCCCGCCGGTAGTCCTTCGACGCCGGATACCGCGCTCTCGGCTCCCGCTTGCGCGGGAGCGTCCAGTTCGTTGAGGAAGTCGGCACGGAAGACAGAAGTCGTCTCCACTGTGACTTCGTCAGAGGTCTGGTCTTGAGGACTTCCTGAGTCCTTGTCCGTCACGCGCTGCTCCTCACTGGCCGCTGTGGCGTTATCTGACCGGGCCGCTCGGCCGGCTTCCCACTAGGTTGTTCGCCCGGCAATGCCGCTCTCTGGCTGTCTGGTGCTTCCAAATGCTCTGGTGCTTCCAAATGCTGATGTGTCGACGGTACCGCGCACCGGCCTCCAATGTGGCCACCACCCGACGATCGGAAGCCGAATTGCCGACTTTGCCAACCCTGCAGGCGCGCGGAGCCCCGGCGTGGCCGGCTGCGCCGCTCATAGCAATGCAGGGACATTAGC
This sequence comes from uncultured Mycobacterium sp., assembly GCA_964397935.1. Classification (GTDB taxonomy): domain Bacteria; phylum Actinomycetota; class Actinomycetes; order Mycobacteriales; family Mycobacteriaceae; genus Mycobacterium. Next base: position 2,160 of record CAYNLB010000052.1, read on the forward strand.
AAGCGTCATTCCGTCAGCGTTCCGCGGTAAGCCTGGGCGTCAAGCAGCGACGAGATGGCTGACTCCAATTCAGCGACGCCCGCGACCTGCACCTCCAGCAGCCATCCGGCCCCATACGGGTCCGAGTTGACCAGCTGCGGACTGCCCTCCAGCTCACCGTTGACCGCAGACACCTTGCCCGAGACCGGCGCGTACAAGTCGGACACGGATTTCGTCGATTCCACCTCGCCGAAGGACTCACCCGCGGTCAGTTCGGTGCCCACCTCGGGCAGCTGGACGAAAACGACATCGCCCAATGCCGACTGCGCGAAGTCGGTGATGCCGACCCGCGCGGTGTCGTCGCCGCTTCGGCGAACCCACTCGTGCTCGGCGGTGTAGTGCAAATCGGGCGGAATCTCGCTCACAAGCAATCCTGTTCTGGTCCGGCGGTGCTCACTTGACGGGCTGAGCGTATTGGTGCGGTTTTGGTTGTCGCAAGGTGGTCACGTCCACTCGGTCGGCTTGCTGGACGGACATCCGCGCGCCAACGCGCTTGATGCTGTCCTCGGCACCACCGGGAATATTCATCGCTGCGGCCAGCGTAGGCGGATCGCCTATCGCCAGAATCGAATACGGAGGCGACAGCATCTTACCGTCGATGGTCAGTGCACCAGGCATACCCACCACCCAAGTATCGACACCTACGCGCACCGACTGGTGAGCATCGTTGATCTCGATCGCCTCCGCGCCGGCGGCACGTAACTCGTTGATCACGTCGAGCATCGCCTCTGGTGAAACGCCGGGTCCAGGGTCGTCGATCGTGACGGTGACACCAGGCCCGGTGGCCCCCACGGCGCCGACCAAGATGGACAGCGCGGCCAGCCTGTCCTGGGCGCTCTGGATGGCGGCCTGATCGTTGTTGCCGGACGCCTGCAACGAGTTCAGCGTGTTCTGCAGATCGCTCACTTCGGTATTGAGGGTGGCTTCGCGCTGCCGCAGCGAATCCAACAGCACCAACAAATCTGCGGGGCGCGCCGTTTCCAGCGAATCGCCCGACTCGGTCTGGCGGACCTGGGTGACGATGGCGATTCCCAGGAGCAGACACAACACGATCGCCAGCGTTCCAAAGACCAGACGGGAGCGGCCACCACGCAGGAATCCGGACAATCCAGTCCAGCGCACCGACCCGATCTGCGGACGCGGACTTTTCGCCGGCAATTCGTGGCGGCCGCGCTGCGCGCCGTCACTCGACTCGGCCTCGCCCTTGGCGGACGCCGCTTCGGGCTGGTCGGCGGCGCGACCCGCTGGATCCTGGCTCACGCTGACCCCATCTCGGTCACGGCGCCACTCCTCTCCCCCGCAAGCGGGAGGTACCCCCACATCGCTTCGCTCTGCATCGTCGCCGGCGCGGTCATGCCCCGAACAACCGGCGTCGCAGCGCGGCGGCATTGCCGAAGATGCGGATGCCCAATACCACGATGATGGCCGTGGACAACTGCGTACCCACGCCGAGCTGGTCACCGACGTAGACGATCAAGGCGGCGACGAAAACGTTGAACACGAACGAAACCACGAAGACTTTCGGGTCGAAGATCCGTTCCAGATAGGCACGCAGCCCGCCGAACACTGCATCCAGCGCCGCTACCACCGCGATCGGCAGGTATGGCTGAACGACTTCAGGCACTGCGGGGTGGAAAACCAAGCCCAGCACGATGCCGATCGCAAGCGCTGCGATACCGATCATGCGCGGATTCCCGTCCGCGTCTCACACAGGGGGATCTGTCTTAACAGGACTTTTCTCACTGTGGCCCAATCTGCTTGGCGAACTTGACATCCCGGATGGATCCGGCAGGCAGCGAAAGACCGTCGGCGACGTTAACCGTGGCGGTGACGCCGTAGGAGACCTCTAGCAGCCGCAGACGGTGGAGTCCAGGGCTGTGGTCGAAGACGTCTTGCATCGAGCGCGGAGGTCCGACCGCAAGGATCGCATAAGGGCTGCTGGTGGGGTTGTTGTCCACCAGGATCGCTCCGCCGGCCTGCCGAATGGTCACGTTCGGCCCGATTCGAACTCCACCGACCGAGACGGCCTCGGCGCCACTGGCCCACAACGAGTTGACAACCAGTTGCAGATCGCGGTCCAGGATGATCTGCCTGCTGCCGCTGACCCGCTGCTTGGACACGTCGGAAAGGTTCGGGCTAGCACCCGGGTCGGTCACGGTCACCTTCAGACCTGGGCCGATGACCGGTGTGCTGGCCGCTGCCAGGCTGAGCGCGTCGAGTCGAGTCAGCAGCCGCTGCCCTTCGGCGTCGTCTGCCAGTGCGCGCCTTTGCACATCGTCGACTTGCGACGACAACTCGCTGCGCCGCCGCGCCAGCCTGGCCGCAGCGGCTTCGGCCGAACGCACGCTGCGCACCAGCAGTTGCTGCGCGGTGCGTACACCAGGGGCAACCGAGCGGGCTTGGGCGACCGCGGCGGCGAACACCGTGGCGATCATCAGCGCCGCCAAGGCCTGCCAGACCCAGCCAAAAGCGCGTTCTCGGCGGCTCTGTGGCGCCCCGGTGTGGCGACGTTTGGCAGCCGCTGCGGCGTAACCGGGATCCAGGTGCTCCGACAACAAGGCACGCAGCAGGGACGGGACCGGGATCAGTTGGGGTCGCGATGCGACGTGAGCACCGCGGCCGGCATTGGGGTCGTAGCCGCCGAGCACACGGTCCGTGTCAGCCATGCTCAACCGCTTTCCGGGCGGCCGCCCGACGGGCACCGTGTTCGAGCTTGGGCATCCGGCGCAGCACCAACGTCATCTGCACCGCATACAGTGCGAACGCCCACAGGTACGCATACAGCCCCCAGATCAGGAAGGCCCACCCACAGGCCCCCACTACCCGACTCCACAACGCGTCCCATGTACCCAGCAGCACCAGCGGAAAGCCGGCCATCAGGGCAAAGGTCGCGGCTTTCCCAATGTAGGTCACCGGCAGTGCCGATAGTCCGCGGCTCCACAGCAGCGGCAGCGTGGCAGCCAACAGCCCGTCGCGTGCCAGCAGGACGACGACGAACCACCACGGCACGATCCCGCTCAGGGCCAGCACGATGGGAACGGTCACCATGTAAAGGCGGTCGACCGCCGGGTCAAGCAAGACGCCCAGCTGCGAGGACTGGTTGAGCAGCCGAGCGATCTTGCCGTCGGCCCAGTCGGAAGCGCCGCTGAACATCAAAATCGCGACCGCCCAGCCGTTGGCGTGCGCGAACAGCAAGGCGTAGATGAATACCCCGATGAGCACCAGGCGGATGGCGCTCAGCGCGTTGGGTACCGTCAGCACCCGCTTGGGCGGCGACACCGGCTCCATGAGCCGTGACCTTAGCCCGGCGACGATGCCCTCCGCACCACGGACCGGGGTCGCGGACGTAACGCCACGGCGACTTCCAGCCTGCGTTTTCGCCGTGGCACCACGCTCAGCTGCCGGCCTGCCGGCCCTAGCGGAAAACGCCGGGCAGGCTCAGGGTGGACAGCGTGTCATCCGACAACGGGTTGTCGTTGACCATGTAGGTCCACGTCGAGGTCGGTCGGGCCAGCTTGGAGAGATCCAGCCCGGGCTCCTCTTCCAGGACGTTGGCGGTTTCGAACGTCTGCTGGGCAGCCTCGATGGCGTCCGCGGCCAGCGACGCGAACGCGTCGACCGCCAGCCGGTGGAACTCATCCAGGGGGTTCTGCCGGCCCAGCGCCCGCAAGTGGATGCTCTCGCGAATGTCGGCGAGGTAAGCCAGGTGATCGGCCCAGCCGCGGTCGAGGTGGTAGAGCATGATCTGCCGGCAAATCGTCTCGAGGCGGTCTTCGGAAATGTCCTTGGACAGCTCCTCGTACCGTTTGGGCGCCAGTTCGGCGAGCTCCTCGCGCGCGCTTGGCGTGCGCAGCAACGTGTCTCGTCGATCGACGATGATGGCGCGCTGCTGAGCGATCAACTGGTTGTAGCGCCACGTGTTCGCGTGCACATCCAGCATCCGGCCCTCGGCGACGCGCTGGGCATGGCTGAGTAGCCCGGCGGCCTTGGGGCTGGCGATCCGGCCATCCTCGTCGGTTTCCATGGGCAACTTGTTGCGATCGAGGTTGGCCGCCACGACATCGTCTTCCCAACTCGAGAAGAACACCGTCGACCCGGGGTCGCCCTGGCGCCCGGCCCGTCCGCGCAGTTGGTTGTCGAGCCGCTCGGTGTGGTGCCGGCCGGTACCGACGACGTGCAAACCGCCCAATTCGGCAACCCTGTCGTGGTCGGCTTCGTCGGATCCGCCGAGCCGGATATCGGTGCCGCGCCCGGCCATCTGGGTAGATACCGTTACCGTGCCGAATTTGCCCGCCTCCGCGATTACCTGCGCCTCCTCGGCGTCGTTCTTCGCGTTGAGCACCACCGCGGGCACGCCGCGGCGCAGCAGTCGCTCGTGCAGTTCCTCGGATTCGGCGACATCGCGCGTGCCGACCAGCACCGGCTGCCCGGTTTCGTGCACCTCGGCGATGTGCGCCACGATCGCGTCGTTCTTGGCGGCGGCGGTGATGTAGACCCGGTCGGACTCATCCTCCCGAATGTTGGGCTTATTGGGCGGAATTGGTGACACACCGAGCTTGTAGAACTGGCGCAGCTGCTCACCGGCGGCCAGCGCGGTACCGGTCATGCCGCACACCGTTGCGTAGCGGTTGATCAGCGCCTGCACCGTGATGGTGTCGAGCACCTCCCCGGTTTCGGTGGTCTCGATCCCCTCCTTCGCCTCGACCGCGGCCTGCAGGCCGTCCGGCCAGCGCTGCAGCTGTGCGATGCGCCCCCGCGAGGCGTTGATCAGGTGCACGGCGTCGTCGCGGACGATGTAGTGCACGTCGCGCTGCAGGAGTACGTGCGCGTGGAGGGCAACGTTGATTTCGGTCAGGGTGGTGCCGACGTGCTCCTCGGAGTACAGGTCTATGCCGCCGAGCGCCTTTTCCACTTTGCGGGCGCCGGCGTCGGTCAAGTGGACGTTGCGGCTGTCGGCATCGGTGGCAAAGTATGTGTCGGCGTCGGTGTCGCCCACAAGCTCCCCGACCAGCTTGATGATCTCCAGTCGTGGGGTCTCCCGGTGGGTGGTGCCGGCCAGCACCAGGGGGACCAATGCCTCGTCGACCATCACCGAGTCGGCCTCGTCGATGAGGGCGACGTCGGGATTGGGCGAGACCAGGTCTTCCACGTCGGTCACCAGCTGGTCGCGCAGTACATCGAAGCCGACCTCGTTGACCGAGGCGTAGGTGACATCGCAGCCGTACGCCGCCCGGCGCTCCTCGCTCGTCGACTCGGCGGTGATCCAGCCAACGGTCAGCCCGAAGGCCCTCAGCAGCGGGCCCATCCATTCCGCGTCACGGTGAGCCAGGTAGTCGTTGATGGTCACCACGTGCACGTGCCGCCCGGCTAGGGCGTACCCGGCCGCTGCGATCGCCCCGGCCAGGGTTTTACCCTCACCGGTGGCCATCTCGATCACGTCGCCGGCCAGCATCCGCAGTGCACCCAGTAGCTGCACGTCAAATGGACGCAGGGCCGTCGATCTTTCCGCGGCCTCCCGGGCGATCGCGAGGAACTGCGGAATGTCCTCGGATTCGGCCAGTTCGTCCAGTTTGAGTAGCCCGGTCGCCTTGCGCAGCTGCTCGTCGGTAAGCCCGGCGGCTTCCTCGTCGTATTCCGCGGAGGCGGTGACATCGGCGAGCGAACGGCTGCGGTTCTTTTCGGTACTGGCGCCGAGCAATCGCCAGAATCGGCTGCTCAGGCGGCCGGATGCGGCGCGGGTGGTCTTCGGCACAGGTCAACGGTACGCGAACAGCCCACCGGTGCGAGCGCGCGCGTTTGCTCGCGACACGCCGGACAGATGCGTACCCGTGCGCGCGCTCGCGCCGGTTATGCCAGGTTGGATCGGCGTGGATAGGCGACGCTCGGGTCGGTGAGCACATTGACGACGGCGGGCTGGCCGCTGGCGAAGGCGCGTTCCAGTGCCGGCCGGAGCTCGGTGGGGGCGGCCACCAGTTCGCCGTGGCCCCCCAGGGCGCGCACCACCTCGTCATACCGGGTTCCCGGACGCAGTTCCGCCACCACCGAATAGCCATAGATGGCCTCCATCGGATGCTTTTCCAGCGCCCAGATTCCGTTGTTGCCGATCACCGACACAACCGGAATGTTGTGCCGAACCAGGGTGTCCCATTCCATGCCGCTGAAACCGAACGCGCCGTCGCCCTGTAGCAGAACCACTTGACGGTCCGGGCGGGCCAGCTTGGCGGCCAGGGCGTAACCCGGTCCGGAACCCAGGCAGCCGAACGGACCGCTGTCCAGCCAGCAGCCCGGCGAATAACTGTCGATCACCCGGCCGGCGTAGGACCCGAAGTCACCGGCGTCGATGACGACGATGGCGTCGCGGTCCAGCATCGGCGCGAGCTCGGCGTAGACCCGCATTGGATGCAGCGGGATGCGGTCATCGGCGAGCTCGGCTCTTTCCTGCCCGCGCGCCGCGGTTTCGGCCTCCCGCAGCTCATCGATCCAGGTTTGGTGGTCGGTCGCGCCGGCGCCGGCAAGCGCCGAGAGCATCGACGCGAGGTCGCCGTAGAGTTCGGTTGCAACGGGCCGGGGGTGTTTGCGCTCGGGCCGGGCACGGTCGGCCACGACGAGCTGTGTTTGCGGCCCGAACACCGCACCGAAGCCCAGCCGGAAATCCATGGGCACGCCGACGATCAGAGCAACGTCGGCCTCCCCCAATGCTTTTCCGCGCACCCGCGAAAACGCCAGCGGGTGGTCGGCCGGCACGGCGCCGCGAGCCATCCCGTTCATCAGCACCGGGATGCGGCGTTCCTCGGCAAGACGGAGCAGCGCCGCTTCCCCGTGTCCCCACCAGACGTTGGTCCCGGCCATGATCACCGGCCGCTTCGCTGTGGACAGTAGGGCGATGGCGCGGTCCACCGCGTCGCCGTCGGGCGTGGGCGCCGGGGGCAGGCTGGTGAGAGCCCCGGGACGCCCGTCATCCTCCGACACAGAAAACACGTGGTCCATTGGGAAGTCGACGAAGCCGACACCAGACGGCGCGCCGATCGCCGCGCGCAATGCTTCGTCGACGAGCCGGCCGACGGCGTCGGGCGTCTGCGCGGTGGCGGCGAACCGGGTCAGCGGCGCAACAAAGGGCAGGTGGTCGATTTCCTGCAGCGAGCCCAAGCCCCACCGTCCCGCCGGCGCCCGCCCGCCCAGCACCACCAGAGGCGACTGGTTCTGCTGCGCCGCTGCCATCGCGCTCATCCCGTTGGTGACACCCGGCCCTGCGGTGAGCGCGGCCACACCCGGCACCCGGGTCACTTTCGACCAGCCTTCGGCGGCGAAGGCCGCGGTCTGCTCATGGCGGGTGTCGACCAGCCGGATGCCCTCCTCGCGGCAGCCGTCGTAGACCGAAAACAGGTGGCCGCCGGACAGCGTGAACATGGTGTCCACACCGCTGGCCCGCAACCGCCGCGCAATCAGCCGGCCGGCGTGCAATGTTTCTGTGGAAACTGCGTCGGTGCTCATAACCGCAGCCTAGCCAGACCCTTCCTGTACCTTCGCCGAAGGATTTCTGTTGCGGGCCGGCCCGCAGACCTCGACCGTAAGGAGACGCCGACCATGGGCCCGAAGCCCTTCAAGCCATCGATCGACTGGTCGGCGGCGACCATGGATTCCCTGCGGTGGGTCGCCGTGGCCTGGGTCATCAGCGCGGTCTGCCTCTTCGTGGCGCTGGTCGCATTCCGGTATCTCACACCGTGGGGCCGGCAGTTCTGGCGGATCACCCATGGGTACTTCGTCGGGACGCACAGTGTGCGTGTGTGGCTGATGCTCGGCGTGCTGCTGCTGTCGGTGCTGCTGTCAGTGCGTCTCATGGTCTTGCTCAGCTACCAGGGCAACGACCTGTACACGGCGGTGCAGAAAGCCGTGCAGGGCATGGCCGCCGGCGATGACACCGTCAAACAATCTGGTATTCACGGGTTTTGGATGTCGCTCGCGACTTTCGGCGTGCTGGCGACACTGTATGTCGTCCGGTTCATGGTGGACATTTATCTTACGCAGCGGTTCATCATCGCCTGGCGCATGTGGCTGACCGCGAACCTCACCGATGACTGGCTTGCCGGCAAGGCCTACTACCGGGATCTGTTCATCGACAACACCATTGACAACCCCGACCAGCGCATCCAGCAGGACATCGACATCTTCACCGCCAACGCCGGCGGTACCCCCAACATCCCGTCGAACGGGACGGGCAGCACCCTGCTGTTCGGCGCCGTCAACGCGGTGGCCTCGGTGATCTCCTTCGCCGCGATCCTGTGGAACCTTTCCGGAAACCTCGATGTTTTGGGCGTGCAATTCCCGCGTGCGATGTTCTGGACCGTTCTGGTTTACGTGCTGGTCGCGTCGGCGGTCGCGTTCTGGCTGGGCCATCCGCTGATTTGGCTCAGCTTCAACAATGAGAAACTCAACGCCGCGTTCCGCTATGCCCTGGTGCGCCTGCGGGATGCCGCGGAGGCAGTGGGCTTCTATCGCGGTGAGCGAGTCGAGCGGGTGCAGCTGTGGCGGCGCTTCACTCCGATCATCGACAACTACCGCAATTTCGTTCGGCGCACCATCGTGTTCAACGGATGGAACTGGTCGATGTCGCAGGCGATTGTTCCCTTGCCGTGGGTGATCCAGGCGCCACGACTGTTCGCCGGCCGGATCGACTTCGGTGATGTCGGCCAGAGCGCGACCGCCTTCGGCAATATTCAGGACTCGCTATCGTTCTTCCGCAACAATTACGACGCGTTTGCCGCCTTCCGGGCGGCGATCATCCGGTTGCACGGGCTGGTTGACGCCAACGAAAAGGGCCGCGCGCTGCCCACCATCTTGGTCAAATCGAGCGAGGGGGTAACGGTTGAGCTGCGCGATGTCGAAGTGCGCACGCCGGCCGGAGACCGGTTGATCGACCCGCTCGATGTGCGGCTGGACCAGGGTGACACGTTGGTGATCACCGGGCGCTCAGGGGCCGGAAAGACCACGTTGCTGCGCAGCCTGGCCGAATTGTGGCCCTATGCCTCGGGAACGCTATGCCGTCCCGACGGGAACAACGCGACGATGTTCTTGTCGCAGTTGCCGTATGTGCCGTTGGGCAGTCTGCGTACCGTGGTGTGTTATCCGAACTCGCCGGAGGACTTCTCCGATGATGAACTTCGGGTCGTGCTCACCAAGGTGGCGCTGGCGCCGCTGACCGGCCGGCTCGATGAGGAGCAGGATTGGGCCAAAGTGCTCTCCCCCGGTGAACAGCAGCGTGTCGCCTTCGCACGCGTCCTGCTCACCAGACCGCAAGCAGTCTTTCTCGACGAAGCCACCTCGGCGATGGACGTAGGACTGGAATTCGCGCTCTACCAGCTGCTGCGCACAGAGTTGCCGGATTGTGTCGTGGTCAGCGTCAGTCACCGGCCAGCCGTCGAGCAGCATCACGCACACGAGCTGCAATTGCTGGGCGGCGGCCCGTGGCGGCTGCGCCCGGTGGAAACCGAGCCCGCGCGGGTGTAAAGCCGCGCACAGCATTCGAGGCAGGGTGCGACGAGTAGGACCGCAGTTAGGCCTGGGCACCCCCGGCCTGCGCGGCCGCGTGCCTTCCGGCCCGGCGGCCGAAGAACGAGCCCTCCCCGAGCTGTGTGCCGCTGGCGTAGCCCTTGCCGTCCTGGGCGATGTTGGACGCGCACGCCCCGGCCGCGTACAGGCCGGGCACCACGGTGCCGTCCTCGCGCAGCACTTGGCCGTCCACGGACGTGGCGAGCCCGCCGATGGTGAATCCGGCATACATCGCCTTGCCCAGTGACATGTCGAATGCCCCCCAGGGTCCTTTGTCTTGCGGCGCAAGGAATTCCGGCTGCTTGTGGAAATCGGGGTCCTCGCCACGCGCGGCGTAGCTGTTGTAACGGTCCAGCGTCGCCACCAGGTTACCCTCCGGGATGCCGAGCGCGGCTTCCATTTCGGGGACGGTTTCCCAGCCGTCGATCAGCGGCACCAGCGGCATCTTGGGATGTTCCAAGTGCGCCTCGTCGACGATGAGGAACGCCGCGCTGTCCGGCTGTTCCATGATGAACCCCGAAGTCCTGGAATGGTACGAGTCTTCGGCGACGAACCGCTGCCCCAGCTTGTTCACGATGATGCCGGTGAGCAGGATCGACGGCGGGTACGGCGGAGCGGTGATGAAGATCTGATCCATGTGTTGGGTTGCGCCGCCGGCCGATACTCCCATCCGGATGCCCAGGCCGTCGTCATAGGTGTTGCCGAGCACGAATGGCTTTTCAGCCAGTTTGGGGGTGTACTCGGCAACCATGTCCGGGTTCATGACGAATCCCCCGGCAGCGATGATGACCGACTTTGCTTTGATCGCACCGGTTTCGGAGAACCGCCTCCACATCACACCGGTCACGCCGGCCCCCGGGCCCGTGCCGTCCACGATGAGCTCGGTGGCACCCGTTTCGTACTGGATCTGCACACCCAGGCTCGCGGCGCGCTTGAGCAGGAGGTCGATCACCATGCTGGCACCACCGGTGTCGCCCGGCACCGGCACCTTGTGGCCGCGTGGCGCCGGCACCGCCTTTTCCAGGAAGGGCCACACCTTCTCGTTGCCGGTGAACATCAACCCCTCGGTGTTGGGCTGGATCACCGCCTTGCCCGGAAAGTAGCTGCGCTCGAACTGAAAACCCAGGTCTTCCAGCCAGTTGAAATGTTCGACGCTGCCTTCGCAATAGGCGCGAATCTTGTCGTGATCAGGCTGTCGCGAGACGGCGACCAGGTATTTGTACATTTCTTCGGGCGAGTCGGGGTGACCGGTCGCCTCCTGAACCGCCGTTCCCCCGCCCAGGTAGAAGTGGCCCCCGGCCAGCGAAGTGGTGCCGCCCGCCGCGGCGGCACGTTCCAGCACCAGTACCCGCGCACCGGCCCCTAATTCCTGGGCCGCACTGACCGCCGCGCAGCCGCCGGCGATACCGAAGCCGATCACCAGCACGTCGACCTCATCGGACCATGACGCCACGTCGTCCGCGCTGACCGTTGCCGGTATTTCGGTGCTCACCGCTGCTCCTGTTTGATGTAGTCGTAAAACGCCCTCATCTCGGGCGCGATATAGGCGATCTCCACGAACGGCACCGCCGCCTGCGGCGCCGACACATAAGCGAATTGGATGCCGCCGGGCATCACGCCCTGCTGCACGACCGCGGCGCCACGGTCCGTGGCCTCGATCAACGCCGCCTCGAACTGCTCGGGGCTTTCGGCCTCCATGCAGATGTGGTGCAAACCTGGCGCACTGTCCCGCAGAAAGTCACTATAGATGTTCTCGCCGCGGACCGGTTCGATCAGTTCCAATTGCATGTCACCGAGATAGCTCAGTGAGATGTTGGCGACGAAATCGGCGGGCTTGCCGCGGTAGCTGCAGGTGTCTGGAGCAAAATGCACGTCGGGTATCCGCACCCACTTCTTCACACCTAACAAGCCGGTGAGAGCCGTTTCGGTGGCATCCAGGTCGTGGGTAACCCACGCGATCTGCGTCGGCGATTGAGCGGGAAGGATCATCGTCTCGCAGGATAGTCCAGCCGGTCGGCCACCAGAAAGGCCCGCAAAGCCTTTGCCGTAATCAGCCGTTCCGGCCACGAAAATGTCGAGTGAACACGTTCTAATTCCGCTTGCCCTGGTTCGCCGACGGTCAGTGCTGGCTCAGCACGCTCACCAGCAGCCGTAACTGAGCGTCGAATACCGCCTCCGGGTCGGTCAGGGTGTCGGCGCCGTATTGCCCGAACACCTCGAGGCTGATCGCTCCCAACACTCCCGCCCAGAGCAAGAAGCACTTGGCGACCACCAGATCATCGCCGGGAAAGCCGAATTCCCGGCGAAGCCGTTCAAAGTCCGACGACATCGGTTGCGGGGCAGGGTCGTTGGTCAGCCTGATGTCGCCCGTGGCGATGCCGGCGGCCACCGCGTCGAAGAAGGCCGCGACCACCCGGGTGCCAACCGCCACCGTGCGCTCCGCGGGTGCGTGATACCCCGGCACCGGACTGCCGTAGAGCAGGGCCCAGCGGGCTGGATGCGCGACGGCCCAGCGCCGGGTCGCCCGCGCGATGGCGATGACATCGTCGCTCCACAGGTCGCCCGCGCTCTGGCGGGCCCGGTCCACGGTGTCGGCCAGGTCGGAATAGGCGTCGACGAGCAACATCGTCAGCAGCTCGTCTCGGCTGGACACGTACCGGTACACCGCCGAGGAGACCATGCCCAGGTCGCGGGCTATCGCGCGGACCGACAACCCGGCCGCGCCGCGATCGACCAGCTGGCGGCGACCGAGTTCGATTATTCGCGCCTCGATCTGCTCGCGGGATTCCTGGCGTTTGCCCACGTGGTAAGTCTGACACAACCGAGATCACTGCTCTTGCTTTCTGATGCCGACTATGGCAGCGTGACCAATATCGAGAGCACCGCTCTCAAAACCTCCATTCAGCAGATCTGTCGAGAGGACACCTGATGCCCACGCGATACGAGGAACCGGGCCGGGCCGCGCGGGCCGCCAATGCGATGATCCGCTGGCTTGCCGAGATGGGGATCAGCATCGCCGGGACCCGGGCTTTGCGCGTCCGTGGCCGCACAACCGGCAAGCAACGCAAAGTGGTGGTCAACCTGTTGACCGTCGACGGCATCGACTATCTGGTCTCGCCGCGCGGCAACACCCAGTGGGCGCGGAACGTCCGGGCCGCAGGCGTCGTCGAGGTGGGGCCACGTTGGCGCAGTCGGCGCGCTCGCGTCAGCGAGGTGGACGCTGCGGCCAAACCCGAGCTTTTACGACGCTACTTGGCGAGGTGGCATTGGCAGGTCAAAGACTATGTCGGCGGTTTGACGCCGAACAGCAGCGATGAGCAGCTGCGGGCCGGCGCCGCGACGATCCCGGTGTTCAAGCTGGCAGCCGCTGGCTGACTTGGCCCACTGGCGGGTTGTTCGGCACTGGGAGATCCTCGCGGAGCTGCTGGGATGCGGCCCGCCAGGACACCGCCGCCGGCAAGTCCCCCCACATGCTGTTGAAGATCCCGACGATTTGTCCGGGCCCGCCCGGCGGGGCCAGGTAGACCGGTCCGCCCGAATCGCCGTTGCGGCTTTGGACGCCGTGGGACATGGTGAACCAGCCGTTGTTGACGCTTTCGACCGTCCCGCAGGTTTCGCCGGTGATCACGCCGAAATGGCAGACCGGCTGTCCCGGCGCAATCGTCAGGTTCGGGGTCGATATGAGTTGGCGTCCACCGGGCAGGATGTTGTTGGAGGTCACGTCGTTGTCCAGCACGATCGCCTCGTAGTCGCTGATCACCTGGTCGGTCGTCACGGTGGTGCCGCTGGGTGTGTTGTCGCGGAAGGCCGCCAGATGGCCGATGATGTTGCGGTCCTTGTCGGTGACCGCTCCCTCGCCGCCTCGGCAATGCCCCGCGGTGAACGCGATTTTCAGGGCCGGGTCAACGTAGGCCAACGTACACAAGCGGTTGCCTTGCAAGATCTCCATGCCGGGGAACACCAAGGGGCGTTCCGCTCTGGCCGTCCCGGGTGCATACCAGGACGCGAGCGCTATCACGGTGATGGACGCGACGAATGCATGCAGAGCCAGGCGACGCACCAATATCTCCGATCCGCCGGGGCCGAATCTCGACCGAATTGAGACTACGGCGTTACTTTCCGTTACGCAGAAGACTTCGCGCGGTCCAGCGCCAGCGTTACTACCTCGCCAGGGAAACGGCCGCCTCGGCGCGATCCGCGGTGCGCGGCTCCCAGCCGGGCGGACCGAAGACATATCCCAGCCGGTCGCGCAGCCGGGACGCCGATCGCCAGTCGCGGGCGATTGCGACGTACTCGTGCGTCTGCAGCTTCCAGATGTTGAACGTATCGACCTGCTTCGTAAGGCCGTAGTGCGGCCGGAACAGCTCTGGCTGGAAGCTACCGAAAAGTCGGTCCCAGATGATGAGGATCCCGCCGTAGTTCTTGTCGAGATACACCTTGTCCATTCCGTGGTGAACCCGATGGTGCGACGGCGTGTTGAAGATGAATTCGAACGGCCGTGGCAGCTTGTCGATCCGCTCGGTGTGGACCCAGAACTGGTAGATCAAGCTGACGGAGAAACTGAAGAACACCATCCACGGAGGAAGCCCCAACAGCGGTAGCGGTAGCCACATCAAGATTTCACCGCTGTTGTTCCACTTCTGGCGCAGCGCGGTGGCGAGATTGAAGTACTGGCTGGAGTGGTGGGCCTGGTGCGTCGCCCAGATCAACCGCACCCGGTGCGCGATCCGGTGATAGTTGTAATACAGCAGGTCAACGCCGAGAATCGCGATGACCCAGGTGTACCACTGGGTTGCGGACAGATGCCAAGGCGCCAGATAGGCATAAATCGCGGCATAGCCGAGCAGGGCCAGCGTCTTCCAGGCGGCGGTGGTGCCCACCGAAACCAGTCCCATCGAGATACTTGCCACCGAATCGCGGGTGAGGTGAGCGCCAGAGGCCGGCCGTGGGTTTTCGGCGGCGTCGGTCGCGATACGTTCCAGCTTGCGGGCCGCCGTCCATTCGAGGGTCAACAGCAACAAAAAGAATGGAACGGCGAACAGTACCGGGTCCCGCATTTGCGGGGGCAGCGCAGACAACAAACCTGACAGGGCACTCACACACACAAGACTACGACGACCGGCGGGACAAGCGGGATCCAATGGTCCGGCATGCTGCCCGATCGGGGCTCATGACATGGATAATTGCGCGCTGGTCGCGGGTGGCCCCTAACCACGATCGTCCGACTGTGCCTGATCGCCGGCATACCATTGCACCGCACGGACCCCAGGCTGTAAGGATAGTTCCGCCACCAGCCGCTCGAGCCGGGCCGGAGCGTCGCCGTTCATCAGGATGTGCGCGGTCAAGGTGATTTCGTCGTCGCCGGGGTGCCCGGTATGAATCCCGCGCAGCGTGATGTCGTTGCTGCTCGCGTGTTGGATCACCTGGGCGCGGGCGTACTTCTCGTGCTTCGGGCGGCAAATCACCTGCACCAGGTACGGCTGCAGGCTCTCGTCTTCTTCGCCGATGTCGTCGCGGTCGATCAGCCGGCCGAGCGGGCGCCCCAGCACATGGATGCCGATGACTGTACCGGTGCCGATCAGCGCGAACATTAAGTGCCCCGAGGCGGCCAGCACACCGATCGCCGCGGAGCACCACAGGGTGGCGGCTGTGTTGAGGCCCCGGACGTTGACCCCCTCACGCAGGATCACCCCACCGCCCAGGAACCCGATACCGGACACGACATAGGACGCGACCCTGGTGGGGCTGTTGTCCATGGTTGCGGTCGCGTACAACACGAACAATGTCGCGCCACCGGCGACCAGCGCATTGGTGCGCAGGCCGGCCCTGCGCGCCCGCCATTGCCGTTCCAGACCGATGAGGGAACCACAACCCACCCCGACCGCAAGCCGGAGCAGGAAGTCGACCACGCTCAACGTCTCCAACGGCACACTCCTTCCCCCGCGTTCCCAGACCTAGTATCCGCCGGCCGTCCGGGACGATGTTGATACCGGCCCGGCGGGGGCTGGTGGGCGCAGCCAACCATGCCTAAATGAACGGCAGATGGACCGAAACCGAACCCGATACCTTACCGTCACGCGCACGAAACCTGACCAGTTGACTGGTTGCGCCCGAGTCAAACAACGAGAGCGGCGAACCCCGCTCGCTTATCTCTTGTTGAGTTGTTGCGGGCAGTAGTATTTCGCCGCGATCGCCAGAAACGAGCTTGCGTGGTCGCTGGTGAGCCCGGGGTTCTGGGTCTGCAATTCGTCAACCATCTGGGGACCCCACTCGCCGTTTCCCATCGACGCGCACACCGCTTCGGCAAACTGTACGGCCGCTTCCGGGGTCGTGTAGGTGATACCCGCACTCCGCAGCGAAGCAAGGAAGGCGGCCTCGTCATGAATGGTCATAGCCGGGTCGGCGTGCGCGGGCGGCGCGAGACCCAGCACAGCCGAGACGCCAACCAGGGCCAGCAGCAGCCTCATGACTGGTGATTGTCCCATGCGACAGCGGTCTTCGCAGCATCGGATAGCTGACCGCAGCCATGTTGAGCACCATGGCATTTCGCGGCCGTCCGTCCCCGAGTTGCCGCCGGCTGGTGCGTCCGCGGCGTCCTGACGTCAGGCCTTGGAGAGTTGATGGGGGCAGTAGTACTGCGCCGCGATCAGTGCGAAATTGCTCGCGCTCTCCATGTCGAATCCGGGATTGTGCATCTTCACGTCGTGGATTAGCTCCAGGCCCGACTCGCCGTGGTTCAGGCAATGGCACACCGCTTTGCCGGCGCCGACGGCCGCATCCGGGCTGGCATAGCTGATACCGGTTTGTTGTAGGGCGCCGAGGAAGCCCGCGTCGTCACCTGCCACCGGAGGAGTATCGGCGGTTGCCGGCGCGGCGAGCCCGATCATCGCGGACACAGCGAATATCGCTAGCGGCAGCTTCATGACTTACCTTCTCTCACTTCGGGAAATGTTTGCCGTCAGACTGGACTACAGGTGTCGGATTGCGTTGTCCCCTAGCCGAGAGTGAGCGGATTAGACCGTCGTCGAGCTGATTGGCTGCTGCCGACGTCTTGTGAGCGCAATCTGCGGTATTTGCAGTCGTTCCCGCCAGTCGCCGGCTCATCAGGTCGCTTACGACGTCGACGACCGGCTTGTCCTCGAGGGCGTATCTGCAAAGCCCTTCCCGAGGTTGGGTAACCGTCGGTGGCGGCAAAGCTAACCGGCCGCGGGCGGGCGTGCCACGAAGTTGGGTCGGAACCCATACTGCGGAACGGCGCGTCCAAACCCTTGGCCGGCCATGCCGCCGATCGGCATTCCGGGAACGCCGGCCGCCATCGCCGGGGGCGGAGCCACCATCGGCGTACCCCCCAGCGTCGAGGCCAGCGGGCTGGCCAGTGGTGCCGGTGCAGTCCAGCTGGGCGGCACCGACACGGGGCCGACCAGGCCCGCTCGGCCCAGGCCTGCCGACACCGAAGAGCCGGCGCCGCCCAGGCCCGCCAATCCCGAGAGCCCCTGGGCGCCGGCTCCCAGGCCCCCAGTCGCCAGCGGCGATGCTTCGCTGGCCACGTCACTTATGGCACCGGCACTGGCTCCGAAGAATGTGGAGCTCGTCACGGCCTGCACGACTTGAGCCGGGTTGATCGCCCCCGTTGACGTCACGGTGTTCCAGAAGTTGCTGTTGGGCCCCAGCACGGACCATAGGCCCGACGTCGAAGACGTCGATGGCGTCGTCGATGCCGAGCCCGCCGGCGAGGCGAGCGTCTGCAACGCCGTGGGCACGTTGGCGGTGAACTGCGACAGCGTCGATTGCTGGGCCCCGGCCGAGGTGCCCGTGGCCTGGCTGACTGCAGCGGCTTGGCCGGCCACCCCGTCGGCCCGGGCGGTTTGCTGCGGCTCAGTGAACCGGGCCAGCCTGGTGGCGACCGCCGATGAGCCGGCATACCCATACATTGCGGCGGCGTCCTGGGCCCACATTTCGCCGTACTGGGCCTCGGTGGCCGCGATAGCCGGAGTGTTCTGACCCAAGACGTTGGTGGCGATCAGCGCCGCCAGTTGCGCACGGTTAGCCGCGATCACCGGCGGCGGCACCGTGGCGGCGAACGCCGCCTCATAGGCGGCTACCGCAGCCTCGGCCTGTGTTGCGGTCTGCTCGGCCTGCACGGCGGTCGTGCTCACCCAAGCCGCGTATGGCATCGCCGCCGCCGCCATTGCAACGGACGCTGGACCATGCCACTCCTCGCTCGTTAGCGCCGTTATCACCGATCCGTAAGACAGTGCGGCCGAATGTAACTCCGCCGCCAGTCCATTCCAGGCCGACGCGGCGGCCAGCATCGGGCCCGAACCGGGTCCGGCGTACATGCGCCCGGAATTGACTTCCGGTGGCAGCATTGCGAAGTCCGGTACTGCGATCATGATTACCCCCTCGCTTGGCTAGCCGCGAGCGTGTTGGCCGTTTCGGTGACCGCATACGAGCCGGCACGTGTGCGCAATAGCGCGGTATACAGCTCGTGAGCAGTCATCGCTTGGACGTTGAATTCTGTTGCTGTTAAGGCAGATAAAGCATCAGGCGCGGAAAAAGCAGTCGAATAACCGGATTCGCTGCAGCAATGCCGGATCCAGGGCATGCTTCCGGACGCGTGACTGAACACGACATCGGGCGTTCTCCTCACGACAAGCAGCCCGACACAGGCCGTTTCGCTAATCCTGTGGCCACTTGCCGTGCATCCTTCGCGCGCAGGCAAGGCGATATGCGCGAACGAATTCGCCGGAAATGAGCCGAGTCAGGCTAGGGAAACGAGGCCGGGGTCGGATCGCAACGAAATGGTCGTCGATCTCGGATACGGACTATCACCGGGACTCATTTCGCTCTCACCTCCTCACGGCCAGGGCACACGGGGATGCCATACGTCGCACATGGGGAGGGACACCAGGCGAAACACCTGGTCACCGCACCCCTCTCGTCAGAGCTTTGGCACCACACGGCGTATCCGGCCAACCGAAACCGGAAGCCACTTGGGCTCAACCCTTAAGCCGGGAGGAGCTGTCCTGACCCTGGGCGTCTTTCGACGTTCGAGGTCAGTGGCCTATATCCGCGCAGACGCCTCACCTAGCGAGGTGCTTGCAAAAGCCATCGTGGCACCGCAAGCGGCAAGAGTCAACTTGGCCGCCGGAGAGTCGCGGCAGGCTGCCAGAACGGGCACCCGGCACGGATGAAATGCTTATGCGCAGAGCATTTTCCGATGGTGTTCCGCGCCGCTGTCGATGACCAGTGGCCCACCCGCACGGCACAGCGCGCGGTTCGCTGGAAAGCGCCAGCAACGCTGTCCGAATTGCCGCCTAGTCCGTCTTCTTCTCGGCCACTGCCGCGTTGAGGCCCTCCGTGAGATCCTCGGCGGTCAACTGCTTGAACCTGAGTAACTGGTTCTCGCTGAATTCGGTGACGTCACTGGCCAGCACAGCGTCCAAATCCTCGTCATCCAGCCGGAAGCTACGGTGGTCACGGGCCTTCTCCACCACATTGCGCACGAAACCGGCATTGCCGAGCGTATCGATACCGCGAATGAGATCCCCGTCTTCCGAATATGTTTCGTCGAGGTAGAACTTGGTGTACGACGGCAGCAGTACCTCGGCCGATTCGGCGGTGATTACGTCTTGGTTTTCCTGGCCCATCAATTGGGTCAGCGCTACCAACTCTTCCGGGGTGTAGCTGAAGAACTCGATCACCGTCGAAAAGCGCCGCCGCAGACCCTGATTCACTTCGAGCATCTTGTCCATCGCCTTGGCGTATCCGGCACCGAAGACGACCAGCTCGTCGCGATGGTTCTCCATGTACAGCAGCAACGTGTTGATGATCGCGTTGCCGTAGGGGTCGCCCTGGTGGTAGCCCTTCTCGTGCAGGGTGTGCATCTCATCGAAGAAGACCGCCCCGCCCAGCGCTGCTTCGAGCATCTCCTCGGTGTTCTTCTCCGCGTCGGCCATGTACCGGCCCAACAGCTTGGTGCGGCTGGTCTCCACCACCAGTGGTTTGCGCAGCACGGTCAATCCGCACAGCTGCTTGGTGAAAGCCCGCGCTACCGACGTTTTGCCGGTCCCCGGTGGGCCCAGCAACAAAGTGTGGCGCGATGTCACGGGTACGGGCAGCCCCATCTTGGCGCGAGCCAGGTTCACCCTGGTCGTGGACTTGATGAGCTTGATTTCCCGTTTGGCTTTCTCCATGCCCAGCATCGCGTTGAGCTCGGCGTCGCCTTCGGCCAGGTACTTCGCCGCTTCTTCGGCGTGGCGAGCGGCCTCTGTCTGCTCGCGGGTGGGCGCGCTATCGGGATCCCACGGGTCCGTGCGGGCCTCAATCGTTTCCGGGTCGGTCAAAATCAGCCGATAGTTCGGGTTGTCCAGCGCTTCGCGGGCCGGGGTGAACTTGGGATCCCGCGAGTACACCCGACGCAGCAGCTCGACGGCCTCCTCCTCGCGGCCCAGATGCCGCAAGCACATGCCCTGGGTGTACAAGGCGATGTTGGCCGCGCCCGGTACCCGATCCGCCTCGATGGCATCCTGGCCTCGCCGGAAGGCCTCCTCGAAGACCCCCAGCGACGCCAGCGCCGTGGTGGCCATCGCCGCGCCCGCGGCCTTCAGCTCGGGCTGACGCCAGACCTTGCCCTCGGGGAACTGGTTGAGCACGTCCGGCCAACGTCCGGTGCGGAAGTACAGCACTCCACGCACGTAGTCGACCAACTCCTGGTCGAAGGGCTGGCGCGGCTCTACGCCGTCGAGCAGTTTCGACGCTTCCTCGTAGCGCTTCACTTCGGCGAGGACAGCGGCGTACGCACACGCCAGTGACTCCACGCTGGTGACTGCCAGCCGCAGGAACAAGCCGTCGGAAACTTCGGGACGAAACTGCAAGTCGGTGACCCCGAGGCGACGGGTTTCCCAGCCGAAGGTCCTGGTCGCCGACCATGCCCCGGTAAGCACCTCGATGCTCTGGTCCCCGGTCAGGACCCGTGCGAGCCAGGCATCGCACATGTCTGGATCGAGGTTGGTCGCCGTGTTGAACATTTGCGAGGCAACTTGCGGGTTGTGGCTGGGCTGCAGCCCGTTGACCGAGATACCGGATGCCAGCAGGCCGGCGACCATCGCATTGCGGGCACCTTCGGCGGTTGATTGCGACCGCGTCATTGCGCTACGGGCACGCCGGCCGGGCTCTCCCGCATCTGGTCAATCGACAGCACCAGTTCATCGTCGTCGTACAGCGGACGGCTCGGGACGACCAGCAGTCTGCGCGTTGCCGGGGCAGGCAAGCTGGCGCGCACCGCGGCCAGCTGGCGTCCGGTGAGACGGTTGAGTCCCGCCGACACCTCGTGCGGCAACCTGCTCTCGCTGTGGTAGCGCACCCAGGCCGACACCTCAGGGCGGCCGTCGGGAGCGGTGAGCCGGATCGTCAGCACGGTGGCGATGGTGTCGGATTGCCAGAGGTGCTCCAGAGTCTCGGTGGTGATATCCGACGGCGTCAACCAAAAGCTGCTGACGAACCCGTTGAAATGCTTGAGGTGGCGCCAGCCGGGTCGGCTCCAGGTCGGCTCCAGATCGGCCAGCACAGCGCTGTCAACCGCGGCGAGCTCGTCGGCGGTCAGGGGCCGGGCCGAGAACGTGGGTCCATCGAGATCTTGGGCCAGCCGCTCCGTGGCCGCCACCAGCGTCGACGCCAGCGAATCGCGGGCCGCCACCGCGGCGACGTTGTGCTGCGGGTTCATTCGCAGCACAAGCCACGTGCGGCGTACATATGCGGTGGGCTGATCGCTTACCAGGCCCCACTCTTCCGGCCCCCAGTCATCGAGCTTCGACAACTCGGCGGCGTTGCCGCCGCGGCGCACCTTCACCGACACGATGTCGATGTCATCGAGCTGGATATCGAACTGGCGCAGCCCGTCAGCGACCGACCGCACCAGCAAGGTGGGCGGCGACGTCCGATGGCGGTGACGTGACGACGCCTCGTCGTTACCTCCGTTCACCGCAATCACCGTGACCAGACGGCCTGCGTGCTCACGCACCCCGACCTTGTCGCGCCCAAATCGGCGTTGATAGTCAAGGGGCGGTGTGCATCCCGCGGCCAGCGCGGTGCCCGGGTCGGCTGACCAATCCCATAGCCAGGTGACCAACCCCGACGTCACCGTGAGGCCGTGGTGCGTGACCAGTGACAACAGCGTAACCAGCACCACGAGGCCAACACCCACCCAAAACGCGATGCGATGCGTGCCCTGCCAGGACTCTGGGCAGTGACTGGCCACCACCATGATCACGATGTCGACCAGGAACACCGTGGTGACCCGGGTCCACGCCAAGGACAACCCGAAGCTGCGCTGGGCCTTCATCACCGGTGCTCCCCCGAACTCATTGCTGTTTCCGCGATCGCTTCATCAACATCGCCGTACCGAACACTGCACCGCCAATCAGTAGCGCCCCGAGCAATCCCCCGGCGGCGACCCACACTGGCACCATATCGCGGGGCGGGGCCGGTTTAGGTATGTTCAGCGGCGTCGACAGTTGCTGCGGTGGCTTCACCGGGCCTACGGGTACGTCCCAGGTCAGTGCCGCCACCGGGTCGACGACTCCGTGACCGACCTGGTTGTCCACGCCACGAGCCGGCGCGTGGGCGGTCCGGGTCAACCGGTTGACGACTTGGTACGCCGATAGCTCGGGAAATTTCGCGCGAACCAGCGCGGCCACCCCGGACACGATAGCGGCCGAGAAGCTGGTGCCGGACGGGACCAACAGCGTGTTGTCCGGACCGTCGATCGCGTTGATCAGGCCGTTATCCCGGGGGGAGAGCCCCTCGACGTCGGTTCCGGGCGCAGCGATCCCTACCCAGGGCCCGGCCATGCTCGTCGTCCCCTGACCCTGACCGCCTTGGCTCAGGGGACGTCCCGCTGCATCGACTGCACCGACGGTCAGGACGTAGTCGCTGAACCACGAGGGCGTCACAACCGTGGTGACAGAGCTCCAGTTACGGGGATCGTTGGGTGACAACGGATCATGGGGCGGGTTCTGCTTGCAATCCTTTTTGCTGGTGTCCCCGGCCGCGGCGACGATGACGACGTTCTTGTCGACTGCCGCGTAACGGACCGCGGCCCCCAGCGCACGCTGGTCGACGACGTTGCGCGCGCTCATGCACGTCACGTCGGAGATGTTGATCACCGACGCTCCCATGTCGGCGGCGTGCACGATCGCCCGCGCCATCGTCTCGACGTTGTCGATCTTTGCCCGCGTCTGCGGATCCTCATCGCCGGTGTAGGCATCCTTGAGGCCGAAGGCCTGGCTGGTCTGCCGGATCGAAATGATGTCGACATCCGGTGCGATCCCGCTGAAAGCGTCGTTGGCCGGAGCCGGCGCGGGCGGCGCAGGTGGTGGACTGGGCGTCGGGTCGAGCGGACGTGGACTGCGTGGATTGTCCACCCCGACCACCCGCCCGCGGCCGGCGTAGCTCGGTATTGTCACCGTGCCGCCGCCGTGGTTGGCCGCCGGAGCCTGCTCAGCAGGTGGCTGCTCAGCAGGTGGTGGCTGCTCAGCGGGTGGTGGCGGAGCAGGAGGAGGGGGCGGAAATCCGAACGGCGGCGGAGGCGCTTCCGGAACCATCGTCACGGTCTGAGGCAAGGGCGACAAGGTCACCGTCTGTGGCGGTGGCGCTTTCGGGGGCGGCTCCGTCGTGGGCACGGTGACGGGCTTGCGCGGTATTTCCGCCGGCGGCACGGCGCCATTGGCGGGTGCCGCGCCGATCATTGACGCCACGAGCGTGCCGTGAGCATCGCAGTCCGACAATCCGTCACCGCCCATGACGTAGTCGCCGCCGGGGATCAGGTGCGGAAACCTGGGGTGTGGAGTCACACCGGTGTCGATGACGGCGACCTTCACACCGGAGCCGCGGCCGAACTGCCATGCCTCCTGCATGTTCAGCACGTCCATGTACTTCGGTTGCGACCGGAAATCGGTACCGGGCAACACGCCGACCTCGGTGCAGTAGGAGTTCTGCTTCATCGGTGCCGGCGGTCCGGGTGGATCGTCTGGCGGCACGGCGGCCGGATCAATCGTCGGTGGCGAGATTGCGGATGCGGGTGGTAGGCCTGCCAGGGCGCCTGAGGCTAGCAAGATGGCGGCGATGGTCGCACTCGACGCGCGACCACGCCACACCCTGCTGCTACCGATAGCGGATTGCTGCATAGACATTCATCAACCAGAATGCCAACGGGAAAATCGGCATCAGGCAGAGGTATTCGATCCATTCGACAAATTTGCGGAATATCGGGCTGTAGATGGTGTTGGGCACCACGGCAGCAGCGGTCAGGCCCGCCGCGGGCAGCAGAACCAAGATTGCCGCGCTGACCGAGACCGCGAGTGGCGACTGCAACACCAGCGCGTAGCGCACCACCACTGCGGCGACGATCAACACCGCGGTGCCGGCCAAGGTAATCGCCTGCCAGCGGTCGACGTAGGAGCGGCCTCGGAGCATCAGGAACCCTGCGCTGAAGCCAGCCAGCAAGAGCGGGAGCCAGCGCTGCCCGGTGTGCGGATCGGACAAAGCGCTCAGGGAGACCACCATCAGCACGCCCAGCCCGGTCAGCAACCCGGTCAGGAACGAGCGGGCGCGTTCGGCTTGGGTCAGCACGTCCCGGACCGATGCGGGCCCCTCCAGCACCGGCGGACCACCGTCGGAACGCACCACGGTGGTGGGCAGGTCGGGACGGGCCTCAAAGACCCACCGGCTGGTGGCCGACGGAAACACCGGCAGGCGAATGCCGGCCAGCCGTCGCGATAGTGCCGGTGCGCCCTGGTAGAAAAACACGCAGAGCAGCACAACGCTGGTCAGCAGCGTCACAGCGCTGGTCATCGCGACCATGCGCGACAGAGCCGCAATTGCTGTCACCGCGCTGACGGTGATGATTGCGGTGTAGATGCCCAACCGGCGGCCGGTGAAGCGCAAGGCCAGCATGGCGGCGATCGTGAGCACTCCAAAACCCAACACCGCGTGCGGGGATCCTATCCCGCCGGGCGGCGCTGACGCCCCGGCGACCGACAGCGGCGCGAGGCTGCTCAGCAGCATGATGTCGCCAACACGCCGGTCCTGGTCCGTTTGGGCGCGCACCAACAACAGCACGGAAACGCCCAATGCCACCGCGGCGATGATTCCGGCGTAGACCGTTGGCAGCCAGGAGTTGTGGTTCCAACGCCACCAGCTCAGCAGAGCGGTGGCGGACATCAGCCCTATCGCTACCATCGACGCGCCGACCTGCAGCGCAACAACCGGGTCTATGGCGGCGAAACGCTTGCTGAGGTCTGCCGCGACCGCGGTGGAGATGTGCTCGATGACTTGCGAGCGGTGCTCGGTGTCCGGGATGAATCGGATCCACAACCGGTCGCCGTCGTAAACGTCCTGCTCGGTCAGGGATTGGGTAGCCCGCAACGGCGTACCATCGACCAGGCACAGCGCCCATCTGCCGCGTCCCGCGGCCTCCAACGGGGTCTCGCCGAGCTCCCTCAACCGGCTGTTGACCACCTTCAACAGCGGGTCGCTCATCACCGAGACGGGAGCGTTGGCGTCCAGGAGGACGCCGATCTGGACACCCTCGCCGGCCATGACGCCGACCACGACTGCCCGAGGCTGTGAGATTCCCTCGACGTCAGGCTGTGGCGCTTCAACTGCCGTGGTTACCGCAGTCATCGCCCTGCACCCCCTACCGTGTTGAATGAGTAAACCCGGGCCGCCGGTCGCGCGAGCTCTGCCGATCTACCTCCCACGGCGTGGAAGCCCCCCGGGAAGTGCAGCTCGACTAATTCGGATTTCATGTGCCTCGCCTTGCGATTAAAAGTTGTGGTGACGCCGGTTTGCGATTTGTAAATGCTCTTACGAAAGTATGCCGTGTTCGCATGTCAGCCGCATGTTGAATGCAAAAGCATTGGTAAACTTTGTGTTTCGCGTGAAAATCACACCCTGCGGTGCGTTTTCCATTCGCCGTAAGGAAGGGTGTCCAGGACGGTCTTGACGCCCACTTGCACCAGCTGCGGGGTTGCCGGGCAGATCGCCAGCCACGCCTCCCCCGAACCTGCCGTACGCGCCTGTTGGTAGAGCGCGATGCGGCCGCCTGAACCATCCTTCAGCGACAGCACCGACGCGCTGGGGCCTTTGGCGTCGTCCCGGTACTGACGCGCGTACACCGCAACCTCGGCGGCGGGGTCCGATAGCGCCTGGCCCAGTGCCGCCACCGTGGCGGCACTGATGCCCATCCGCCGTAGGTCGCCTCCGGAGAACACGTTGAAGCCCGACTCCTGCCACGACTTCGTGGCTTCCAGCATTTCCTCGAGCGGCACGTTGACCGCGTTGATCGCGGCAGGCTCCGCGTGGTGAATCGATTCCAGGGCGTCGATGACCAGGGCCGCGATCGAGGCGCTGTCCGCGATGGCAACGTCGTCGACGGTGATGTCGCCGCCGACCCGGACTGCCGACACCCAGTGCTGGCCGCGGCGCGCCAGCACCACCCGGAATTCGTTGTCCGGGATATCGCGCGAGCCTGGCGGCTGATCCTCGTCGTCGACCACGCCGTACAGCAGCTTGCCGCGTGACAGCAAGGCGATGACCTCGAGGTCGGGTGCAGCAAGCACCCGCATCCGAGCCGCCACCTGCTCGTTTACCTCGCCGTCTTCGACGATGCCCTGCTCGCGCATCACCGCCATCCCGGGATGCTCGTTCAGCCAGTCGTTCGAGTCGGTAGAGACAAATGGCCGGCACCGCAACTCCGGCGCGACGTGCCGAATGTCCAGGAGTGCCTGGAGCATCCAGAAGCCGTCGACGTTGACGGTGATGTCGGTGCGGGTGCTCTGTTGGTCCATCAATACCTCGAGGGGTCAAAGTGCTCGGTAACCGCAGGACGCGACAGCACACCGGCGGGTGGTGTGCTGCCGCGCCTGAAGGTTGTGAGTTAGGCCCAGCTGGACCCAACGGCGCTGTCGGTGCTGGCCATGTTGCTCCCGGCGG
>CAYNLB010000053.1:0-5208 GCA_964397935.1 uncultured Mycobacterium sp.
AGATGCTGCTGACCCAGATGTGGGTGAGGGTGTCGACGACGCGGTCCTCGTCGACCGCCGGTGTCTCGGCCGCGAACGCGGCCATCATGGTGCGCTCATTCATCTGATTGAGCGACGTCGCCAGATCGGCGGCCGGGATGGTTTCCGGCGCGGCGCCGCGGGCTCGTTCCGCGGCGATCATGGTCGCCGTCTGGTCGATCCACTTCTGCATGAATCCCAGCCACACCGCCCGCAACTCCGAGCTGGTCGCCAGCGCCTCCGTGGCGGCCCGGGCCAGCGAGCGGTGCGAGCTGAACGCGGTGAAGAACGCGTTGATGCCGTTGCGCCACACCCGGCGCGGGTCCGTGGGCAGCCGTTGCACCGCGCCGTCGAATTCGGCGTCGGCACGTGCGATCACCGGCTCGAGCAGCGACAGCAGGACCGCCTCCTTGGACTTGAAATAGAAGTAGAACGTCGGCCGCGAAAGGCCGGCACCCTTGGCCAGGTCGTCGACCGAGATGTCGGCGAATGGACGCTCTTCGAGGAGTCGCTCGGCGGTCGCAAGAATCGCCTGTTCGCGGTCGTCGCCCGAGGGGCGCATCGCACGGCGACCGCGCAGGGCGCGGGTCTGGCCGATGGTGGTCACGGCAGCTACTTTACACAGCGTCGACATATTCGACACCCTGTTGACCCATTCGACGCGGCGTTGATAGCGTGGCGCCATGACTGAGCACCTTGACGTCGTCATCGTGGGCGCCGGCATCTCCGGGGTGAGCGCGGCCTGGCACCTACAGGACCGCTGCCCCGCCAAGAGCTACGCCATCCTCGAACGTCGCGACGACCTGGGCGGGACCTGGGACTTGTTCAAATACCCTGGCATTCGATCGGACTCGGACATGTTCACCCTCGGGTTCCGCTTCAAGCCGTGGCATTCGGCGAAGTCGATCGCCGACGGCCCCTCGATCAAGGCTTACATCAAGGAGGCCGCGGTCGAGAACGGGATCGACCGCCATATCCGCTACCGCCACCGGGTCGTGGCCGCCGATTGGTCCGACGCCGACAACCGCTGGACCCTGACCGTGGAAAACGACGGCCAACAGCGCGAGGTCACCTGCTCGTTCCTGTTCGCCTGCAGTGGCTACTACAACTACGACGAGGGGTACTCGCCCACGTTCGTCGGCGCGGAAGACTTCGCCGGCACGATCGTCCATCCGCAGCACTGGCCCGAGGACCTCGATTACCAGGGCAAGAAAATCATTGTCATCGGATCCGGTGCCACGGCGGTGACGCTCATCCCGGCCTTGGTGAACTCGGGTTCCGGCCACGTGACGATGCTGCAGCGCTCACCGACCTACATCGGATCGCTGCCCGGAGTCGACCCCTTCGCCGAGCGGGCCAACCGGTTGCTGCCGGACCGCCTCGCGCGCATAGCGAACCGCTGGAAGGCCATCGCGTTCAGCATCTTCCAGTATCAGCTGTCGCGCAAAGCCCCCGCGTACATGCGTAAGACGCTGATGACGATGGCGCAGCGTCGCCTGCCGGAAGGCTACGACGTCGAAAAGCACTTCGGACCGCGGTACAACGTGTGGGACCAACGGCTGTGCCTGGCTCCCGACGGCGACTTCTTCCGAACCATCCGACACGGCAAGGCCGACGTCGTCACCGACACCATCGACCGGTTCACCAAAACCGGGATCAAACTCACCTCGGGCGAGGAGTTGCAGGCCGACATCATCATCACCGCCACGGGGCTGAACATGCAGTTGCTGGGCGGGGTGCAGCCGTCCCGGAACGGTGCGCCCTTCGATCTGACATCGCTGATGACCTACAAGGGCTGCATGTTCTCCGGTGTCCCGAATTTCGCGATCACCTTCGGATACACGAACGCGTCATGGACGCTGAAGGCCGACCTGGTCTCCGAATTCGTCTGCCGGTTGCTGAATTACATGGACGCCAAAGGGTTTGACACCGTGGAGCCGCAGCATCCGGGC
The DNA here is from genome assembly GCA_964397935.1 of uncultured Mycobacterium sp. Taxonomy (GTDB): domain Bacteria; phylum Actinomycetota; class Actinomycetes; order Mycobacteriales; family Mycobacteriaceae; genus Mycobacterium. The sequence continues at coordinate 1,971 of CAYNLB010000053.1, forward strand.
GACGACGTCGACGAGTTGCCGTTCATGGACTTCAGCCCCGGCTACTTCCAGCGCGCGATGCACTTGCTGCCCAAATCGGGGTCGCGCGCGCCATGGCGGCTCAAACAGAACTATTTCTTCGACATGCGAACGATCCGGCATGGCAAGGTCGATGACGAGGGCCTGCGATTCGCGAAAAAGACCGAACCAGTGGCTGTTTAATAGCCGCTCAAACAATGACGATGCCGTCGTCGTCACTGTAGGCGATTTGGCCCGGGATGAACGTCACGCCGCCCAGAGTGACTTCGACGTCGCGCTCGCCGGCTCCGGTCTTGGTGCTCTTGCGGGGGTTGGTGCCCAGCGCCTTGATGCCGATGTCGATGCCGCGCAATGCGGCGGCGTCACGCACCGCTCCGTGGACAATCAGACCGGCCCAGCCGTTGGATCGTGCCAATTCGGCGATGACGTCGCCGACCAGCGCGGTGTGCAGGGACCCGCGGCCGTCGATCACCAGGACCCCGCCCGCGCCGGGCTGTGACAGTACCGATTTCAGCAGCGCATTGTCCTGGAAGCAGCGGACGGTACGGATCGGTCCGGCGAATTCATGGCGGCCGCCGAACTGACGGAACTGGACGTCGCAGCTGCGTACGTCTGGCCCGATGCTGTCAACAAGGTCGGCGGTCGGCCGGAACGGTACGGTCACTTCCGGAAGGTTCAGCGGCGCCGCAGCTGCCGGATCAGCAGGATAGCCAACAGACTGAGGCTGAGCGCGACTATCAGCGGGATCAGCGACAGGCGCGACTCCGTTGCCGAAGCACCTTGCGAAACCGGGTTGTTGGCAGCTTCTATGGTCGACTTCGCTTGTGCCGCGGCATCTTTGGCAGCGGCAAGTTCACCGTTGGGCGCTGACGGCGGCTGGGAGCCGAGGGGTTGCTCGGCCGGAGTTTCCGGCTTCGCCGCGGGTTCTGGGCTCGTGGCCGGCGCCTTCTTGGCGGTTGCTTTCTTGGCCGGTGCTTTCTTGGCCGGCGCCTTTTTGGCCGGCGCCTTTTTGGCGGGCGCTTTCTTCGCGGGCGCTTTTGCGGTTTTCTTGACCGCCTTGGCAGGAGGTTGCTTCTCCGGCGGAGTCGGTGCACCGTCGGGTTCGCTGTTGGGTTGATCCTGCGCGTCTGCCATGCGGCCGCTCCTTTGAGCTTTGCTTAGGTAACTTTTCTAGCCCACCGGCTCCTCGGTCCCATCATGCCAGGACGCGGGGCGGCGACTCGGCGGCCGGTCACGATCGGCATCGGATCGCGATAGGGCGCCTGCACCGACGAGCGCCACTGCCACCGCCACGAACGGCCAGACTGGGACGTCACCTGCGGCATCGCGGCATCGCCACCGGCGGCCGGATGCCCCGAGCACCGGCGCCGGGACCACCGCCTTCCGCGTCGAGCGCGGTTGAGTTCGGTCACCTGCCCGCCCGGGGAGTCAGGTCAACCCGAGGCGGGCCATCAGGTCCGCCTCGATACCGTCCAGCTGCGACGAGATCGCGGCGTGGGCCGGCCGGCGGCGCGCGGCCGGCATGTTCTCCGCGGCGGTGACGGCCGCCGACAGATCGGCGAGCCGTTCGGTGATGGCGGAAACGAACTGCTTGGTCTCGGCGTCCTTGGGCTTGCGGTCCTGCACCGTCCGCAATGACTTTTCCGCTCCGGCAATGCGGGCCGACAACTGGGCGCCGTGCCCGGAGAATTGACCGATCTGAGCTAACGGAATGCCGAGCTGATCCGCGCGACGCTGGTCGACCAGTGCGCGCGCGGAGATGGCGGCCCGGTAGATCACCGGCGCGAGGATCGGCGCGAGCAGCCGAGATGCCGTCAGCGTCCGGCGAATCCGTGTCGGGGACAAGATCTTGCCTTCGCGCGCAGCTTTCAACTCGGCCTCAGCAACTTTCAATGCGGTCCGGTCGCTCTCCCGCTGCGCTTTGATCTGCGCCTTGAGTGCCTTTTCGTCCGCCCGCTGGGCGGCTTTGAAACGCCGAGCCTCGTTCTTGGCGGCCAACCTGGCCTCGATCTTCGCGCGGGTTCTGATCGCACGCACTTCGGCGCGACGCGTCGCGCGACTCTTTCGCTTGCGGAACAAGCCCATTCCCGGCCGCCTCCCGGTGTCTCGTGGACGATCGGTCTCGCGTGTGCGCGATCCGTGAGCCAACACTAATCGGGATGGGTGGGGGGCAGCGCTTCAGGTCGGCCGCGCAGCCGGTAGCCGGCCTGGTCTTCCGCTAGGCGTCCAAGTGCTCCACGCGCCGCAGCTCGTTGACCCGCTCCATGACCTCATGCTGGGCTTCGGGCGACAACTCGGCGGCGCGCAGCGCGAGACGGCGCACGCCGTCATCGCGCATCGTGGCCAGCCACGACAGTTCCCTGTCGAGCTTCTCGTAGTACTCGTCGTCGGTGAAGAAGGCCGACTTGATACGGAAGAAGTTGGCCAATGCGACCATGGTCGCTGTCGAGGGGTTAGTGCGGTTGCCCGAACGTAGCTGAGACAGGTAGGGCGCCGACATCGTGACGCCCTCGGCCTTGAGTGCCGCGATCACTTCTGCCGAAGTGTGCGGCCCGCGTCCCGGTGGGTACACCGTGTCGAACAGACGGTTGAGGCGGGCAGCGAACGTCGTGCTCATCGATATGACCTCCACTGGGCTGTAGAAGTAAACCATTGCCTAGGTCTATTAGCTGTTGATACTACGAGGGGGTTGTGTTCCTAACCAAGTGCAAACGTGGGCCTTGGACACAGGCGTAGCTGACAGGAGCCAAGTCCACACCGCACGAGCGTCTACCTAATTCGCTGAAGTGTCCACTGGATCGGTGAAACTCACAGGTTATCCGCAGAGTTCGGGTTGTGGGGACACGTGGCGGGAACCCGGAGCCGGGATTGCCGAAGCGAGGGTCCACACAGTGCTGGCCGGTCGCACCGCAACCAGCCAGCAATTGGTCCCTATTGCCAAGGGTCTTTGCTGTCAGGCCGACTACATATCCACTAAACGAACGCCGGTGCCGTCTGAGGCCGGCTGGAATCCTCCGGCAAACGGGTCGCCGTACTTCATCGGGCCGGGGAGCGGGACAGAAGGACGCCCTAGCCGATACCGGGCGGCCTTACGGCTACCGAGGCTTCCGTTCCGCTCGTCGGAGAATTTGCGCGGCCGCCACCCCTGCGGCGGCGGTGGCCACAGCAGCGGTCATGACGATGGCCACCGAGCGCCAGCCCAGCGCGCCGTCCAACAGCA
>CAYNLB010000053.1:5308-8221 GCA_964397935.1 uncultured Mycobacterium sp.
TGGCCACCGAGCGCCAGCCCAGCGCGCCGTCCAACAGCATCCACAATCCGAACAGCAGGAAGAGCAGGCCGGCCACGACGTGTAGTAGCTGATGGGGAAGACGCCGATGCAGCAACATGCCTACGCCGATCGCCAAACCATCAGCCAAGACCATGCCCAGTGTCGTGCCGATCCACACACCGGCCCAATCATGATCGCTGGCTAACGTCACCGCCGCCAGGGTCGTCTTGTCGCTCAGTTCCGCGAGCACGAACGACGACACCACGGTCAGAAACGCGAATCGCGTTTTGCGCGTCGTCTGCGGTGCCTCGTCCGCGGCCCCGCATTCATGCCAGGCCCATAGCGCAAAGGCCAGGAACGCGAACGCCGACGCGAATGCCATGGGACGTGCCGGCAACGCGGCGCCCAAAAGGTGGCCGATCGCCACGGAAATTCCGTGCACCAGGAACGACGCGACCGTCACTCCGGTAAGTACCACCCACCATCGGTAGCGCAGCGCGTAGGTCATGCTGATGAGTTGCGACCTGTCGCCGAGCTCGGCGAGAAACACCACGCCGAGACTCAACAGGGTGGTGGCGAGCATGGCGGCGACCTTTCGACACGTCGTCGACGACCACGTGGTCATCGAACTCCGGTCGAAGGTCTCGCCCACCGGTCCCGTCGGACCGGTTCGTCGGCCGGGCTATGCGCCAGTATGTCGACTCGACGATTCGGGGCTACTCCCCTTCGCTGATGGCACCAGGTTAGCGAGCGGATCCGTTGCGCTCCAGAAGAGCGGTTAAGTTCAGGCGGCCGCATTTCTCGATTCGAGAGCCGGATTCACCGAGTCGTCTATGCCGCAAGCAGCATTGCCAGAATTGCCGTATCGGGATGGCTGATTGGGTCGACGCCGACACGGCTCACCATGGACGTGATGGTGCCGTCGGCCTCGGCCTCCACCCAGGCCGCACGATGCTCCAACCCGAGATACGGCAATCCCGGCAGCAGTACGCACCCCGACGCCGCGCCCGTGCATTCCGGCAACGACGGCGTGGTTTCTGAGGGCGGATGCAGCATCAGCAGGGCGGGAGGCTGGTGCTCAGCGAAATACCCTGGCTGGATGGCTGTTTCACCAAAAACCGTACCTTCCGCCATCACCAGGCCGACGGTGTCCGGCTCGGGTTCGTCGGGCAGTTCCTCGCGGGCACCGAACACCGTTGTGGTCGAGAGCAATCCGGGAAGGGATGCGACCCGGACCGCGACCATGAGCAATTGCGCCCACTCTTTCGTCGAATCAGGCCAACGCCCGGAGATCACAAACCCTTTCAGGGCGCCACGAGAATGGAAGGGGGCAACCCCTATCGGCCGGTCTGACCCAGTTTCCATTTCGACCTCCGCGCGAAGCCTCCGTTTCGAATAACCCCACTGGTAGCTCGAATAATTAAGGATGCCTGCGGGTCAGGCGCCTTGCAACCCGACACGGTGACCGGGCACATATGTTCTCAAGCTTCTTGTTTCAAGGCCGGTCAAACGGCGGGGGCGCCGCGCAATCCGCGCGACGCCCCCGCCGATGGAGATGATGTCAGCCGGCGATCAACCCTTTGGTCTTCGCGGTTGCGGCGGTGTAGCGCTCCTGGACGTCCGCCCAGTTCACCACGTTCCAGAATGCCTTGGCGAAATCGACCTTGACGTTTTTGTACTGCAGATAGAAAGCGTGCTCCCACATGTCGAGCAGTAGCAGCGGGATGATCCCGAGCGGGAAGTTGGATTGGTGGTCGTACACCTGGAATATGAGCAGCTTGTTGCCGAGCGTGTCCCAGCCGAGTGCTGCCCATCCGGACCCCTGCACGGTGGTTGCGGCCGCATGGAATTGCGCACGGAAGTTGTCGAATGACCCGAAAGCGTCGTCGATGGCCGCGGCAAGCTCGCCGGTCGGCTTGTCACCGCCGTTAGGAGAAAGGTTCTTCCACCAGATGGTGTGGTTGACGTGACCGCCGAGGTTGAAGGCCAGGTTCTTCTCGTTGAGCAGGATCGCGGCGTGGTCTCCGTTGGCGCGGGCCTCCTCGAGCTTTTCGAGGGCGGTGTTGGCGCCCTTGACGTAGGTGGCGTGGTGCTTATCGTGGTGAAGCTCGTTGATCTGGCCGGAGATATGCGGTTCTAGCGCTCCATAGTCCCAGTCCAGGTCGGGCAGGGTGTATACAGCCACGGCATTCCTTTCTTCGATTGTCGTCTTGGCGCTCATTCACGCGGGGCTGCCACGCGACGGCCAGCCGTAATCAACCCTGCTCCATGACCGCGCGCACCGCAAGAATGACCGCTGTGAGCAGACTTCGAATACCCGCTCGGCGGGTTTTTAAGCTAAAACGATGGCGGCGAGAATCGCCAGCAAAAGCAGTGCGATCAGACCGGCGCGCAGCGCGGCGACGCTGTAGCTGTGGTTCCACGCGGCCGAGCCGGAGCACGACTTAGATGGGGCCGGTGAACCCGGACCGAACGAATGCGTGGCCATCAATCGCCTTTCCCCGCACTCTCACCTCGGCTAGTGAGGTGAGTCACAACAACGTTTCGCGTCCGCGATCATAGCGCTTTGAGGCGGGGTTGAAAAATAGTGCCCTGATCTGCGCGTTGGCGATGACTGCGGGGCGCGCGGACGAACGAGGCGCTGCGTGGGTGGCGTTCGCGCGGTCTGATCTCTGATCTACATATGTTTAGTAAGTCAAGCAATTTCGCTCGGGCGCGCGCTCGGGCTGTCGATGGCGCGCTTCGTTACCGGGTTGTTATCCACAGTTACAACAACGTCAATTGCTAGAGGCTGGATTGATGCGCTAGATACCCCCGAACGCCGTGTGGATAAACCTGTGGAAACTGTGGATAGGTATCGATAGCTAAGGACGTTGCGGGCCGGGCCGAAAGCGTCCTGCTGCCGGCATCGTC
>CAYNLB010000053.1:8321-18100 GCA_964397935.1 uncultured Mycobacterium sp.
CGAAGCTAGGCTGGTCCGGTGATCCAGGTGTGTTCCCAGTGCGGCACTCGGTGGAACGTGCGCGAGCGGCGACGTGAATGGTGTCCCCGCTGTCGGGGTGCCTTGATGGCGCCCCTGGCGAATGCACCGGCGGCCGATCCGCGGTGGAGTACGCACGCTGCCCCGGCGCCGGCCAGACCCCCTGGGGCTCCCGGCTGGCAGCGCACCCCGCCGCGGCTGCCTCCCGGTTATCGCTGGATAGCGGTGCGACCCGGGGCGGCGCCGCCCGTACGACGCGGACGTCGGTTCCTCGGGCCCACGCCACGCTATGCCGTGATGCCGCGCTGGGGTCTGGCAGACCGGGTCGGCCAGGCGCTCGCACCGGCCGAAACCCCCGAGCACCCGGGGCCGTCTGCGGCGGCGGTTCGCACCACGATGTTCGTGAGTGTGCTCGTTCTGAGCATTGCCGTCCTGGTGTACGTGGTGCGCTATGTCCTGTTGGTGATCAACCGGAACACCTTGCTGAACTCGTGGGTGGCCATGGCCGCGGACTGGCTCGGGGTGCTCGCCAGTGTGGCCGCGATCGCGGCCACGATGACCTCTGGCGTGATGCTGATCCGTTGGCTGATCGCCCGACGGGCCGCGGTGTTCTCACATCACGGTCTGCCAGAGCAACGTTCCGTCCGGTCGTTGTGGGCCGGCTGCGTGACGCCGTTGGCCAATCTGCTGTGGGCGCCTGTGTACGTGTTAGAGCTGGCGGTTCTCGAGGAGAATTACGCCCGGCTACGGAGACCCATCGTCGAGTGGTGGATTGCGTGGCTTTTCAGCTACGGGGTCTCCACGTTCGCCATGCTTACCAGCTTCGCCACCGACGCTCAGGGCATCGCCAACAACACCGTCGCGATGGTGTTCGCCTACCTGTTTGCGGCAGCCACAGTGGCCGCGGCCGCCCGGGTCTTCGAGGGATTCGAGCGGAAACCGGTGGAACGGCCCGCACACCGCTGGGTCATGGTCAGCCCGGATCTCCCCGCCGGCCCCGCGTCCGCCGGTCCGGTTGAGTTGCAGGGGCAGGAACCGGCAGCATAGGGGTATGACGTGGGCCGAAGAGGTGCTCGCCGGGCATCCCTTTGTTGTCGCCCACCGCGGCGCCTCGGCCGCCCGGCCCGAACATACGCTGGCCGCCTACGACCTCGCGCTCAAAGAGGGCGCCGACGGCGTGGAATGCGATGTGCGCCTGACTCGCGACGGGCATCTGGTTTGCGTGCATGACCGCCGGCTGGAGCGCACCTCGACCGGCGCCGGCCTGGTCAGCACCATGACCCTCGCGCAGCTGCGCGAGCTCGAGTACGGGGCATGGCATGACAGCTGGCGCGCCGACGGCGCGCACGGTGATACCAGTCTGCTGACGCTGGACGCGCTGGTTTCGCTCGTTCTGGACTGGAACCGGCCGGTGAAGCTCTTCGTGGAGACGAAACACCCCGTCCGATACGGCTCGCTGGTGGAAACCAAGCTGCTGGCGCTGCTGCACCGCTTCGGCATAGCCGCGCCGGCCTCCGCCGATCGGTCCCGCGCAGTGGTGATGTCGTTTTCGGCGGCCGCCGTCTGGCGCATTCGGCGGGCTGCACCGCTGCTGCCGACGGTGCTGCTCGGGAGAACGGCCCGCTACCTGACCAGCGGTGCGGCCACTGCCGTCGGTGCCACCGCTGTCGGGCCGTCGTTGTCGACGTTGAAGGAGTATCCGCAGCTCGCCGATCGCGCCGTTGCTCAGGGTAGGGCGGTGTACTGCTGGAACGTCGACAACTACGAAGACATCGACTTCTGCCGGGATGTCGGGGTGGCTTGGCTTGCTACCCACCATCCGGGTCGCACAAAGGCGTGGTTGCAGAGCGGACGCGTCGCCGAGGACAGCGGCTAGTTCGGCGAGAGACGTCCACCGGCGGGGTGCGGCGCAGCCATCCCGGCCGCGGCAGAGCCCAACTCGCGGGCGACGAAGTTTTCCAGGTCGAACAGGTTGGCTCCCGCGCGGTCGGCGACCCGGACGAGCGTGGTCATCAGAGCCACCTCTTCGATCTGCTCCTGCAAGAACCACTGCATGAACTGCTCGCCGAGGTGGTCGCCCTCGTCACGGGCCACCGCCGCAAGCCGGCTGACCTGCTCGGTGACGACGCGTTCCTGATCGAGCGCCAGCGCCAGCGCGTCGCGCGGTTTGTCGAATTGATTCCGGACCGCATCGACTCCCGGGATCTCCACATTGACATCGCGGTCGAGCAGATGCTGTACCAGCATCATTGCGTGATTGCGTTCGTCGACCGCTTGGCCGTAGAAATGTTTCGCCAATTGCGGGAGGGTTGCGCTGTCGAAATAAACGGCGATTGCCAGGTATTGCTGCGCGCTGGTGAATTCATTGAAGATTTGTTCCTGTACCAATTCCAGGAACTTTGTTTTGTCGTCGTCGTAATTGCCCATGGAGGCATGTTATGCCTGCTAGATAGTGGTTGCAACCAAGGTTTCACTTAGTCAGGAAAGGATTCGCTAACGACGCAACGCGGCCCCGCGCGGATAGCCAGGAAAGGTTTTCCTAAGTAAAGGAAGCCTCGGTTAAATGGGTGGTAACTTATGGAGAAATTTGGCTGTCGGCGCTCGGCCCGCCTGAAAGGCGACGCTATTGCTGCCCGTCGGCCGCGTCCGCCGGCACCGGTGCGTCGGCGGCCAGCGCCTCGAACAGCCGGCGGGCCTCCTCGTGGTTCCACACCACGACCGACCCGGCGTCACCGCTGGTGAACTCGCCGATCGGCACGGTCAGAGCGGTGGTGGATCCGTGTAGTGCCCAGCCAAGCCGCAACAGGTCCCACACGTGGTCATCGCCATCGACGGTCAGGGCGTCGGCGGCTGCCCGCGGCACCGTGTACCAGCGCCATGGGTTGAGCCATACCGCTGGCTCGGCGGCATCGTGCAGCAGCGCGGACAGGAACTGTCGTTGGTTGGTCATCCTGTCCAGATCGGCTCGCGGCGTGTCGCGCGTCCTGACGTATCCGAGCGCGCTGCGGCCGTTGAGTTTTTGGCAGCCGGCCGACAGGTCGATGCCGGCCAGCGGGTCGTTGAGCGGCGTCGTCGGACAGAGAGTCACTCCGCCGAGCGCGTCAACCAGGGCGGCGAATCCGCTGAATCCGATCTCGGCGTAATGGTCGAGGCGTAGCCCGGTGGCCTGCTCCACCGTCTCGGCCAGCAAAGGGGCCCCGCCTACCGCGAACGCGGCGTTGATTTTGTCCTTGCCATGACCGGGGATCACAACGTAGGAGTCACGCGGTATCGACACCATCGTCACCTGTGTGCCGGACACGAGCTGGGGCAGATGTACCAGGAGAATGGTATCGGTGCGGCCGCTGCCGATGTCACCGCCAGTGGCCAGGTCATGTTGTTGTGCGTCGCTCAGGCCCTGGCGGCTGTCCGAGCCGACGAGCAGCCAGTTCGTCCCGCGGCCGGGCGCGGGACGTTCCGGGTAGTCGGTCAGTACCTGCTCGCGGTGCAGTCGAGTGTCGAACCAGATGGCGCCGCCGATGAGTCCCGCGCCGGCCAGCAGTGCGCCGACCAGCAGGGTCGACACGAGCACCCGTCTCCAGCGGCGCTTGCGGCGCGCCGTGGGCGCCGCGGTCCGCGGCGGGGGCCCGGACTGTGCCGGCGGGCGGGGCCGCGCCTTGGGCATGCGCCGGGGATGTTCGGCCGCCGATGGGGTGGGAGCGGTTTCCCGGCGAATCACCGGCGACGGCTCCGTACGCGCCTCGGCGGGCAGGCCCGGTCCAGGAGGCCTTGAAGGCCCTGAAGGGATCTGCCGCCGCGGTAGTCGGTCGCCGGTCACCTGGCTAAGGTACGTGCCCGGACCGGCTGTCGCCGTAGCCGGACCGCGCGAGTTCGCTTACCGGCGGGCGCGCAGCCCATTGATGAACGGGCAACCCATCAGCACCCGGATGGCCTGGCTGAGCCCGGTCATGTCGTCCACCGGCTTGTGAAATGGCAGCCGCACGTCGCGATCGCCGTCGTCGCTTTCCACCCGAAACCGCACCCCGTAGCGGTCAAGCCCCAGCGGGCGGACCTGTCCGCGGCGCAATGGCGCGGGCAGCCTGGACACCAGCCGTGCGACCACGTCGTTGTGGGCGGAATCCAAATGCCACAGCAAGCTCGCCTCGACCTCGCAGAACGGGTCGGGCCGGGCCGCGAGGAGATCGTCCACACCGACAGGCTCGGCGCCGGTGGCGTCGGTGACGACCACGGATGCGATCTCTAGCCGCAGCAGTGTGTACCGCGGGTCTGCATCGTGGGAGGGCGCGCTTTTCGGGGTATCAACTTGGAGCAGTGCCGGGTTCGGCCACTCGGAGGCGATCAGGTCGAGCGTTCGGGTGATCGCGGCGGGGTGGATCTCCCGTAGGCGACCGCGCACCCACACCAGCGAACGCACCGGCTCGCGCAGCGGAAGCGGCGCGTAGTCGGTCAGCTCCAGCAGCGCTTGCGATCCCGAGACCGGCCGGACGGCATCGCGGTACCGGTCGACGGGGAGGGCCAGGGCAAAGGAGCCGTCGGGCAGCAGGTGATGCACGGGCGTGACGACCGGGTCCTGACGCTCCTCCCCGTTCTCTCCCGCTCTTTTCGCTTCGTTTGTTCCTTGAGTTTCCAAGGCCAGAAGTGCGCCGCCGGCGCGGACGCAGGCGCTGCGGATGCGTTCGGCAGTCGTGGGTGCGGGGCAGCTGAGCGGTAACACCATTCTCCTCCAATTAGGTAAGCCTAAGTTAACTTAGTCGGGATGCCGTCGCAAGACCTGTTTTGCACAGCCGGCCCATTAGGGTTGGGGCGTGGTCCGCATCGCATACCTGGGTCCCGAAGGGACCTTCACCGAGGCCGCGTTGCTACAGATCACGGCCGCCGGCTTGGTTCCCGCACCGGGGCCGGATGGAGTGCGGCCGTTGCCGATCGACAGCACATCCGCGGCACTGGATGCCGTCCGCAACGGCGATGCGGATTACGCGTGCGTCCCGATCGAGAATTCGATCGACGGATCTCTGACGCCCACCCTGGACAGCCTGGCCATTGGTTCGCCCCTGCAAGTGTTCGCCGAGACCACGCTGGATGTCGCGTTCAGCATCGTCGTCAAACCCGGCGTCGACACCAGCCCCAGGGCCGCGGACGTGCGCACGTTGGCGGCCTTCCCGGTGGCAGCGGCGCAGGTGCGGCGCTGGGTTGCGGCCCACTTGCCCGGCGCCGAACTGCGGCCCGCGTACTCCAATGCCGACGCGGCACGGCAGGTGGCCGAAGGGCAAGCCGACGCCGCCGTGACCTCAGCGCTGGCCGCGACCCATTGGGGGCTGGACACCCTGGCGGACGGCGTTGTCGACGAACCCAACGCCTGCACCCGCTTCCTCTTGGTCGGGCCGCCGGCACCGCCGCCGGCCCGCACCGGCGCCGATCGCACCTCGGTGGTCTTGCGCATCGACAACGCGCCCGCCGCGTTGTTGGCCGCGCTGAGCGAATTCGGCATCCGCGGCATCGATCTGACCCGGATCGAATCCCGGCCGACCAGGACCGCGCTCGGCACCTATCTGTTCTTCGTCGATTGTGTGGGCCATCTCGACGACGACGCCGTCGCCGAGGCACTTAAGGCGCTGCACCGTCGTTGCGAGGATGTGCGATATCTGGGATCTTGGCCGACGGGCTCACCCGCCGGGGTGGTGCCACCGCCGGCGGACGAAGCGTCCCGCTGGCTGGCCCGGCTACGGGAAGGCAAGTCCGAAACCAGCGGCGCGGGGGAATTTGAGTCATGAGTGGTCGTTTGGTGCTGCTGCGGCACGGCCAGTCCCACGGCAATGTCGAGCGCAGGCTGGACACCCGCCCACCGGGGGCGACGCTGACGCCGTTGGGCCGTGACCAGGCCCGGGCATTCGCCCGCGGTTCCGGACGGCCGGCGATGCTTGCGCACTCGGTGGCTACCCGGGCATCGCAGACGGCCGAGGTTATCGGCTTGGAACTGCAAATGGCCGCCATCGAGGTTGCCGACGTTCACGAGGTGCAGGTCGGAGAGTTGGAGGACCGCAACGACGACGACGCGGTCGCGGAATTCAATGCCATTTACCAGCGCTGGCATCGCGGTGAGCTCGACGTGCCGTTGCCGGGCGGAGAGACCGGCAATGATGTGTTGGACCGCTACGTGCCGGTGTTGACCGACCTGCGCATGCGCTACCTCGACTACGACGACTGGAACGGCGACATCGTCGTCGTCAGTCACGGCGCGGCGATCCGGCTGGCCGCCGCGGTGCTGGGCGGGGTCGACGGCAACTTTGCGCTGGACAACCATCTGGACAACGCCGAATCGGTGGTGTTGGCCCCGATCACCGACGGGCGGTGGAGTTGTGTGCGGTGGGGGACCCGGACACCGCCGTTCTATCCGGAAGCCGAGGCCAGCGCGGTCGCGGACGCGGTGTGGTCGAGCACTGATCCGATGGGCTGATCAAACGGCCAGCGCGACGGATTCGGTACATCCGCAGCCGACGGCGTCGCAGTCAACGACGAAGGCGTGCGGCAACAGCTCGGGGGTGAAGCAGTCCGGCTCGGTGCATTCCGTCCGGCGCAATGCATGACGAATGATGGTGCCGTGACAGTGTTCCAGGCCTGCCCGGCAGTCGCGGCAATCGGCACTCATAAGCCGTTCATAGCATCAGCCGCGGACAAATCCGGGATGCCGCGCCCGAGTGTAAAGCCCCGTCTCAGGCCCAGCCGAGCTCTTGCAGCCGGTCGTCGTCGATGCCGAAGTGGTGGGCGATTTCGTGGATCACCGTGATCGCCACCTCCTCGATGACGTCGCCGTCGGATTCGCAGAAATCCAGCAGCGCCTCGCGGTAGATGGTGATGGCGTCGGGCAGGGATCCCGCGTAGTCGGAATCGCGCTCGGTCAGCGCTATCCCCTCGTACAGTCCGAGCAGTTCGGCGTCCTGCGGGTGGCGGTCTTCGACCAGAACGACGACGTTGTCCATCGCCGCCGCCAGCTCGGGCGGAATCAGGTCGAGTGCGTCGGAGACTAACTCGTCGAACCGCTGCGGATCCATCCGCACGGGCACCAGGCTAGCGTCCCGGCGCCGGCTCAGCGGGTGATGCTTCGAATGTGGGGTTGGCCGGTAGCGGCGCCCCTGCCGTCCGCCGGGGCGGGGCCTGTTGCGGGGCTTAGGGTGCCGGTGACTAGGGAGGTGGCCCAGCTGGCTGCTGACCCGGCAGATGTTGATTGTTGGTGGGGACGGGCGGCGGAGCGCTGGTCTGGCTGGTCGGCACCTGCAGGGGTATCGGCGGCAGCGTGAGCCGCTCTTCGGGGATGTCGGGTGGGGGAATTGGTGGCTGGCCGTTGATCAGCAGCGCGCCCTTGGCGCTGTTCACCAGGGTGGCCCAGCCGCCGTTGCCCAGCGTCGCGCCGATACTGCAGGCGACCTCGCGGCTGCCCGCCGTCCAGCTGGACAACGACACGGTGGGGTAGATCAGCGTCAGGGTGGTGGTGCGCAACTTGACGGGATCCAGATAGGCGTCCGTCATCTTGGTACACGAATCCTTGATGAACTCGTCCTGCTCGGGCTCCGCCGGTAGGCCGTCGGGAAACTTCTCGGTCAGGTTGACTGTTCCGGTGACCTCCATCGCATGCGGCGCCGCGCAATCGACCGGAACGTCGATCGGCTGGTTGGTTGTCGGGTCGATGCCCAGACAGGTGCCGGTCGGCCAGACCTTGGACTGGTCGATTTCGGCGACCTTGCCCTGGAAGGCCTGTTGCTGATTGTTGGCGCCGGGCAGCTGCAGGCCGCACAGCATGCGGCGCTCGCCGGATTGGCGCCACGCGCGGTCACCGGGCCACAACAGGCTGACGATGAATTTGCTGTTGGGATCGAACTTGGCGCCGAGGTAGCGGCGGACCGCGGTCTCGCACTGCTCCTGAGTGATCTGCTGAATGCGCGCAGGCGATGGGGGATCGGCGTTCGGTCCGTATTCGGAACCCGGGAAAGTCCGCATGTCGATGGATTCGGCGACCTCGAACTTGTGGTCGTCGGCGCAGTTGACGATTTTCGCCGATTCCGGGCTGTTTTCCGGCCACATCAAGCAATCACCGCTGCCGGCGCGGTTGAAGGCGGCGTCACTCTTGTTTCCGGTGCTCGGCACCGGATTGCTTTGGATATAGCCCGCCAGCCTTCCGGGGCCGGTGCCGCCGAACGGGAGTGCAGTGACCAATCCGGCGATCAACAGGGCGCCGAGCGCGGTCAATAGCAGCGCTCGTCTCGTCGCTGTCGCCTGCAGGCCCCGTGGCCACCGGAAGCCGGCCGGCGGCTGTTCCGCCTCGACAGCCGGTGCGTCGACCTCGGAGAGCTCCGCGGCTTCCAGAGGTGCTTTCTCGGGCGCTTGCGACATCCGCTCCATTCTGACAGGGCGGACGATGCCGCGTGACAAATGTTACATATGGGACTTTTGGGATCCGGCCGGCCCGATGCTCTGCCGCTGACCGTGAGAGCCAAAAGTAGTGTCAGGGCCGTGATCGACCTGAAGCTGCTCCGGGAAAACCCAGATGCCGTGCGCCGCTCCCAGCTGAGCCGTGGTGAAGATCCCGCGCTGGTAGCCGCTTTGTTGAACGCCGACGCCGAGCGCCGGGCAGCGATTTCCTCTGCCGATGCGCTGCGGGCAGAACAGAAAACTGCCAGCAAGAGCGTCGGTGCGGCGTCACCCGACGAGCGCCCGGCGAAACTAGCGCGCGCCAAGGAACTGGCCGAGCAGGTCAAGGCCGCCGAAACCGCTCAAGCCGACGCCGAGACGGCGTTCACGGCCGCCCACATGGCGATCTCGAACGTCATCATCGACGGGGTGCCCGCCGGCGGGGAGGACGACTACCGTGTCCTCGACGTGGTCGGGGAGCCTGCGGCGATCGACAACCCGAAGGACCATCTCGAAATCGGCGAGTCGCTGGGCCTCCTCGACATGCAGCGCGGCGCCAAAGTGTCCGGCTCCCGGTTCTACTTCCTGACCGGGCGGGGCGCCCTGCTGCAGCTGGGTCTGCTGCAGCTGGCTCTGCGGCTGGCGGTCGACAACGGCTTCATCCCGATGATCCCTCCGGTGTTGGTGCGCCCGGAGGTGATGGCCGGTACGGGTTTTCTGGGCGCCCACGCCGACGAGGTCTATCGGGTGGAAGGCGACGACCTCTACCTTGTCGGCACGTCCGAAGTGCCGCTGGCCGGCTACCACGCCGACGAAATCCTGGACCTGTCGGGTGGGCCGCTGCGGTACGCGGGCTGGTCCGCGTGTTTCCGGCGCGAGGCCGGCAGCTACGGCAAGGACACCCGCGGAATCATCCGGGTGCACCAGTTCGACAAGGTGGAGGCGTTCGTCTATTGCAAACCGGGCGACGCCGAGGCCGAACACGAACGACTGCTGGGCTGGCAACGCGAGATGCTGGCCCGCATCGAGGTGCCGTATCGGGTAATCGACGTGGCCGCAGGCGATCTCGGGTCGTCGGCTGCCCGCAAGTTCGACTGCGAGGCGTGGATCCCTACGCAGCGGGCCTATCGCGAGCTGACGTCGACGTCGAACTGCACCACCTTCCAGGCGCGCCGTTTGGCAACGCGCTACCGCGACGAGGGAGGCAAGCCGCAGATTGCGGCCACGCTCAACGGCACGTTAGCCACCACCCGATGGCTGGTGGCGATTCTGGAGAATCATCAGCGGCCCGACGGCAGCGTGCGGGTACCGGACGCCCTGGTGCCGTTCGTCGGCGCCGACGTGCTTCAGCCGGGGGC
>CAYNLB010000053.1:18200-28484 GCA_964397935.1 uncultured Mycobacterium sp.
CGCAGTCTCACCCGCAACGGCAAGTTTTGTCAATAATGACATAACAAGATTTGGGGGTACCTTACTGGCATGGTCCGGCCCGCGCAGACGGCTCGCAGCGAACGCACCAGGGATGCCCTGATCCAGGCCGCGTCCGTGCGATTCCTGGCTCAGGGCGTTGAGGACACCTCGGCGGAGCAGATCGCGTCGGACGCCGGCGTGTCGCTGCGGACCTTCTATCGCCATTTCAAGTCCAAGCACGATCTGCTGTTTGCCGACTACACCGGGCTCAACTGGTTTCGCGCTGCGCTAGCCGCCAGACCGGCCGATGAACCGATAATCGACTCGGTGCAATCGGCCATCTTCGCGTTTCCCTATGACGTTGAGGCCGTGGCCAAAATTGCGGCACTGAGGGGCGGTGAACTCGACCCTGGCCGCATCGTCCGCCATATTCAGGAGGTTCAGGCCGACTTCGCCGATTCCATCCATGCGCAGCTGTGCCGACGTAGCTACGGAGCCGATGAAACTCCGGATGTCCGGCTGCGCGCTGCGGTGATTTCCCGCTGTATCTCGGCCGCGGTCTTCGGCGCGATGGAGTTCTGGATGGTCGGCGCCGATCGGTCACTGGGCGAGCTGGCGCGCATGTGCCACGCGGCACTGCAGTTGTTGCGGGCGGGAATCGTCGACAAGTGGTCAACGGACACCCGGCCAGAGTTTCGTCAAAATTGACAAAACTGTGCGTCCATGCCAGCCTCCCTTTCTGGAGGGCAGACACATGGGTGATTACGACGCGATCGTCATCGGCGCCGGGCACAATGGGCTGGCCGCAGCGGTGCTGCTGCAGAAGGCCGGCCTGCGGACCATTTGCCTGGATGCCAAGCTCTACGCCGGCGGTATGGCTTCCACAGTGGAGCTTTTCGACGGGTACCAGTTCGAGATCGCCGGCTCGGTGCAGTTCCCGACGTCGTCAGTGGTCTCTGGCGAGCTGAGCCTGGACGCCCTGCCGACCATCGACCTGGACGTGATGTCGGTAGCGCTGCGCGGTGTCGGTGACGATCCGCTGGTCCAGTACAGCGACCCGATGAAGTTGTTCACCCATCTCAACGAGGTACACGGGGCCGACGCCGTCAACGGAATGGCGGGACTGATGGCATGGAGCCAGGCGCCGACGCGGGCACTGGGCCGTTTTGACGCGGGCACGCCTCCGAAGACGTTCGACGAGATGTATGCGTGTGCCACCAATGAATTCGAACGCTCAGCCATCGACGACATGCTGTTTGGCTCCGTTACCGACGTGTTGGACCGCTACCTTCCGGATCGCGAGAAGCATGGGGCACTACGTGGGTCGATGACCGTGCTGGCCGTCAACACGCTCTACCGGGGGCCGGCCACGCCGGGCAGCGCGGCCGCGCTCGCCTTCGGACTGGGTGTTCCCGACGGTGACACCATGCAGATGAAGAAGCTGCGCGGCGGCATCGGTGCGCTCACGTCGCATCTGTGCGAACTGTTCGAGCGTCACGGCGGCGAACTTCGGCTGCGCACCAAGGTGACCGAAATCCTGGTCGACAATGCCCAGTCCGGAGTCCGGGTGAGCGGAGTGCGCACCGAGGCCGGAGACACCTTGACTGCGCCGATAATCGTCTCGGGCATCGCGCCCGACGTCACGGTCAACGAGCTGATCGATCCGGCTGCGGTGCCGCCCGACATCCGGCAGCGGTTCGCCCGGACCGACCACCGCGGCAGTTACCTGCAGATGCATTTCGCGCTAAACGAAGCTCCGCAGTTTGCCGCGCCCTATCAGGTCCTCAACGATCCGGCCATGCAGGCATCGATCGGCCTGTTCTGCACGCCGGAAGAAGTCCAGCGGCAGTGGGAGGATTGCCGCCACGGGGCTGTCCCGGCCGATCCCACGGTCGTGTTGCAGATCCCTTCGCAGAACGACCCGGACCTTGCTCCTACGGGTAAGCACGCCGCGTCGGCGTTCGCATTGTGGTTCCCCATCGAGGGCAGCGTTGACTACGGGCAGGCCAAGGTCGAGATGGGCCAGCGAGTGATCGACAAGATCACCCGGCTCGCGCCGAATTTCGAGCACAGCATCATCCGGCACACCACGTTCACGCCCAAGCACATGGGCGTGATGTTTTCGGCCCCGGGCGGCGACTACTGCCACGGCCTGTTGAACCCCGACCAGATAGGCCCAAACCGTCCTGGCCCGAAAGGATTTGTCGGCCAACCGCTTCCAGTCGACGGTCTGTATCTGGGCAGTGCGGGATGTCACGGCGGGCCGGGGATCACCTTCATACCCGGCTACAACGCGGCGACACAGGCGCTCACCGACCGCACGGCTCAGCGGTAGAGGCTGTCAGGCAGCCCAAAACGACTGGCAGACTGTCTAGGTACCACCCCTGCGTGGTGCGAGGTTTGCCGATTTATCCGATGAGCAACTGGCTGCCAGCAGGTGTCCCCGCTGCACCGCCGAGTCGCCTGGAGGCGGAACATATCGTTCGCCACGTCATCGCCGACCCTGCCGATATCGAATTCATCCCGATCGAGCATGGTGATATGACACGTCCGGAATTGGACATCACACATCAACTCCGCAACCACCTTCGCGCGCTCCGCTAACCGCCTTGCCTCAGCAGGTCGTCCAGCAAAGCGGTGAACTCATCCGGGCGGGCCGGCGTGAAGGCGGGATTGGGCCAGGTCCCCGGCACATCCAGGGTGATCAGCGTCGACCTGAATGGCCGGCTCACGTCGAGCGGCAGCCAGCGGCGGAAGTCTGAGCTGCCCCAAATGCGGAACCGTTGCACGAACATGCCAAGCGCCTCTGCTTTGTAACCGCTGATCGCGTCCAGTGCGATGACTTTCGATGTACCGGACGGAAAGTGGTAGCGGCGCAGCGTGATCGCCGTGCGGTCCAGCTGAACCAAGCCATCGTCGTAAGACCGGCCGAACGTGTCATTCATGCCCGGGAACTCCGCAATGAGTGGCCACGAGCGGTCAGGCAACGGCCATCTTCCAATCGCCACTGCCATCCATGCAGGTTGCAAGTCAACGTGTTGCCCTCTACCACGCCGAATTTCGACAGATCAGCTTTGAGATGGGGGCAACGGCGCTGAACTTGCCAGCCGTCCAGTGTGACCGACGTCGAGTCGTCGTGCGTCTCGGCGAACCATCCATCTGCGTACGCGATGCGTTCGTCGGTAAGGCATTTGAAGAACGTGTAGAGGTATTCGTTGTAGCCGCCGACGCGCCACGCCTTGAAACGGGTGGACAAGAAGATGGTGTTGACCCAGTCCGGTTCGTGATCGCGCAGCACGGTGCGAACCAGCTCCGGTGCTATCGCGAATCCGTAGCGCACCCTTTCATCGGGTATCCGTTCCCGCACCGTTCTTTTCGGGAAGTCCAGGATTACGGTTTCGGGACCGATCACGAGTTCGACGGGATAGCCGATGCCGTCGCAGATCTCGTCGCTTTGCGCCATGATCGGCTCGAATAGCGCGCGCAGCTGCTCCAGTAGTGGCTCCCCGGTGGCGGGGGCCCAGCCCGCCCGCTCCTCGGCTATGACGGGTGCCATCCGCTCGGCATAGTCGGCGATGTACGCAGACTTGTCGCGGGTGAAAATGGCCTCGACCAGCTCGGCGGGGAAGGGGTGGCGAAGCGAATTCAGTGTTGCGCCAGTGAAATCGGCAGTCGAGCCGGGGATCATCAGCAAACCGCCGTCGTGGCCGTGCGTGCGCATCTGGTCCAGGAATACCATCTGATCGGGGAAGATGTTGGCCGGATCGGCGTGGTCGTCGTTGAGGTGGCGCAACTCGGGGTCCAAGAAGCAGGGTGGTCCGGCCGACGGTATCACCCAGGGTGCTCCCACCTGGGCGATGTACTGGCGTGCGCGGTCCATCTGCCGTTGCCGTTTTTGGACTCCGAAAGACTCTTTGGCGCGGGCCGGCATGTCGTAAACCATCGGATACCAGATCGCTCCGGAGTACTGCAGCATGTGCACATCTATGTGGCCGAATTCGGATGTCAGCATGTCCAAATCGACCGGCCGGGCGTCGTTCATGTTGAAAACCGTTGTCGCGCCGTCGGAAACCGCCAGCGCTGAATCGCCGATCGGCCCGTCGGCGGGTGCCCGCAGGGCGATCACCATGATGTCGAGGTCGCCCTTGGGGCCGCTGATTCGATGCTTGACCGAGTTGCTGGTCTCGAAGAACCGGTGAAATCCTAGCTTCTGCAACTCGTTTCGCAGGTCTGGCACGGGAAACTCGGGCAGCAACACGACCGCGTCCTTGTTGACGTGCTCGGCGAGATTCCTGGCGTCGAAGTGGTCCTTGTGCAGATGCGAGACGTACAGGTAGTCGCAATCGCCCAGTTTGTCCCAGTCCAGGGTGCTGTTGTCCGGAAATGGGAACCAGGAGGCAAAGTAGGCGGGATTGACCCAGGGGTCGCATAGGATGCTGCCCGCGGGGGTCTCGATCAGAAATCCGGCGTGGCCTACGCTGGTGACCTGCACAAATGCCTTCCCGGGACTTTTTGGGGCCCTGGCCGGGTAACGGTTTTCAGCCCCCGAGCTTAGCGCGAGGCGGCATCTTCGGCCCGCCACAACCGCCGGTAGTAGTCGATGCGCGCCGGGTCGGGTTCGATCCCGTAGGCGGCGAAGAACTCCGCGTCCCGCGACCGGCCGGGATAGTTCCACTCCAACGACAGCGTGGCCACCGCGAGATCGGCCCACCGATCGGCCGTACCCAGTGCGCCGAGGTCGACATGTCCGCAACACCGGCCGTCGTCATCGACCAGCGTGTTCGGTGAGCAGGCATCACCGTGGCAGACCACCAGCAGGTCCACCGGCGGCGGCTGGCCCAGCCCGGACCGATCGGCCGGCCGCACGTTGGCCAGTCGGCCGGTCGCCGACCAATCGAACGGGCATGACCGTACCGGGAGACGGTCGTGCAACGCTCGCAGGCCCGCACCGATCGCGCGGACCGCAGCATCAGGCGACGCCAACCATCGCGGGTGCACCGCCGAGCGGCCGGGCAGTCCGCGGGTGCGCAGCCACGCGCTGTTGCCGTCCCGGCCAACACCGAGCACGACCGGCACCACCGCGTATCGCGCCGCCCAGCGCAGGCGCCACGCTTCGCCGCCAAAACCGGCAGTTCTCGCGCCGGCCACCTTGATGTACTCGGTGCTGCTGGGGCCGGGAGCCGCGGGGCCGATCCGGAAAGTCGTGCCGCCCTTCTCGTTGACCCACACCGCACGCACGGGCCTGCCGGCGGCGTACCGGCGGACGGCCGCCGGTACGGCGCACGGAAATGATGGGAAGACCACCCGCTACCTCTTTTCGGCACTTCGGTCACCGCACAGCCGGGCGCACTAGGCTGACTTGCTGTGGAACCGGTATACGGCACTGTCATTCAGCTTGCCCGCTTGGTTTGGCGCATACAGGGTCTGAAAATCAGCGTTACGGGCGTCGAACACCTACCGAAAAGCGGTGGTGCCGTCATCGCGATCAACCACACCAGCTACCTCGATTTCACCTTCGCAGGTTTACCCGCCTACAAACAGGGGCTCGGCCGCAAGGTGCGGTTCATGGCCAAGCAGGAAGTCTTCGACCACAAAATCACCGGGCCGCTCATGCGCAGCTTGCGGCACATTTCAGTCAATCGGGAAGACGGGGCCGCCTCCTACGAAGCCGCCGTCAGGATGCTGAAGGACGGTGAGCTGGTCGGTGTCTACCCCGAAGCAACGATCAGCCGCAGCTTCGAGATCAAGGAATTCAAGACGGGAGCCGTCCGCATGGCGGTCGAGGCGGGGGTTCCGATCGTTCCGGTGATCGTCTGGGGTGCCCAGCGGATCTGGACCAAGGACCACCCCAAGAAACTGGTGCGTCCCAAGGTGCCGGTCACCGTGCTGGTCGGCGAACCGATCGAGCCGACGTTGGGCACAGCGGAGCTGAACGGACTGCTGCACTCGCGGATGCAGCATTTACTGGAGCGGGCGCAAGAACTGTACGGGCCGCATCCTGCCGGTGAGTTCTGGGTGCCGCGCCGGTTGGGTGGTGGTGCGCCGTCGTTAGCTCAAGCGGCACTTATGGAAGCCGAGGAGGCGGCCGCTCGGGCCGCTCGTCGGTCTCGATCCGCTGGGGCGCCGGAGTAGCGATCGATGGTGGAGCCGACCTTCCGCACCCTCGAGATCCTGGCTCGGATGGTCGTTTTCGCCACGGGCACCCGGATCAGCTATAGCGGCGAGGAGAACATCCCCGCCCGGGGTGGTGCCGTGGTCGCGATCAACCACACCAGCTATATCGATTTTCTGCCCGCCGCGCTGGCCGTCCATCGCCGGCATCGGCGGCTCAGGTTCATGATCAAAGCCGAGATGCAGCGGGTGAAGGTGGTCAACTTCCTGATCAAGCACACCCGGACCATCCCCGTGGATCGCGGCGCCGGGGCTGGTGCCTACGCGGCGGCGGTGCAGCGGCTCCACGAGGGTGAGTTGGTCGGGGTCTACCCGGAGGCGACGATCAGCCGCAGTTTTGAACTCAAGGAGTTCAAGACGGGCGCCGCCCGCATGGCCCTCGAAGCGGATGTGCCGATTGTCCCGGTGATCGTCTGGGGGGCGCAGCGGATCTGGACCAAGGGCCAGGCCCGGCAACTGCGCCGCACCAAGGTACCGATTGCCGTGCAGGTGGGTGCGCCGTTGCAGCCGCGCGATGACATCGCACAGACCGACGCCGCGCTGCGCGAATCGATGACCAGCTTGTTGCACCGCGTGCAACAACGGTTTCCACACGAGCCCGGGGCGTCCTGGGTGCCGCGCCGGCTCGGCGGCGGGGCGCCGACCATGGCGGAGGCTGCTCGGTTGGACGCCGAGGAGGCTGCGGCGAGGGCCGCGGACCGTACCCGGCGTCGGTGACGCCGACGGGGCGGGAGGAGACGAGCATGGCAGCTCCGTTTTTCCGTTTTGCGGAGGGCGGCAGTGCGCCGACGCCGGATGACTCCTTGGCGATCCGCTCGGCTGAATCGCAGCACCGGGCTCAGATGTACGGTAGCGACCAGATGTGACGCGACCGGGGCGCACCCAAAACGGATTGGATTGATGACACTGGCCAGCTGCGAAGGCGGACCGTCTCGACGACCCGAAGTGGCCCCTAAGTGACCCAGCCGGCGATCATCGCTTGCGACGTCGATGGCACGTTGCTCGACGACGACGAAACCATCACCCCGCGCACCCGCGACGCCGTCTGTGCTGCCGTCGCCGCTGGTGCGCACTTCATCGTGGCAACCGGCCGCCCGCCGCGGTGGATACGCCCCGTCGTCGAGGCACTCGGTTTCGCGCCGATGGCGGTGTGCGCCAACGGAGCCGTCGTCTATGACTCCGCGACCGACCGGGTGGTGTCAACGCGCACTCTGGCCGTCGACACCCTCGCCGAGTTGGCCGAGCTGGCGACTCGCGTCATCCCGGGATCGGGGCTGGCCGTCGAGCGGATCGGTGAACGCGCTCACGACACCGCGACTCCTCAGTTCATCAGCTCGCCGGGCTACGAGCATGCGTGGCTGAACCCGGACAACACCGAGGTGTCGATCGAAGACTTGCTCAGTGCCCCGGCGATCAAGCTACTGATCCGTCGATCCGGTGCCCGCAGCGCGGACATAGCCGCCGAACTGGCCAAGCACGTCGGCATCGAGGGCGATATCACGTACTCGACCAACGACGGGCTGGTGGAGATCGTGCCACTGGGAACCAGCAAGGCCACCGGTGTGGAAGAGATCGCCAAACCGCTGGGCATCACCAGCGATGAGGTGGTGGCATTCGGCGACATGCCCAACGACGTCCCACTGCTGTTGTGGGCGGGTCACGGCGTGGCGATGGGTAATGCGCATCCGAACGTGCTGGCCGCCGCTGACGAGATCACCGCACCCAACAGCGACGACGGGGTTGCACGTGTGCTGGAACGCTGGTGGCGCGCTCGGTGACGATATGGGCAGCTGCTGCCCGCCCACGTCGGATTCCCCATGCTCGAGCGACGCCAGCCGCGGTCGATGCGGCGGTCCGCAGTGACATCCTTGCCGCACCACGCATCCCCGTACACCGTCTCCCGCGCCGGGGCGGTATGCGGAACTTGCCGCCACTAGCAGCCGGTCCGGTTTGGATACAAGATCGAATCCACGGTCTGACGCGGTGAAGAGGTCACGGGTGCCCACCCGAGCGAGGCGCCCGGCCACCGACCTGCCTTAGCGAGCTGGGACGAGCACCTCGGCTGCATGGACCCCATCAGTCGCGCAGTCTGCGGCGGTCCGTTCCCGGACACGGCCTAAAAGGTCGGATGCGTTGGAAGTGAGAAGTGTTCGAGCGGGACCGTGGGGCCGCTCGGGGTTTGTGTGGCCAGCGGTGTAGTGATTCCGTCGACGACCTCGGTGAGGTTTCCGGTCAGCCGCTCGTAGTTCAAGGTTCCATGCTGGAAGTTCTGTGTGATCTGCAGTGGCTCTTGTATTTCCGCGCTGGTTGGCAGTCCCAGCGGGCCACGTTCGTAGCCCAGTGAGGCCCAGGCGTTGTAGATCGCGCCGGTGACCGGTTGGGCACCGGTTACCGGTGACCAGTACATCGCCCCTTTGGCGAAAGTGACATAGCGGGCGGCACCTTCGGCGCTGTCTTCCGGCGAAGTCGGCGCACCCAGTACGCTTTTCATCCCGCCGATCGCCTGCCAGTGCTGGTAGATCGCACCACCCTGCAGAGCCTTGATCAACTCTTCCGGGGGATCGTTGAAATGCGATGCGATATCTCGGATCTCGTCCATCAACGCATAGGCTGCGTTGCCCGGGCAGTCGGTGTTCCCGACGTCGCGGTGGGAAAAGATGGTGGGCAACGTTGCTACGACGCCTGCCGGGAAAGTGGTGTAGTGGCTACCGGCCGATTCCAACGACACCGTGCCTTTGGGGTCGACGTCATCCAGGCCCAGCCGCCAGCCGAGCAGCCGGCCCACGGTTCGCAGCTGCATCGGTGTCGGCGGCATGTCGTCGTAGTTGCCGATCATCGCCACACCCCAGGTGTCGCGGTTGAATCCGCCGGTGTGGAATGCCTCGACCGCCTTGGTGAGCCCTCCGGCGCTGCCCTCGAACACCTGGCCGTACTTGTCGACCAGCGCGTTGTAGGCGATGTCGCACCAGCCCAGCGTCTTGCTGTGGTAGGTGTAGATGGCCTTGACGATCCCGGCCGATTCCAGCGGCGAGTAGTCGTTGCTGCCGGCGGTGTGGTGGACCACTGCGGCACGAATCCCGTTGTCGTAATGCGGAGTACCGCATCGCAGTGACTCGTCCGCACCCCATTCTTCTCGGCTGATGATTCTCGGGGCCTGGCCGGGCATCACGACCCCCGACGGCGGCGTCCATTGCGTTTCGGCCGGTGCTCGCGGGGGGGAGATCAGGATGGCCGAGATGTTCTGACCGATGGGCTGTTCCCTGGACGCCGGTTTGTATCCCAGGTCGTCCGCGTTGGCCGCCGCCGGAGGCGCCTGGGTCACGGGGGCATCGATCGGGCGGGTGACCGCGATCTGGACGGTCGTGGTGGTGCCGACGAACACCGGATCCGTGCCACGTGGGCCCTCGAGCGGTCTCGCGGGGCGGGCCGACCCCGTCAGCCCTTGGCCACCCATTGGGGTCATCCCGGCTGGTGCCGCAGTTTCGTACTCGGTCTGATACCAGGGACCCCACGAACCGTCGGGGCGCTTTGCACGCACGCGGGTCGACGTGCCGGCCAGGTCGCCAGTGAGCGCCACCAATGAAAACGGCGTGTCTTGCGTGAGTTCGCGAACCGCGACGCCCCCTCCGAGTCCGATCAGCGGCTGTTCGACGAGTTGGGTGGCCTCGCGGGTGGGCGGCGGGCTCGCGATGTCGCGATCGGGGGTTGCGTCCGCTATCCGGGAGAGGATGACGATGGTCGCCGCGATGGCACTGAGCAATGTTGTGGGCGCGCGGCTGCGAGACACCAGGCGATGTTACGTGTGTTTCTAATGATGTTTATGAGACGACACGACGTTTGCGCGTGGAAATCTCCACAAAATGTTGACGGCACCGCAGGGATTGGGCTGCCGGGCGGGCTGCGGGTGCTGCCCGGCGCGACTCTGCGGTGCCGTCAGGTGACAGGTTCGTTGAGTTAGATGGGCGGTGCCGCCGGCACGGCGGCGGCAGCACCCTCCGCCGCGGCCGGCAGGGCACCCGCGACACCCGGCAGGGCACCCGCGGCACCCGGCAGGGCGGCCGCGGCACCCGGCGCCGCCGCGCCGCCTTGCTGGACACCCTGCATGATCGCCGG
>CAYNLB010000054.1:0-28474 GCA_964397935.1 uncultured Mycobacterium sp.
AAGTCGGAGAGCCGGAGGCGGTGGTTGAGGCTGCCGAAGTGGCGGAGCCTGATGTCGAAGAGTCGACAGTCGACGAGCCCGGGACAGAAGGCGAATCCGACGTAGACGCAGAACCTCGTGAAGAGGAATCCGAAACGCAAACAGCGACGGGACCGGCCGACGAAGCTTCGGTTGCCGAGCAGGACACGGGCACTCGGCGCCGATGGAAGCTGCGACTGCGAAACCGGCGGTCAGGCCGCTAGCAGCCGATTGAAATGCACTGAGCGGCCGAAGGCCCCGCAAGCATGGGATCTGGCATGCTGAAACATGTGACCCATCCGTCGCGGCCTGGACCTGCCGGACCTGGCGGGTCGCTGCGTCGTCATCGCCTTTACACCGCGGCCGGCACGGGCATAGTGCTGGCCGGTGCACTCGGCTATGTCGGACTCGCCGACCCACACAACCCGAATTCGGCGTATCCGCTGTGTCCGTTCAAATGGCTCACCGGCTGGAATTGCCCCTTCTGCGGGGGGCTCCGGATGACCCATGACCTGCTGCACGGTGACCTGATGGCCAGTATCAACGACAACTTATTCGTCCTCGTTGGCATCCCGACGCTGGCGGCGTGGGTGCTGATAGGCCGCCGTTACCGCAAGTCCTCACTGCCGATAACGGCAGTGGTGACGATCGTGGTCGCGACAGTCGTCTGGACTGTGGTGCGTAACCTGCCCGGTTTCCCGCTCGTTCCGACAATGCTCAGCAGTTAGCGGCATCGATCAACGCCGCCATGCTGGCCTCACACGACTATGCTGGGTCGGCGTGAGTAGACGCGGGAAGATCGTCTGCACCCTCGGCCCTGCAACCAATTCCGACGAGCTGATCCTGGCGCTGGTCGAGGCCGGAATGGACGTCGCTCGAATGAACTTCAGCCACGGCGACTACTCCGACCACAAAGCCGCATACGAGCGGGTGCGGGCCGCTTCCGACACCACCGGCCGGGCGGTCGGCGTACTCGCCGATCTACAGGGGCCGAAAATCAGGCTGGGCCGCTTCGCCACCGGCCCCACGTACTGGGCAGACGGTGAAACCGTACGAATCACCGTGGCTGACTGCGAAGGCAGCCACGATCGGGTATCGACCACTTACAAGAAGCTTGCCCAAGACGCCGTAGTCGGTGACCGGGTTCTGGTCGACGACGGCAAGGTCAGCCTGATGGTCGACGACATCGAAGGCGACGACGTCATCTGCACGGTCACCGAAGCTGGTCCGGTCAGCAACAACAAGGGCATCTCGCTACCCGGGATGAACGTGTCCGCCCCCGCCCTGTCGGAGAAGGACATCGAGGATCTCATCTTCGCGCTGGAGCTTGGCGTCGACATGGTTGCGCTCTCGTTCGTGCGCTCGCCGTCCGATGTCGAATTGGTCCACGAAGTGATGGATCGGGTCGGGCGGCGGGTACCGGTGATCGCCAAGCTGGAGAAGCCGGAAGCCGTCGACAATCTGGAGGCCATCGTGCTGGCGTTTGACGCCATCATGGTGGCCCGCGGCGACCTGGGCGTCGAGCTTCCTCTGGAAGAGGTTCCATTGGTGCAGAAGCGGGCCATCCAGATGGCCAGGGAGAACGCAAAACCCGTCATCGTGGCGACCCAGATGCTCGACTCGATGATCGAGAACTCACGACCGACACGGGCCGAGGCCTCCGACGTCGCCAACGCCGTGCTCGACGGTGCCGACGCAGTGATGCTGTCGGGCGAGACCTCGGTGGGGAAGCACCCGCTGACGGCGGTCCGGACGATGTCACGAATCATCTGCGCGGTCGAAGAGAACTCCACGGCCGCGCCTCCGCTGACCCACGTGCCGCGCACCAAGCGCGGAGTGATCTCCTACGCCGCCCGCGACATCGGCGAGCGCCTCGACGCCAAGGCCCTGGTCGCCTTCACCCAATCCGGCGACACCGTCAAGCGCCTGGCGCGGCTGCATACCCCGCTGCCATTGCTCGCGTTCACCGCCTGGCCCGAGGTGCGCAGCCAACTGGCCATGACGTGGGGCACCGAGACGTTCATCGTCCCGATGATGACGTCCACCGACGGCATGATCCGTCAAGTCGACAAGTCGCTCCTGGAACTCGGCCGCTACAAGCGCGGTGACCTGGTGGTCATCGTCGCCGGCGCGCCACCTGGCACAGTAGGGTCAACGAACCTGATCCATGTGCACCGGATCGGGGAGGACGACGTTTAGCCCGCCTCGCGACCATGCAGGCCACCGGGAAGGCGGGCGCATCAAATCCGGAGGAGAGCCCGTGCCGGCCGGCAATGAGCCGAATGCGCGAGAAGAAGCCGCGACCAGAACCACGGCTGATTTCGAGGAACTGCTCAAGGCGCTCGACCTCAATCGCGTCGCCGATGACTTGTTCGTTGGATCCCATCCCAGCAAGAACCCGATGCGGACGTTCGGTGGCCAGCTCATGGCGCAGTCGTTCGTCGCCAGCAGCCGCACGCTGATAAGGGACGACCTGCCCCCCTCGGCGCTGTCGGTGCACTTCATCAACGGTGGCGACACCGCCAAGGACATCGAATTCCAGGTGTCGCGGCTGCGCGACGAGCGTCGCTTCGCCAATCGGCGCGTCGACGCGATGCAGGATGGTGTGTTGCTCTCCTCGGCGATGATCTCGTACATGTCCGGTGGCCGCGGTCTCGAACACGCTGTCGAGCCGCCGCCGGTGGCGCCGCCCGATACGCAGCCGTCGATCGGCGAGTTGCTGCGCGGCTACGAGCAGACAGTCCCGCATTTCGTCAACGCCTTGCAGCCGATCGAATGGCGCTACACCAACGACCCGGCCTGGGTGATGCGCGACAAAGGCGACCGGCTTCCCCATAACCGCGTCTGGGTCAAGGCCGGGGGGGCGATGCCCGATGACCCCTTGCTGCACACCGCCGCTCTGGTGTACTCCTCGGACACCACGGTGCTGGATTCGGTCATCACGACCCATGGGCTGTCCTGGGGCTTTGACCGCATTTTCGCCGCGTCCGCCAACCACTCCGTGTGGTTTCACCGCCGGGTCGTCTTCGACGATTGGCTGCTGTATTCGACGTCGTCCCCGGTGGCGGCCGATTCGCGGGGGCTGGGCACCGGCCATTTCTTCGATCGGTCGGGACAACTGATCGCCACGGTCGTGCAAGAGGGCGTGCTGAAATACTTTCCGTCTGCTCGCCGATAGATAGTTACGGAATACCCCGTACGGGCCTGAGCGGGCGTAAGTTACCAGTAGGTCGGGTATTCGGTGCAGAGGCGTGAGTCGCCCAGCTGAACGTCAGCGCATCGGGAGGTGACTGTGAGCGGACCGTTGGTCGACGTCGCAGCAAAGTCCCGCGCGCGCGAACGCGTTGTCGTTTCTGTCGATTCGCTGGCAGCCCGCTTGATCGGTGCCTTGGCCTTGCTCTGCGCCACCTGCTGGCTGATCGAGATACTTGCCCGGCACCACCACCAGCCGAACTGGCAGTACTCCGACCGATTGGCCTGGTCACTGACGGTTCTGGCCGCGGTGGCCTGGATCGCCCGCGGTATCTTCCTGGGCCGTCCGGTCACGGCCATGCATGCCACCTCCGCCGCATTGTGTGTGCTGACGGGGCTGGGTCTGCATGTGTTGTCGTTCGACCTGCTCGGTGACCTGGTGATCGCCAGCTCCGGCCTGGTGCTGATGTGGCCGACGACGTCGCACCCGTGGCCCGCAGATCTCCCGCGGGCATGGAAGTTGATCAATGCCACCAGCGACGACCCGTTGGCACCGTTCACCATGCAGACCGGCAAGACCTACCACTTCAGCGCGGACGGCAGCGCGGCGGTGGCCTACCGGACGCGCTTGGGTATCGCCGTGGTTGGCGGCGACCCGATCGGCGACGAAGCGCATTTCGCCGACCTGGTCACCGACTTCGCCGCGATGTGTCATGCCCACGGCTGGCGGATCGCGGTGGTGGGTTGCAGCGAGCGGCGGCTCGCGCTGTGGGGCGACCCGGCGGTGCTCGGGCAGTCGCTGCGGGCGATCCCGATTGGCCGCGACGTCGTCGTCGACGTGTCCAGCTTCGACATGGTGGGGCGCAAGTTCCGTAACCTGCGCCAAGCGGTCAAGCGCACGCACAACTGTGGTATCACCACCGAAATCGTGGCGGAACAGGAACTCAACGGTGCGCGGCTTGCTGAGTTGGCCGAGGTGGTGCGGGAGTCGTCCAAGGGGGCGCACAGCGATCGCGGGTTTCACATGAACCTCGACGGTGTGCTGGAGGGCCGGTTCCCAGGGATACAGCTGATTGTCGCCCGGGATGCCTCGGGGAAGGTGCAGGGGTTCCATCGCTATGCGACCGCCGGCGGTGGCAGCGATATCACCCTTGATGTACCGTGGCGCCGCCGTGGGGCCCCCAACGGGATCGACGAACGGCTCAGTGTCGACATGATCATGGCCGGCAAGGAAAACGGCGCCCGACGGTTATCGCTGGCGTTTGCGGCTTTTCCCGAGATCTTCGAAGACCAGAACCGCGGTCGGATGCAAGCCGTCTTCTATAGGTTGATCCATGTCCTCGACCCGTTGATCGCGCTCGAGTCGTTGTACCGATATGTACGTAAGTGGCACGCACTCGATGCGCGGCGCTACGCGCTGATCTCGATGACTCAGATCGTTCCGTTGCTGTTCGTGTTGTTGTCGTTGGAGTTCATGCCGCGTCGGCGACACCTGTGAGCCGCCGGCACTCGGCTTAGGCGATCCGCAGCTCGGGGCAGCGCATGCCCTCGGGCAGGTGGTGGGTGGCCACCACTACCGTCCGGCCCGTGGACATCAGGCCCGGATCCGGGCCCAACAGATCGCGTAGGACCCGTTCGGCGTCGCTCGCGTCGAGGTGTTCGGTGGGCTCGTCGAGCAACACGATCCCGGCGGGCGCGATCACCGCCCGCGCCAGCAGCAGCCTGCGGCGCTGGCCAGCCGAAAGCGCTTGCGCGCCGCCGGTCAGCATCGTCGACAGGCCCTCGGGCAAACCGGCGAGCCACTTGCCGAGCCCGACCGCATCCAGTGCTGCAAGCAGTTCGCGGTCTTTGCAGTCTCCGCAGGCCACCAGTAGGTTGTCGCGGACGGTGGTGGCGAAGACATGGGCGTCCTCAGCGAAAAAACTGATAGCGCTGCGTAGGTCATCGTCATCGAACAGGCTCAGATCGGTTCCGTCCAGCGTCACCTGCCCGTCCAGCGGGGGCACCAATCCGGCGAGTGTCATCAGCAGTGTCGTCTTACCGGAGCCGCTGGGGCCGGTGACCGCCAGCCGAGCACCCCGCGGCAGATCGAGCGCGACGCGACTCGAGCGCACCCCGCCCGGGTGGCCGAAACGAATATCAAAAGACAACCCCCCACAAGCGGTTGGCGCGCCCCGGCCGGCACCATCGGGTCTCGGCGGAGCCGTCGCCGCCTCGGGTTCATCCGGGCGGGCGTCGGCCGTCAGATCCAGTAGCCTGCGCGCGGCGATCCGTGACCGCGCCAACTGTACTGCGGCGCCCGGGAGCGGCGTCATCGACTCGAATGCGGACAGCGGCAACAGCATCAGGATGGCGAGGGTGGTGGGCGCGACCGCCGGCGCCAAGCCGATGCCGGCCACCACGGCGCCGAGTACGCTGACCCCGATCGCCGCGGTGGGCATGGCCTCGGCAATGGCGGCCGGCCGGGCGGCCGCGTCGAGGGCGTCACCCCAAGCGCGTTGGCGGCGCTCCGATTCGGCGATGACACCGGGAAGCGCGCCGGCGACGCGAAGCTCGGGCGCGTGTTCGAGAGCGATCATTGCCGCCGCGTCGCGCTCGGAATGACGTTGCCGTGCAATGTCTTCCTGTGTTGCCGCCGCCCTGCCGGCCAGCCGGGGCGCGACAAACCCGGCGATCAGCAGGCAGAGCGCCAGCACTGCGGCGGCCACCGGTGAGATGACCGCCACCACCGCGGTTGCCGCCAGCGCCAGGACCGCCGCGACGCCGACCGGTACCAGGGCGCGCACCAGCACGTTGGCCAGTTCGTCGACGTCAGCGCCCACGCGTGCGACCAACTCACCGCTGTGCAATCGGACAGCCGCCGCTGGCGGTCCGTAGGCCAGCCGGTGATAGATCCCCGCCCGGGCGGTGCCGGCCGCGCGCAGCGCGGTGTCGTGAGTGACCAGCCGCTCGCAATAGTGCAGCACGCCCCTCGAAATCGCGAACGCGCGCACCGCGACGGCCGCGACGGACAGATCCAGCACGGGTGGCATCTGCCAGGCTCGCGTGATCAACCACGCCGAAACACCGGCCAGCGCCAGCGCACTACCCAGCGACAGCACGCCCAGCGCGACGGCCGCCAGGACGCGGGGCAGCCGTGGGCGCAGCAGCTTTGCGATCGCCGCGGCACTCTGGCGGCGACCCGCTGCGCCCGGCTTCGCCGCGGGATCAGACCGGCGCATAGCGCACTCCACTATCGGCGGTGACCTCGATGACCCGGTCGCCGATGGCGACCACCGGTTCGCGGTGGCCGACCACGATGACGGTCGCACCGGCACGGGCACGGGCGACGATGGCCCGTAAGACACGGTCCTCGGTGTGGGCGTCCAGGTGCGCCGTCGGCTCGTCGAGCAACAGCACTGGGGCGGTCGATCCGAGGGCACGGGCGAGTCCCAGCCGTTGCCGCTGCCCAAGTGACAGCCCGACGCCTCCGCGCCCGAGCAGGGTATCCAGCCCGTCGGGCAGCTCGGCCAGTACCGCGTCGAAGCCCGATACAGCACAGGCCTTTTCGCGATCCGCCAGGACCCCGAGCAGGGCCAGATTCTCATCGACGGTCCCTGGGACCAGCGCCGGGCGTTGCGGCAGCCAGGCCAACTGCCGCCACCACGCCGTCGGCTCCAGGTCGGTGACGTCGACTCCCGCCACTGTGATCCGGCCGGACGACGGCACCGTGAGACCGGCGATTGCCTGCAGCGTGGTGCTCTTGCCCGCGCCGTTCCGTCCGGTCAACACCGTCACCGAACCGGGTTCGACCACCGCGGACAGTTCGCAGGGCGCTCGACCGTCGCGGCCGGAGACGCTGAGTTCTTCGAGCCGGATCTGCGCGCCGCGCGCGTCGACCGTCTCGGTTCGTGCCTTCGCGGTAGTGGGCTCGCCGATCAGCGCGAATGCCCTGTCGGCAGCGGTTCTACCGTCTTGAGCGGCGTGGAATTCCACCCCGATCCGGCGCAGCGGCCAGTAGACGTCCGGTGCCAGCAGCAGCACCGTCAGCCCGGTGGTCAGGCTCATCTCGCCGAACACGAGACGAAATCCGATACCGACCGCGATCAATGCCACCCCCAGCGTGGCCAGCAGTTCCAGCACCAGTGCCGAAAGGAACGCAATTCGAAGCGTCGCCATGGACGAGCGACGATGGGCGGCAGCGAGTTCGGCAATTCGGTGTTCGGGCCCCCGCGCGCGTCCCAGCGCCCGCAGGGTGGGGATACCGGCGATCAGATCCAGCAATCGGGCCTGCAGGGTCGTCATGGCGTCGAGGGCCGCCGCCGATCGGTCGGCTGTTGCCAACCCGATCAACACCATGAAAACCGGGATCAGCGGCAGGGTGATCACCACGATCGCAGTCGATTTCAGGTCATAGAACGCGATCACGGCGACTGTCGCCGGGGTCAGGATGGCGGCAAGCAGCAGGGTGGGCAGGTATCCGGTGAAGTACGGGCGCAAGCCGTCGAGACCGCGGGTAACCACGGCCGCAGCGGCGTCTCGCTGTGCGGCCAGCGCACCGGGCTGCCGGGAGGTCACCGCCGTCAGCACCTGACCGGAGAGATCGGCGATGACCGCGCTGGCCCCGCGTTGTCCCAGGCGCGCCTGCAGCCAGTGCGTCAATGTGCGGATGGTCCACAGCCCCGACAAGACTGCCAGCGGTGCAAGCCAGACGCGCAGGCCGTGCGCCGAGGGATCGCCGACGATGCGGGCGACAATGCTCGCCAGCACAATCGCCGAGCCGATCGCGCAGCCGGAGATCACCACCCCGCAACTCACGGCGGCGACGAGATACCGGCGCAATGCCGTCGACGCCCGCCACAGTCGCGGGTCCAAAGGTGCCCGGTTTGTCGAGTTTCTCCGGCTCAGGACGGACGCCTCGCAAGACCGATCGGCGGCGGTATCCGATCAGCCGAGATCCGTTGCCGGAAAACCCAATAGGTCCATGCCTGGTATACCACCGTCAGCGGGGCCATGAACGCGGTCACCCACGTCATGACCTTGAGGGTGTACGCCGTCGACGAGGCGTTGTAGATAGTTACATTCCATTGCTTGTTCAGCGTAGAGGGCACCAGGTTCGGATACAGCGCGCCGAACAACAAAATCACCACGGCCGCGACCACCGTCACCGTGCAGGCGAACGCCCAGCCGTCGGATATGCGCCGCCACACCAACAGCACCGCCGCCAGCTGCGCCACCACCGCGACAGCAAGCACCAGCCAGGTCCAGTCTTTGCCGTACGCCAGTTGTGTCCACAACCCAAAGCCGGCAACCAGTGCCGTTACCGGAAGCGACAGCCACACCGCGAGCCGATGTGCATCGTCGCGGATCGCGCCGGAGGTCTTCAACGCCACGAACACCGCGCCGTACAGCAAGAACAGTCCGGCGGTGGCCAAACCTCCCAGCAGCGTGTAGGCGTTGAGCACATCGGCGATCGAAAGGTGGACTTGGCCCGCGGCGTCTACCGGAAGCCCGCGGACAAGGATGGCGAACGCGACCCCCCACAACACGGCGGGCAGCCAGGACCCGGCTGCGATACCGAAATCGGCCCAGCCCCGCCACTTCGTGTCATCGATCTTGCCGCGCCACTCGATCGCCACGGCGCGCAGGATCATGCCGAACAGGATCGCCAGCAGCGGTAGATACAGCGTGGAGAACACCGTGGCGTACCAGCCGGGAAAGGCGGCGAACATGGCCGCGCCGCCCACGATCAGCCAGACCTCGTTACCGTCCCAGACCGGCCCGATGGTGTTCAGCGCCGTGCGACGGATGGGTTCGGGCTCGCCGATGCCGACGCGGGCGAGCGGTTCCATCAGCATGCCTACGCCGAAATCGAAGCCCTCCAGGATGAAGAAACCGAGGAACAGCATCCCTATGACGCCGAACCACAACTCTTGCAGTCCCACCGGTCAGCTCCTTTCAGGCTTTAGTAAGCGAACGACAATGGCGCTACCTCATCGTCGCTGGGTGCCGCGGGTGGCGCCGGTTCCGCGTCGTGTTCCAGCGGCCCTTCGGCGATGTAGCGCTTGAGCAGAAAGAACCAAATGACGGCGAGCACCGCGTAGACGAGGGTGAAGGTCACCAGAGAGGTGATGACCATGCCAGAGGCGTTGTGGGAGACGGCTTCGTGGACGGTGAATCGCACTTGCTGATCGCCGGTGGGATTGGGTGCGACGATCCATGGCTGACGGCCCATTTCGGTAAACACCCACCCGGCGATGTTGGCCAGAAACGGTGTGGGAATGGTGACCAGCGCCAGCCAGGAGAACCATCGCTGTCGGGGAATCCGGTCTCCCCGGGTGAGCCACAACGTTGCCAGCGCGAACAGCACCGGAATGGCCAGCAGCCCGATCATCCCGCGGAATGACCAGTAGGTGACGAACATGTTGGGCCGGTAGTCGTTTGGTCCGAATCGCAGCTCGTAATCCTGCTGGATATCGCGCACTCCTTGCAGCGTGACGTCGTTGAATCGGCCCTCGGCGAGGAACGGCAGCACGTAGGGCACCTGGATGACACCCTTGACGCCGTCACAGTTGTTGTGTCGGCCAACCGTCAGGATGGAAAAGTCCGGATCCGTTTGGGTGTCGCACAGCGTTTCCGCCGACGCCATTTTCATCGGTTGCTGAACGAACATCAGCTTGCCCTGGCGGTCACCGGTGAAGAACAAACCGACCGCCGCGATCAACACCACCCAGCAACCCAGGATGGCCGCCGGGCGAAACATGGTGCGGGCATCTGACTCGGCGGCGGGTTTGGCGGAGGCGGCATTGTGCGAACGAACCAAAAACCATGCGCTGACGGCGGCGACGAATGTCCCGGCGGTCACCAGTGAACCGGTCACAACGTGCGAAAAGGCGGCCCGCGCAGTGTTATTGCCGAGCAACGCGCCGATGCTGTCCAACTCGGCGCGTCGCGTCGCCGGATTGTAGTGCGCGCCGACCGGGTGCTGCATGAACGAATTCGCCACGATGATGAAGAACGCCGAGGCGTTGACACCGAACGCGACTATCCAGATGCATGCCAGGTGGACCAGTTTCGGCAACCGGCCCCACCCGAAGATCCACAATCCGATGAAGGTGGATTCGAAGAAGAAGGCGAACAGGCCTTCCATGGCCAGCGGCGCCCCGAAGATGTCGCCAACGAACCGGGAGTATTCGCTCCAGTTCATGCCGAACTGGAATTCCTGGACGATCCCGGTCGCCACGCCCAGGGCGAAGTTGATCAAGAACAACTTGCCGAAGAACTTGGTGAGGCGGTACCACGCGGTGTTGCCGGTAGCCACCCACACCGTCTGCATGACGGCCAGCAGCGGCGCCAAACCGATCGTGAGCGGCACGAAGATGAAGTGGTAGACGGTAGTGATACCGAACTGCCACCGCGAAACATCGACGACATTCATGTGTCATCTCCCGAGACTCCGGATGCCGGCATGACGGCTACGACAGAGTGTAGTAGGCGGGTTGGGCTGGCGCTACCTGTGTCCGCCTCAGCCGGTCAGCGTTTTGGACGCCTTCCGGATGCCGAACGACGATACGCATTCGAACACGCCGATAACGACGAACCACACGCCGACCACGATCGCCAGGGTGACGATCGATTCGAATGGCGATGCCAGGACGACGATGCCGGCGAGTAGGCTGATCACGCCGACGAAAATCGACCAGGCCCGTCCGGGCAGTGCCGGGTCGCTGATGGCCGAAACGGTTGTGGCGACACCACGGAAGATGAACCCCACGCCAATCCAGATGGCCAGCAACAGGATTGCGGTCAGCGGGTCTTTTCCGAAATGGCGGAAGGCCAGCACCGCCAGGATCAGCGCCGCGGCCCCGCTGATGAACAGCAAAATCCGGCTGCCGGCCGAAACATGGAGGCTGAACGCGAAGACCACCTGAGCGATACCGGTGATCAGCAGATATAAGCCGAAAAGGATGGCGGCGAGCAGGACGGTTCTTCCGGGCCACGCGAGGATCAGGATGCCTAGGATCAGCGACAGAATTCCCGATAACAGAGTGGATTTCCACAGGTGCGGCAACAAACTTGGAACAGGGGCGGATCCAGGAGTAGTTTGCATGGCCGCAGTCTGACACAAACGACGGCCTTGGTATAGGGCATTTCGGCTTACACGTGCGCCGTGTGCGATTCCTCGACAAGCAGATCGCCGGTCTGTTCGGCTTCCTTGCGCCCGATCAGATACCAGGTACGCATGCGGCCTTTGCCTTTGATGTCGATGTGGCCGCGCTCCCGCAGCACGAATTCGTCTTTGAGGCGCTCGTACATCGCCTGGGGCACTTGAATGCATCCCACCGAGTCGGTGGATTCCATGCGGGAAGCGACGTTGACGGCGTCGCCCCATACGTCGTAGAAGAAGCGGCGCGAACCCACGACACCCGCGACCACCGGTCCACAGGCCATGCCCATCCGGAGCGGGACCGAATGGCCGTGTGGATCTTTCAGTACGGTCGCAACATTAGCCATCTCGAGCGCGAAATCGGCCAGAGCCCGGGCATGGTCCGGTCGCGCGCGCGGAACTCCGCTGACCACCATGTAGGAGTCGCCACTGACTTTGATCTTTTCCAGGCCGTGCTTGTCCACCAGCTCGTCGAAGGCGCCGTAGAGGCGGTCCAGAAACCGCACGAGGTCGGCCGGCGGAGTGCTGCTGGCGCGCTCGGTGAAGCCGACGATGTCGGCGAACAAGATGGAGGCTTCGTCGTACTTGTCGGCAATGACGGTCCGCTCGGAGTCTTTGAGGCGGTCGGCGATGCTGGCCGGCAACATGTTGGCCAGCAGGGCCTCGGAGCGCTCGTATTGAGCTTCCATGACCGCCTCGGCTCTCGCGGTATCACGCAGTGCAAACCACACGGTCACCACCACCATCACAACGCCGGAGATGGTCGTGATGACAAAGCCAGTCGACT
Organism: uncultured Mycobacterium sp.; assembly: GCA_964397935.1. GTDB lineage: Bacteria > Actinomycetota > Actinomycetes > Mycobacteriales > Mycobacteriaceae > Mycobacterium. The sequence continues at coordinate 12,144 of CAYNLB010000054.1, forward strand.
GGGCCCAGGCCGGCTGCAGTCCTGTGTTGGGCGGGACCAGAAACTCCACCGCGATGATCAGGCCGGCGGCCACGGCGGCCAGGCTCGCCGCCAACACGATGTGTTCGATCCCCAGCAGCAGGACCACCAGACAGGCCCCTACCAGAAAGAAGAACTGACCGCCCGAATCGGTGCCCACATCCCAGCAGGTGGCGAAGATCGAGACATAGGCTGCGCCGATAAACGTAAGTGGCGCAACCAGTTCTCCGAATTTATTCAGCCAGGGAACGATTGCGAAGATGGCTGCTGCGGCGACGTTTATCGAACTGACTTGCCACAACCATCCGCCCGTGACGATCTGCACGACCAAGAAGCTCGCGACCACCATCACGGACAGCCACGCGGTGATCATCAGGACCCGTGCTCGGCGCGAGGCTGTGTCGGCGTAGTGCTTGTTGCGGTCGCGCGTTTGAGCCCGCACCGCGGCCACGCAATCCGGGCGCCTCGACGTGCCATCTGGGCATCTCGGTGGGGCACCGCATTTCTTTGCCACCACCCCCAAATCCTAACCGCTGACCGCGGTTTTTGTCGGCTGCGTTGTCAATCGGTGGTGAGCCAGCCGGACATCTGGTGTGGTGACAGTGACCCGTTGGGCATGATGTGCCGAACCGCGCGTCCATCCCGGGCGGCCAAGTCGGCGATCATCCGGCGGTGACACCGCCACCAGGTCAGCTCCCCGCACATCACGGCCAGGTTGCAGGTATCGGCATCCCGCAGCAACCGCTGGTAGGCGGCCTGAAAGGCGGGTGTGCGGGTATGTGCCGGCCTAGTTGGCGAACGACTCGTTCTCCCACCACTGGTCACGCCGCCCCGGCGTGGTGGAAGGTTTACGCCGTCCACCGAGGTCGGGTTCGTGCCGGTAGGTGATACCGGCGGCAGCCGGCCAGTCCGGCATGGCCTGCATTGATACGTCGGGGTTGCGGCGCGAGCCGGGGAAACGGCGCACGTCGATCAGCAGGGTGACGTCGTGTCGGCGAAGTGCGTCGGTGAGTTGCTGGGCGGATTTCGCACCGTGGCCGATGGTGTACAGCATTGTCTGGGTGTGCCCTCGGTGGGATTCGAACCCACACTGGACGGGTTTTGAGTCCGTTTCCTCTGCCAGTTGGGATACGAGGGCTGGTCGGCCTCCTACCTTAGAGGCAGTCTCCCACCATAGAGGATTTGTTCTGATCAGCCGTCTCACAGCCCCCGAGGTCGCTGGTCCAAGGCGTCCGCGACACAATGTCCGTCATGACAGGCCCCACGACCGACACCGACGCCGCTGTGCCGCGCCGGGTTCTGATCGCGGAAGACGAAGCGCTGATCCGACTGGACCTGGCCGAGATGCTGCGAGAGGAGGGTTACGAGATCGTCGGTGAGGCCGGCGACGGGCAGGAAGCCGTCGAGCTGGCCGAGCAGCATAAACCTGACCTGGTGATCATGGATGTCAAAATGCCGCGCCGGGACGGGATCGATGCAGCGTCGGAGATAGCCAGTAAGCGCATCGCGCCGATCGTCGTGCTGACCGCCTTCAGCCAGCGCGATCTGGTCGAACGTGCCCGCGATGCCGGGGCGATGGCCTACCTGGTGAAGCCCTTCACCATCAGCGACCTGATCCCGGCCATCGAATTGGCCGTTAGCCGGTTCAGCGAGATCACCGAGCTGGAACGCGAGGTGGCGACGCTGTCGGATCGGCTGGAGACCCGCAAGGTCGTCGAACGTGCCAAGGGTCTGCTGCAGGCCAAACAGGGCATGACCGAGCCCGAGGCGTTCAAGTGGATTCAGCGAGCCGCCATGGATCGGCGGACCACCATGAAGCGGGTGGCCGAAGTCGTCCTGGAAACCCTCGAGACGGAGGAATAGCTCGACGTCGAGCGTGCGGTGACGGCGTTGAGTGTGCGCTGAGGGCGACGACACCGGGCGGGGCCGCCATGATTGCACAGCCGGCCCTAGCGGGCGACGATCACCGAGGAGCCATGCCCGAACAGGCCCTGGTTGGCCGTGATGCCAACCGTGGCGTCCTCCACCTGCCGGCCGGTGGCTTGACCGCGCAGCTGCCAGGTCAGCTCGCAGACCTGAGCGATCGCCTGGGCGGGGATGGCCTCGCCGAAGCACGCCAGCCCCCCCGAGGGGTTGACGGGGATCTTGCCGCCGATGGTGGTCGCGCCGGTGCGCAACAGCGTCTCGGCTTCGCCTTTGGGGCACAGTCCCAGATGCTCGTACCAGTCGAGCTCCAGCGCGGTGGACAGGTCGTAGACCTCGGCCAGGCTCAGGTCCGTCGGCCCGACACCGGCTTCCGCGTAGGCCGCGTCGAGGATCTGATCCTTGAATACCCGGTCGGGTGCGGGCACCACGGCGGTGGAATCCGTTGCAATGTCCGGCAACTCGGGCAGGTGTTGCGGGTAGCGCGGCGTGACGGTGCTGACCGCGCGCACCGAGGGCACGCCATTAAGGGACCCGAGGTGTTCGCGAGCGAAATCCGCGCTGGCCACGACCAAGGCCGCGGCACCGTCCGAGGTCGCGCAGATGTCCAGTAGCCGCAGCGGGTCGGCCACCACCTGGCTGGCCAGCACGTCGTCGACCGATACCTCTTTGCGGTATCTGGCATTTGGGTTCTGCAGGCCATGCCGGGAGTTCTTGACCTTCACCTGCGCGAAGTCCTCGAGCGTGGCGCCGTACAGGTCCATCCGCCGGCGTGCGAGCAACGCGAAGTACACCGGGTTGGTGGCCCCGATCAGGTGAAAGCGCTGCCAATCGGGATCGTTGCGGCGCTCGCCTCCCACCGGCGCGAAAAAACCCTTCGGGGTGGTGTCGGCGCCGACGACCAGCGCCACATCGCAGAACCCGGCCAGGATCTGAGCCCGTGCGCTCTGCAGTGCCTGCGAACCGCTGGCGCACGCGGCGTAGCTCGAGCTGACCGGCACGCCGTTCCAGCCGAGTTTCTGCGCGAACGTGGCACCGGCGACGAATCCCGGGTAGCCGTTACGGATGGTGTCCGCGCCGGCAACCAATTGGATCCGGCGCCAGTCCAAATCTGCGTCGCGCAAGGCGGCGCGGGCGGCGGCCACGCCGTATTCGGTGAAATCGTTGCCCCATTTGCCCCAGGGGTGCATTCCGGCACCGAGGATGTAAAGCGGTTCGGGCGCTCTCGTCGGCATCAGCGCCGCTCCTTCTCATCGCCGCCGTCTGCGTCGTCGCCGGCGGATGCGATCCTCCACGCGTGTACGACGCGCTCGACGCCGTCGTCGTCGATGAACAGCGGCATCGTGGTCAGCTCCATCTCCATGCCGATCTTCAGGTCGGCGGCCAGTGTGCCTTCGGCCACCTTGCCCAACACGATCAGTCCCTCGTCGGCCAGTTCCACCGCGGCGACGGCGAACGGCTCGAAGGGGTCCGATGCGGGATACGGCGGGGGCGGCGGGTAGCGGTTTTCGGTGTAGCTCCACAGGGTTCCCCGCGTCGACAACGCGACCGAATCCAGCGTGTCGCCGGTGCAGGCGGGGTTGGGGCAGTTGTTCTCGCGCGGCGGGAAGACGTAGGTGCCGCATTGGGGGCATTTGCTGCCGATCAGATAGGGGCTGCCAGCACTGTCGGTGGCGAACCATCCATCGATGGCGGGTTCTTGGCGGATGACCTCTGACACGGGGCCAGCGTACCCAGCGGGGGCCACGAAACTGAAACGTGTTGCAGTTCTGCCGCCGCGCTTGGCTCGTCGCACCCGGTGCCTAGAGTGAGAGCCGTGACTGCCGCGACATCCGCCACTACGAAGGCCGGCGAGGACCAGACGAAGCCGACGCTGATGTTGCTGGACGGCAATTCGCTGGCGTTTCGGGCCTTCTACGCGCTGCCCGCCGAGAACTTCAAGACCCGCGGCGGACTGACCACCAACGCGGTGTACGGCTTCACCGCAATGCTGATCAACCTGCTGCGTGACGAGGAGCCGACGCACATCGCCGCGGCTTTCGACGTGTCCCGGGAGACCTTCCGTTCCGAGCGTTACCCCGAGTACAAAGCCAACCGGTCGGCGACCCCGGATGAATTCCGGGGCCAGATCGACATCACCAAGGAAGTCCTGGGCGCGCTGGGCATCACGGTGCTCGCCGAACCCGGGTTCGAAGCCGACGACATCATCGCGACGCTGGCGACCCAGGCCGAGAACCAGGGCTACCGCGTGCTGGTCGTCACCGGGGACCGTGATTCGCTGCAATTGGTCAGCGACGACGTGACGGTGCTGTACCCACGCAAAGGCGTCAGCGAACTGACCCGGTTCACGCCGGAGGCCGTCGTCGAAAAGTACGGGCTGACCCCCAAGCAGTACCCCGATTTCGCCGCGCTGCGCGGCGATCCGAGCGACAACCTGCCCGGCATTCCGGGCGTCGGGGAGAAAACCGCTTCCAAATGGATCGCCGAATACGGCTCACTGCAAGGGCTGGTCGACAACGTCGATACGGTGCGCGGCAAGGTGGGGGACGCGCTGCGGGCGAATCTGGCCGGCGTGGTGCGCAACCGTGAGCTCACCGATCTGGTCCGCGATGTGCCGCTCGTTCAAACCCCGGACACGCTGCGCCTGCAGCCGTGGGATCGGGACCAGATCCACCGGCTCTTCGACGACCTGGAGTTCCGGGTGTTGCGTGACCGGCTGTTCGACACCCTGGCCGCTGTCGAGCCCGAGGTTGACGAGGGTTTCGACGTGCGCGGCGATGCGCTGGAGCCGGGCACGGTCGGGCAGTGGCTGGCCGAGCACGCCGGCGACGGGCGTCGCTGTGGGCTGGCCGTCGCCGGTACCCATCTGCCCTACGGCGGGGATGCCACCGCCCTGGGCATCGCCGTCGCCGACGGGGAAGGCGGCTACATCGATACCGCGGCGATCACACCCGACGACGACGCCGCGCTGGCCGCCTGGCTGGCCGATCCCGCCAAACCCAAAGCGCTGCATGAAGCGAAACTGGCCATCCACGACCTGGCGGGCCGCGGCTGGACACTGGGCGGCGTCACCTCCGACACCGCGCTGGCGGCCTACCTGGTACGTCCCGGGCAGCGCAGCTTCACTCTGGACGATCTCTCACTGCGCTACCTCCGCCGTGAATTACGCGCGGAAGCACCTGAGCAACAACAGCTTTCGCTTCTCGATGACATCGACGGGGTGGATGAGCAAGCCGTCCAGACCCTGATACTGCGGGCCCGCGCCGTGATGGACCTCGCCGACGCGCTGGACGCCGAGCTGGGCCGTATCGACTCGACCGCACTGCTGCGCGACATGGAGCTGCCGGTTCAGCAGGTGCTGGCGGGCATGGAAAGGGCCGGCATCGCGGTCGACTTGCAGCTGTTGACCGAGTTGCAGAGCCAATTCGGCGACCAGATCCGCGACGCCGCCGAGGCCGCATACGCCGTGATCGGCAAGCAGATCAATCTGGGCTCACCCAAGCAGTTGCAGGCGGTGCTGTTCGACGAGCTGGGAATGCCCAAGACCAAGCGGACCAAAACCGGCTACACCACTGACGCCGACGCCCTGCAATCGCTTTTCGACAAGACCGGCCACCCGTTCCTGCAGCACTTGCTCGCCCACCGCGATGTCACCAGGCTCAAAGTCACCGTCGACGGGTTGCTCAATGCGGTGGCCGACGACGGCCGCATCCACACCACGTTCAACCAGACGATCGCGGCGACCGGCAGGTTGTCATCGACCGAACCCAATCTGCAGAACATCCCGATTCGCACCGACAGTGGCCGGCAGATCCGTGATGCGTTTGTCGTCGGGGACGGCTACAGCGAGCTGATGACCGCCGACTACAGCCAGATCGAGATGCGGATCATGGCGCACCTGTCCAAAGACGAGGGCCTCATCGAGGCTTTCAACACGGGGGAGGACCTGCACTCCTTCGTCGCCTCCCGCGCGTTCGGCGTGCCGATCGAGGAAGTCACCGCCGAGCTCCGTCGACGGGTCAAGGCCATGTCGTACGGGCTGGCCTACGGGTTGAGCGCATACGGGCTGTCCACCCAGCTCAAGATCTCGACCGAAGAGGCGAAAGTCCAGATGGACCAATACTTCGCGCGCTTCGGCGGGGTACGCGACTACCTGCACGCCGTGGTGGAGCAGGCGCGTAAGGACGGCTACACCTCGACCGTCTTCGGCCGTCGGCGTTACCTGCCCGAGCTGGACAGCAGCAACCGTCAGGTGCGGGAGGCCGCAGAGCGTGCGGCGCTCAATGCGCCCATCCAGGGCAGTGCGGCCGACATCATCAAGGTGGCAATGCTCGAGGTCGACAAGGCGATTGAAGAGGCCCGGCTTTCCTCCCGGATCCTGCTGCAGGTACATGACGAGTTGCTGTTCGAAATCGCGCCCGGTGAGCGAGAACGGGTCGAAGCGCTGGCGCGCGAGAAGATGGGCGGTGCCTATCCGCTCGACGTCCCGCTGGAGGTTTCTGTGGGTTATGGTCGCAGCTGGGATTCAGCGGCGCATTGAAGTTCCGCGTCGACCACGGGGGGCCCGCAACCCGCGGCCAATGCGCTTACGGTCGCCCCCTAATCACGAGGAGCGCTGTGAACCCGGTCTGGATGATTCCCTTCATAATTCTCGGCGGTGCGCTTCAGACGTGTGGTGCCGCAATGAATGGCCAGCTCTTCAAACACATGGTCAACCCATGGCTCGCGTCGGCGATATCGTTTGCGCTGATTACGTTTTTCTTCATCGCGGTCTTCCTCATGCTGCCTAAACCGCTTCCCTCCGCGAAGGACGTCGCGACGATGCCGTGGTGGGCCGTTATCGGCGGTCTGGTGGGAGCCGTGCAGGTCTTCGCCGGTCTGACTCTGGTCAACAAGGTCGGGGCGGGCACATTCATGGGCTTCACCGTCACGGCGGCGCTCATCATGGGTTTGCTGATCGATCATTTCGGGTGGCTGCGTGTGGAAGCCCACCCCATCAGCGGCTGGAGAGCCCTCGGCGGCGTGCTCATGGTCTGCGGGGTCGCACTGATCGCCAAGTTCTGAATTTTTGATCGACCGGTTCGAGCGTCGAGACGATGGCGACGGCGAACTGCCGATGAAATCGCGAAGAAATATGTCTCGTTTCGTTGCCCGCTTTCGCTCCCGACCGACGTTCGGCCACAACTTGTGGCGCACTCGCCGCCGCGGCGCCGAACCGGACCGGGTATGGAAACCACCTGCACAAACGCGGCCAAGCGCGTGGACCTGGCAACTGCGGATGTCGCTATGCCCGCATTCGGCGAATAGTCGAGAGCGACCGAGTTTGGCCAGCGTGTGCCCTGTCGAGTAGCCTCGATGGGTAAATCCCAATTTGTCCCTACGACCCAACCTGTCCGGAGCAACCCACCACATGCCGAGTCCCGCCGTCACCTCGCCGCAAGTAGCCGTCAACGACATAGGCTCCAGCGAGGATTTTCTTGCTGCAATAGACAAAACGATCAAGTACTTCAACGATGGCGACATCGTCGAAGGCACGATCGTCAAAGTTGACCGGGACGAGGTGCTCCTCGACATCGGCTACAAGACCGAAGGGGTCATTCCGGCCCGCGAGCTCTCCATCAAGCACGATGTCGACCCCGGCGAGGTCGTTACCGTGGGCGATGAGGTCGAAGCCCTGGTTCTCACCAAGGAGGACAAAGAGGGCCGGCTCATCCTCTCCAAGAAGCGCGCTCAGTATGAGCGTGCCTGGGGCACCATCGAGGCGCTCAAGGAGAAGGACGAAGCCGTCAAGGGCACCGTCATCGAGGTGGTCAAGGGTGGCCTCATCCTCGACATCGGGTTGCGTGGCTTCCTGCCCGCATCGCTGGTGGAGATGCGTCGCGTCCGTGATCTGCAGCCGTACATCGGTAAGGAGATCGAGGCCAAGATCATCGAGCTGGACAAGAACCGCAACAACGTGGTGCTGTCGCGGCGCGCCTGGCTGGAGCAAACCCAGTCCGAGGTGCGCAGCGAGTTCCTCAACCAGCTGCAGAAGGGCGCTATCCGCAAGGGCGTCGTCTCGTCCATCGTCAACTTCGGTGCGTTCGTCGATCTGGGCGGTGTGGACGGCCTGGTGCACGTCTCCGAGCTGTCGTGGAAGCACATCGACCATCCGTCCGAGGTGGTCCAGGTTGGCGACGAGGTCACCGTCGAGGTGCTCGACGTGGACATGGATCGCGAACGGGTTTCGTTGTCGCTCAAAGCAACTCAGGAAGACCCGTGGCGGCACTTCGCCCGCACCCACGCCATCGGCCAGATCGTGCCAGGCAAGGTCACCAAGCTCGTTCCGTTCGGTGCCTTCGTCCGTGTCGAGGAAGGCATCGAAGGCCTGGTGCACATCTCCGAGCTGGCTGAGCGGCACGTCGAGGTGCCCGACCAGGTGGTTGCCGTCGGTGACGACGCGATGGTCAAGGTCATCGACATCGACCTGGAGCGCCGGCGGATCTCGTTGTCGCTCAAGCAGGCTAACGAGGACTACACCGAGGAGTTCGACCCGGCGAAGTACGGCATGGCCGACAGCTACGACGACCAGGGCAACTACATCTTCCCCGAGGGCTTCGATCCCGAAACCAACGAATGGCTCGAGGGTTACGACACGCAGCGTGCCGAGTGGGAAGCCCGCTACGCCGAGGCCGAGCGCCGGCACAAGATGCACACCGCGCAGATGGAGAAGTTCGCCGCGGCCGAGGCGGCCGGGCACGGCGATGCCGACCCGTCGCCGGGCAACGGCGCGTCCCAGGAGAAGGCGGCGGGCGGCTCGTTGGCCAGCGATGCCCAATTGGCGGCGCTACGGGAGAAACTCGCCGGCAACGCTTAATCTGTTTCAGATCGCGCTCACGCAATGCTGCGTATCGGGCTGACCGGTGGCATCGGCGCCGGCAAGTCGGCGCTGTCGGCCACCTTTGCGCAATGCGGTGCGGTCATTGTCGACGGCGATGTCATTGCGCGCGAGGTGGTGCAGCCGGGAACCGAGGGCCTGGCGGCGTTGGTCGAAGCCTTCGGCAGCGACATCCTGCTGCCCGACGGCTCGCTGGATCGTCCCGCCCTGGCGGCCAAGGCTTTCCGGGACGACGGGGAACGCGCGAAGCTCAACGGGATCGTGCACCCCTTGGTAGGCAAGCGTCGCGCGGAGATCATCGGAGCGGTGTCCGACGATGCCGTTGTCGTCGAAGACATTCCGCTGCTGGTCGAATCCGGAATGGCGCCGCTGTTTCCGCTGGTCGTCGTGGTGCATGCCGACGTTGAGGTACGGGTACGGCGGCTGGTCGAACAGCGCGGCATGTCCGAGGAAGACGCCCGCGCCCGGATCGCCGCGCAGGCCAAAGACGAGCAGCGCCGGGCCGTCGCCGACGTGTGGGTGGACAACTCGGGCAGCCCGGAGGAGTTGGTGCGTCGGGCCCGTGGTGTCTGGAACGACCGGATACTGCCGTTCGCGCACAACCTCACTGCGCGTCAGGTCGTCCAGTCGCCGGTGCGGCTGGTGCCGCCCGATCCGGCCTGGCCGGACCAGGCGCTGCGCATCGTAAATCGGTTGAAGACTGCGTGCGGCCATCGGGCATTGCGCGTTGACCACATCGGCTCGACCGCCGTGCCCGAACTCTTGAATTTCCTCGCCAAGAACGTCATTGACGTCCAGATCACCGTCGAATCTCTAGCGCTCGCCGACGAACTCGCCGAGCCGTTGCTGGCGGTCGGCTACCCACGCATAGCGGACGTTACCGAGGACGTCGCCAAAGCCGATCCCCGCAGCACCGTTGACCGCTACGACCATAGCGCCGATCCGGCATTGTGGGGCAAGCGAATTCACGCCTCAGCGGACCCGGGCAGACCGACCAACGTGCACATCCGGGTGGACGGTTGGCCCAACCAGCAGTTCGCCCTGCTGTTCGTCGATTGGCTGGCGGCCAACCCCGATGCGCGTGCCGACTACCTGTCCGTGAAGCGAGCGGCCGAAAAGCGTGCGGACGGTGAGGTAGCGTCCTATGTCGCCGCCAAGGAGCCGTGGTTCCTCGACGCCTACCCGCGTGCGTGGCAGTGGGCCGACGCAGCCGGCTGGCGCCCCTAACCCGCCCCTAACTGGGCAAGGGCGCGCCGCAGGCCAACACACCGTTCATCGGGTCACTGTCGCCCTGTCTGGGCGAAACCACTTGATCGATTTGCGTGGCGACGTTGTCGTCCACGTCGATCTCGCAATGCACTTTCGCCGAGTAAGGCCAGTGCAGCACGACCTGCATACCCGCCTGGTGCGGATCGGACAGCACCTCGTTGGCCTGGAATACCTGGCCGGGCATCGCGCTCAACGGGGTGCTGTCCTTCTGGCCATCGCTGACCACGAACGTGGCTTCGCTACCGGGGGCGACCCCGTCGATCCTGGCGACATAGGTGATGTTGTGCGCGTCCGCTCGCGCAATAGCCGGACCCAATTGAGAGCCGCCCGCGACGAGCATCGCAGCGGCGATCGGCATCCATCCGTGTGTGCTTGGCCCCATAACTGGCGACACTACGCTCAGCAAGATCTGTGGACCAGGCTGTTTCGCAGCGACTAGGGCTGGCAACGGGGACACCACAACGTCCGACCGCCGACCCGCCGGAGCGGGGCATTGAAGCGGTGACCGACCAGACGGCGCCCGAAGGCTGGTGCGGTGGTGTTTTCGCAGAATGCCGGGATCGGGCACCTGCACGTGTCGAATCCGCCGGCCGGGCAGCGTGCCCGCCAGCTGTCGCGAAATCCTTCGACGTCGGGCAATTCAGGCACGAAGGCTCGCCAGTCGCCGCAGCGGGCCGGACAGTGAGCGGGCGTGCCGGGACATGTCCGCCCACGGATCGCGTTGGCCGACGAGCCGGTTGGGAAGATCACGGATGGTGAATCGGTCCGGCCGCAAGCCGCGTGTGTCCAGTTCGTCCCACTCCACTGGTGTGGCGACCGGGGCCCCGGCCCGTGCCCGGACCGAATACGGAGCAACTGCCGTCTGCGCGTATGCGTTTCGCATGATGTCCAGATAGACTCGGTTGCCGCGCTTGTCTTTGCGGGCTTCGAGGGTGCGGTGGGCGGTATCGTCGGCGACCACCACCTCGGCGACGTCGCGGGCGAACTGCCGAGCGGTGTCGAAATCGGTTTCGGGACGCACCGGCACTACCACGTGCAGCCCGCGCGACCCGGTCACCTGCACATAGCACGCCAGGCCGAGGTCCTGTAGAACGCCGGCGGTCGCATGGGCGGTCGCCCGCACCACCGCGAAATCGCCGTCGGAGGGGTCCAGGTCGAAGACCAGTCGGTCGGGATTGTCCAGGTGGCCCTGCCGCGACAACCATGCGTGCAGTGCGATGCCATTTTGGTTGGCCAGCCATTGCAGCGCCTCCCGGCGTTCGGCTACCGGATGCACCACGGTGCCGCCCTCCTTGGTGACCTCGACACGGGCCAACCAGTCGGGCAGCGAATCGGCGAAATCCTGCTGGATGAACCCCTTGTCGTCGATGCCTCGGGGGAACCGTTCCACGTTGAGCGCCCGGCCCCGCAGGTGTGGCAACATCGTGTCGGCCACCTCGCTGCAGTAGTCGACGAGATCGCGTTTGGTGATCCCTTTCTGCGAGGGGGAGCCGGGAAACAACACCTTGTCCGGGTGGGTGATCTCGACGTCGATGCGGGGCATCAGGGCATCTCCCGCACCACGTCGGAGGGGTCCTTGTCGGTGCGCACGCCGAGGAAGCGCGGATGGCGCAGCTTCCCGTCCCGCGTCCACTCGGTGAAGCCGATCTGGACCACCATTTCCGGGCGCACCCACTGGACCCCGGCTTCGCGCCGCAGCCCGCGGGTGAAAGGCGGTGTCTCCTGCGTGATCGCTGACAGTCGGGTGCGCAGGCGGTGCAGCGTGGGTTCGTCGAAGCCGGTGCCGACCTTGCCGGCATAGCGCAGGTCGCGCCCGTCGTAGTAGCCCAGCAGTAGCGCGCCCAACCCGACTCGGCTGCCTTTGGGGCCGGTGTAGCCGCCGACCACGAACTCCTGGTCGCGAACACATTTGAACTTCAACCAATTGCTCGAGCGGCGGCCTTCATACGTCGAGTCGGCCAGCTTGGCGATCACCCCTTCGTCGCCCCGGTCGCATGCCGCCCGGTAGGCGGCGATGCCGTCGCCGACCCGGTGTGGGGTATAGCGCAGCGGATCGCCGAACTCGATGGCGTTGCGCAGCAGCTTTTTACGCCACAGCAGCGGCGCGTCGACGGTCGACTTGCCGTCGACGTGCAGCAGGTCGAAGAGGTAGTAGAAGACGCGGACGGGTGACGCTCGGGCCGCCTCGGGGTCGGTGATGCCCAGCCGGCCCTGCAGCCGGGCGAAGCTGGTGCTGCGGCCTTCGAATGCCACCACCTCGCCGTCCACAACGAAGCGACTGGTGCACTGGGCGCCGAGCGCGTCAACTAGCTCGGGGTAGGTTCCGTTGAGCGGCAGGCGGTTTCGTGACAGCAACCGCACCCGGTCGCCGTCCCGAAATGCCAGGCAACGCATCCCGTCGAACTTGCGCTCGAAGATCCAGTGCGGATCGGAGAACCGTTTGTCGGTCAGGGTGGCCAGGGTGGGGGACCGCCACTCGGGTAGCGGCTCGTCGTGCAGCACCTCGCGCACCGGGGAGGGCGGACCGGCGAGGCACGGCATAGCGATGGCGTCGTCTCGGTGTGCGCCGCGCATGTCAAGACGTTACCCGTCCACAAGGCGGAAGAAACGACGCCGGTTGCCTTGCCCGGCGACCGTCACTCGCGCGTTGATCCCGTAGTGGGCTCAGCGGCGCTGTCGGGCAATAGATAACGTTCTTCCACCGCGCGAACGAGTTGATGACGCACCCGCTCCACGTCGGCGGCGTGGCGGGCCGGCACCTCGTCCTCCCAGGCCGCCACCTGCTTTGCGAAGTCCAAATCGGCGATGGTGCCCGCTAGCCAACGGGAGAAGTCCCCGCGGTCGAGATGGTATTGCAGCGCCTGGTGATCGAGATGGCATAGTGCGGTGCGGAATTCCTGCATCGTCGCTGCGGGGCGAAGGTATTGGCCTCCGAGGGAATGGAAATAGAACCGGCGCTGGTCGGGAAGGCGGACGTCGGCATATTTGTGGCGGTGCCGCACGTGTTCGGTCCGGCGGTCAGCGATGGTAAACGCCCGAGCAGGCCCGCCGCCGAATCTCACCGTAGCTCGCCGTACCGAGGCGACTTTGGCCCCGATCTCGCTATCGGTGAGCGTCAAGACCACGTCACTGTTGTCGATCTCGTGGGCGGGCAGTGACGCCGGTGCGAACGATGACAACACGTATCCGCCGCGTCGCGCCCAGTGTGCTTCCTCCTCGGTGCCGAGCAGATGCGCCTCGTCGTAGATAACCCAGTGCGGGAACCCGTGGTGTTCGCGGTAGGCTTCGGCGGTCGCCCGGAGTAGGTGCAGATACTCCATCTTGGCCGGCTCGGCCACGCCGGACATGTCCACCACCATGCTGGAATCCGGGTGCAGGCTGTGCACGAGTTCGGTCGGTTCGGGTAGGTGACGACAACCATCGATGACCTGGACCTGGTCGAGCTGCTGCAACTGCACGTGGTCGCCTTCGGGATCGATGACGAGCACACAGTAGTGAGACTGGATCCACTTTTCAGCCATCAGGCCCACCAGGTAGCTTTTTCCCGACCCAGCCGGCCCGGTCACGAGGATGCGGCCCTGGCTTCCCGGCATTCGGGCCGGGGTGTGGTCATCGAAGTTGCCGATGTCGACCCATCGTCGCGGCGGGCACCAGCGTTGCGCCCCAGACAGATACGGCCCGGTCAGCAATTCGGTGACGCCAGTGCCGTTCGGAGCTTCGAGGACCAGATCGGCATGGCGGCGCACCGATGCGATGGCATTCGACACCGCGACGCCGATCTCCGCAATGCTGAACATCGACAAGTCGTTCTCCGCGTCTCCGACCGCTACGGCGTTGTGCGGTGACAGATGCAGCTCGGCAAGCACCCGTTGCAGCCCAGCGCCTTTGGTGATGCCCGCCGGCAGCAACATCAGCGCACTGCGGTTTCGCACGATCTGGCAGTCCAATCCGAGTTCGCCGATAACTTCGGCGACGATCGCGGTGTGCTCGCCGTCTATGGCCACCAGCACGTTGCCGCGCCGGAACGGGATGCCGCGCCGGGCAAGCTCGGCGTCGAGCGCGCTGTCCACCGGCTCCGCCAGCGCGCAGGTATGTCCCTTGACCACCGTTACCGCACCGTTTTCGAGCACCACCGCGTCGAAGTGGTCGATGATCTGGGGGAACTCGGCCCGCAACTCCGCTCCGATGCGGCCGGTGACCAGCACAGTTATCAGTCCCTGCTGTCGGGCTTCGTCGACTGCCTGCACCGCCCGAGGCGATACCTGGTCGTCGGATGCCAATGTGCCGTCGAAGTCGACGGCGATCACTTGGAAAAACGTCATAGAGGCCCCCGATCCGTCCGTTCGGCATCATGCTGCGGCGCCGACCTGGTAAGGGCATGCAGCGCGGTCAACGGCTGGAAATGGCTGCCTGAGCCGAGAGCGCCTTGACGAATCGGGCGAGGGCGTGTTCAGGAAGCGTGTTCAGGAAGTCGGCGTGTTCACCGACATTGGTGGCGCCGGCGCGCATGATCTCGCGTGCGGTGGTCACGAATTCTCTCCCGTTGCGACTTGTCGAAGTTTCATGGCTTGGTACCGCCGAACCTAAGGGGGCTGGACCGTGCATCCCTAGGGCCGTTGGGCCTTCGTTGGTTCTCCGATGACGATTGGCGGTGACGGCTATGCCATTGGACCCTGCCGCGCTCACCGCCAGACGTAGGACGAGCGGCCCATCCCCGTGAGCCCGGCTACCGTCCTCGCCAGGTGAGTTGCATGCCCTTGCCGGCCAGCCAGCGGGAAAGGTCATAGCCGTTGCGGGCCAGCCCATCGACGGCGTCCACGGCGCGCCGCACCGCCTGTTCGGCTACCTCGGGGGTCAACAGGCCATGGCGGACGGCATCGAGCAATTCGTCGATATCGGCCAGTTCGGCCCCGGTCCCGGAGCGGACCTCGATGTCCAGGTAGTGGTCTTCGGAACGCCAGACGTCCGGGCCGGGCGTGTATTCGCCCACGTCAAGGTAGTAGTCGTGGTCCCGTTCATGGCCGGGGTTGAAGTGAAAAACGGTGGCGCGCAAGCCCAGCGACGGCAGCAGCCACGACTCGAGGTAGTGGAATTGGGGTCGGCCGGGAGTGGGCCGGGCGATGTAGAGGCCCCACGGGCGGACGGCGTATTCGTCGACCGCCCGCACGATGCCTTTGGGATCGGTGTTGGTGTGGGCGAGCAGATCGAACGTTTCGTGCTTCGGCGGATGGATCTCGCTTTGCCTCCTGGTGGATGATGTCACCCTACCGGCGCTACCGAATCTTCCATCGCGTGTGTACCTGTGGCCTTCGGTGTGCGCTCAGGGCGGCTCCGCGCCCGGCGTGTCGCCGCCGTCAGTGCACGCTCCAAGGTTGAGGCACTGGCCCGGGCCATCGTCACCCCAGGACACTTGTCGGTGCACAGCTCTACTCTGGTCGTATGGCTTTTGCCACTGAACATCCGGTAGTCGCTCATTCGGAGTACCGCGCGGTCGAGGAGATCGTGCGCGCCGGCGGCCGCTTCGAAGTGGTCAGCCCGCACGCGCCCGCCGGTGATCAGCCGGCGGCCATCGACGAGCTGGAGCGCCGGATCAAGGCGGGGGAGCGCGACGTGGTGCTGCTCGGCGCCACCGGCACCGGGAAGTCGGCCACCACCGCGTGGCTCATCGAGCGGTTGCAGCGGCCCACCCTGGTGATGGCGCCCAACAAGACGTTGGCCGCTCAGTTGGCCAACGAACTGCGGGAGATGTTGCCGTACAACGCCGTTGAGTACTTCGTGTCGTATTACGACTACTACCAGCCGGAGGCGTACATCGCGCAAACCGACACCTACATCGAGAAGGACAGCTCGATCAACGACGACGTCGAGCGGCTGCGGCACTCCGCGACGTCGGCGCTGTTGTCGCGCCGCGACGTGGTCGTGGTGGCCTCGGTGTCGTGCATCTATGGCCTGGGCACACCGCAGTCCTATCTGGACCGCTCGGTGGAGTTGCAGGTCGGCACCGAGGTGCCCCGGGACGCGCTGCTGCGGCTACTGGTCGACATCCAGTACACCCGCAACGACCTGGCTTTCACCCGCGGCTCGTTCCGGGTGCGCGGAGACACCGTGGAGATCATCCCGTCCTACGAAGAGCTCGCGGTCCGTATCGAGTTCTTCGGCGACGAAATCGAGGCGCTGTACTACCTGCATCCGCTGACCGGCGAGGTGATCCGCCAGGTCGACTCGCTGCGGATCTTCCCGGCCA
>CAYNLB010000055.1:0-27769 GCA_964397935.1 uncultured Mycobacterium sp.
TCGCACCAGTAGCCGGGCATGTCGCAGCCGGGGCGGGTGCACCCGCGGTCCTTGGCGTAGAGCACAATTCGTTGTCCCGGCGAAGCCAGCCGTTTGGCGTGATAGAGCGCCAACGCTCTGCCCTTGTCGAAGATGGCCAAGTAATGGTGGGCGTGACGGGCCAAGCGGATCACGTCAGACATGGGCAACAGGCTGCCGCCTGCGGTCAGTCCCTTGCCGGCGGCGGCCTCGAGGTCTTTGAGCGTGGTGGTCACGACGACGGTGGCCGGTAACCCATTGTGCTGGCCCAGTTTTCCCGACGCGAGGAGCGCTCTAAGTGCGGCATTGAGGCCGTCGTGGTTGCGTTGGGACGGGGTGCGGGTATCGCGCTGAACCGCCTCCTCGTCGGCCGGTCCGTCGACGACGGGCATGTCGTCCTCGGGATTGCACAGTCCGGGGGTGGCCACCTTGGCGAGTACCGCTTCGAGGGTGGCGCGCGCCTCGGGGGTCAGCCAGCCGGTCAGCTTTGACATGCCGTCGAGGTCCTGCTTGCACAGGGTCAGCCCGCGGTGACGCGCGCGATCCTCGTCGCTGTAGGTGCCATCGGGGTTGAGATAGCCATTGAGCCGTTCGACCAGTTTGGCCAGGCCCTCGGGGCGATGCGCGGTGGCCAGCTCGGCCAGATGGGCTTCGGCCTTTTCGCGGGTGCCGATGTCGACGGAACACGGCAGCTGCTCGAAAAACCGGCGGATCACCCGCACGTGGGCGGGACCGATCATGCCGTCGCGCTGTGCGGCGGCGGTGCCGGTCAACAGTGGCGGCAGGGGTTCCCCGGTCAGTGTGCGGCGCGGACCCAGATCGGCAGCCTCGGCGATCCGCCGGCCGGCATCGCCGCGGGTGATGCGCAGCCGGTCGGCCAGCACGTGCGGGAGCTTGCCGCCGAGCTCGGCGGAGTCGGACTCTTCGGCGAGCTGGTTGATCAGGGCATGCCCGGGCGCGCGCAGCCGTCGCACCTCCTGCTCGAGCGCGGCCAGCAGCGAGAGCCGCTCCGGGTTGGTCAACGCCGCATAGGAATGCCCCTGGATACGGGACACCACGGCGCGCAAGGCATCGACGTCCTGCTGAATCTCCTCGCGGTTGGTCGAAAACATGTTCGAATATTATGCCTGCCCACCGACAACCCTCCGGCCCGAAACCACTGAAACGAAAGTGGCGCAAGTTGTTTCATTCTGATGGCCGGGCGGGCTCACAATGGGTCGATGTGCCCGACCGCACCGCCAGGCGGCGCCCCGGATGGAACCGGAGGTGGATAAGCATCATGGCCTCGTTACTTACTGCCTGCGGCGGATTCCTGTTCGCCATCTTGTGGATGGATCTGATCTTCGATGTCCAAGTGCTCCGGCACCGAACGCCAGCTGCGGATCTGCCCGAGTCCGTGCTGGCGTCCATCGCGGGCTACTACCACCGCGCGACCACCGCTTCGCGACCGATGGGCCGGCTGATCGCGGTGGTGATGGCGGTCTTGGTGGGCGCGCTGGTGTTTCAGGCCGCGCGGGGGCATGACCCGTGGTGGCTGTTGGTGCTGTCGGCCGGGTTCGCCGGCTTCCCGATGATGCTGGCGTTGACGCACACGGTGCCCGACGCGGTGCGGCTCGGGCGCCGCGCGGACAGTCCGCCCGAACAGACGCGCCTGGCGCGTTCCATCTGCCGGGATCATCTCCTGTGTGCCGGCTGCATGCTCGCATTCACCGTTCTCTGGGTGGCCCATGGAATCGCGACATGAGGATGTGAAGCGACGGGCAGTAGTAATGGTGCCCAGGTCAGGACCCGCTGGCCACGTCAACGCGCATCGTACTAAACTAGAACACGTTCCAATTCGGCCAGCGTTCCAGGAGTAGGCATGCACACCGCGATTTGCGACGATCTCGGCATCGAGTTTCCCATCTTCGCGTTTACCCACTGCCGCGATGTCGTGGTTGCGGTCAGCAAGGCCGGTGGTTTCGGCGTGCTCGGCGCCGTCGGCTTCACACCCGAGCAACTGGAGATCGAGCTCAACTGGATCGACGAGAACATCGGCGACCACCCGTACGGCGTCGACATCGTGATCCCGAACAAATACGAGGGCATGGATTCCCATCTGTCCGCGGAGGAGCTCGCCGAGACGCTGCGCAAGATGGTGCCGCAGGAGCACCTCGACTTCGGCAAGAAGATCCTTGCCGACCACGGCGTGCCGGTCGAGGACAGTGACGGCGACAGCCTGCAGCTGCTCGGTTGGACCGAGGCGACGGCCACGCCCCAGGTCGAGGTGGCGCTCAAGCACCCGAAGGTGAAGATGATCGCCAACGCACTCGGCACTCCCCCGGCCGACATGATCAAGCACATCCATGAAGCCGGACTCAAGGTGGCCGCGCTGTGCGGCTCGCCCTCGCAGGCTCGCAAGCACGCGGACGCGGGCGTCGACATCATCATCGCCCAGGGCGGCGAGGCCGGCGGGCATTGCGGCGAGGTGGGCTCGATCGTGCTGTGGCCGCAGGTCGTCAAGGAAGTGGCTCCGGTACCGGTGCTGGCGGCCGGCGGGATCGGCAGCGGCCAGCAGATCGCCGCGGCCCTGGCGCTGGGTGCGCAGGGCGCGTGGACCGGCTCGCAATGGTTGATGGTCGAGGAGTCTTCGAACACTCCGGTCCAGCAACAGGCATACGTCAAGGCCGGCAGCCGCGACACCGTTCGCAGCCGTTCGTTCACCGGCAAGCCGGCCCGGATGCTGCGCAACGACTGGACCGAGGCCTGGGAGGCGCCGGACAATCCGAAGCCGCTTGGCATGCCCTTGCAGTACATGGTTTCCGGCATGGCCGTGCGTGCCACGAACAGGTACCCCAACGAGTCCGTCGACGTGGCATTCAACCCGGTCGGGCAGGTTGTCGGTCAGTTCACCAAGGTGGAGAAGACGTCGACCGTCATCGAGCGCTGGGTGCAGGAGTACCTGGAAGCCACCAACCGGCTCGACGAACTCAACGCCGCCGCCGCGGTCTGAGACCGCTAGACGTCGTCGACGTCTTCCCGGCCGGTCAACATCTCTTTTGTCCGGTCCACCGCGTACGTGCCGATGTCGATGGAGTTCTGCACGATGCCGCTGGCGCCGCCCGAGATGTCACCCCGGATGATGTCGCTGGCGTGTTCGACGATGTCGGAGGCCTTCTCGACCGCATTGGTCGCGATGTCCCTGGCCGCGTCGACTGCATCTTTGGGGTTGAAGGCCATCGGAGTCTCCTAATCGTTACAGGACGTTTGGTACGACTCTAGACGTGGTGAGCTCGGGTCAGTAGTTCACCAGCGTGCGCCAGTACTCCTCGGGAATCTCCGCGCCTGACCTCAATATTCGTGCCAGACCGATGGCCATCGCGATGCCCAGCAGACCGAGCCAGAGTCCGGCCAGACCGATCAGCCCCCACAGGACGGCGGTAACCGCGGGCCACGGAGACAGCACGGCCAGCACCGGGGCGAAGAAGAAGCCTGTCCCGATGTACCAGGCGGAGCCGGCGCGATCGGACACGAGCACAAACCGCAACCAGCGCGGGATCGCAGCTTTCACGGGCTGATTGCGGTTCATGACTCAGTCCGTCATCCGGAGGGTGGGAAGAACCCTGCCCCGGTGAACCATCCTTCTTGCCACCCCTGAGCCCCCAGGCAGAGCATAGGCAGCCCCGCCGGCGACTGCGCCGCCGCTTGCGGGCCCGGGCACTTCGCACCGGCCTGCTGGACTCCATAGAGCGGGTAGGAAATCACCCAATACCCGGTGGTGGCCGCAGGGAACTGATTGGGCGGCGGGAAATGACAGGCCTCGGCCTGACCACTGGGGCCGCGTCCGAAGATGAACCGCTCGTAGTTGTCGCACGGCGCGCCCAGCGACGCCTGATAGTTCATGCCGGGCACGTCGCCGTCGTAATGCGGAGGATCTGCGAGCGCGCACGGCGCCGCACCGATCGCCCCACCCGTGACCACAGCGACGGTGAGTAGTTCGCGAATCATGCTCCACCCTTCGCGTCGGTGTCCCCCGGCCCCAGAGTGCCGCCGGTGACCTGCACCAAAGCATATCCGGTGGACCGCAGGCCACAAGACCGTTTGGTTTTCCGGCGCCGGCGACGCCGTCGTCCGCAGGAACACGTTGCAATTCGCCCGCACCGATCTCGCTAGAGTGCTTCCCAAGGCTGGTGCGGCAATGGTTTATTTGCACGAGGACGACTAGAAGACTTCGTACCGAGGAGTGGGCCTTGTCAACTACAGAGCCAACCACCAAGCCGGTCCCCAATCTGCCACCCGGTTTCGACTTCACCGACCCAGACATCCACGCCGAGCGGTTGCCGGTCGAGGAACTGGCCGAACTGCGCCGGACCGCCCCGATCTGGTGGAACGAGCAGCCCATCGGTGCGGGCGGGTTCGATGACGGCGGCTACTGGGTGGTCTCCAAGCACAAGGACGTCAAAGAGATCTCGCTGCGCAGCGATATTTTCTCCAGCCTGCAGAAGACCGCGCTGCCACGCTATAAGGACGGCACGGTGGACGAGCAGATCGAACGCGGCAAGTTCGTCCTGCTCAACATGGACGCGCCGCAGCACACCCGGCTGCGCAAAATCATCTCGCGGGCCTTCACTCCGCGAGCCATCGAGCGCCTGCGCGACGATCTCCAGGAACGCGCCCGTCGCATCGTCGAGGCCGCCGCGGCCGAAGGTTCCGGCGACTTCGTCGAACAGGTGTCCTGCGAACTCCCCTTGCAGGCCATTGCCGGGCTGATGGGTGTGCCGCAGGAAGACCGCAAGAAGCTGTTCCACTGGTCCAATGAGATGGTTGGCGACCAGGACCCCGAGTTCGCCAACAACGACGCCATCACCGCGTCCGTCGAACTGATCACGTACGGCATGCAGATGGCCGCCGACAGGGCAAATAACCCGGGCCAAGACCTCGTCACCAAGCTGGTCCAGGCCGACATCGACGGCCACAAGCTCTCCGACGATGAATTCGGCTTCTTCGTCATCCTGCTGGCCGTGGCCGGTAACGAGACCACCCGCAATTCCATCACCCAGGGCATGATGGCCTTCACCGACTTCCCCGATCAATGGGAGCTGTACAAGCGGGAGCGTCCCGTCACCACCGCCGACGAGATCGTCCGGTGGGCCACGCCGGTCACGTCGTTCCAGCGAACCGCCCTCGCGGACTACGAGCTGTCCGGGGTGCAGATCAAGAAGGGCCAGCGGGTCGTAATGGTTTATCGCTCGGCCAATTTCGACGAGGACGTGTTCGATGACCCGTTCAGCTTCAATATTTTGCGCGACCCCAACCCGCACGTGGGTTTTGGTGGCACCGGTGCCCACTACTGCATCGGGGCCAACCTGGCACGGATGACCATCGACCTGATGTTCAACGCGATCGCCGACGTGATGCCCGATCTGGAATCGATCGGCAAGCCGGAACGGCTACGGTCGGGTTGGCTCAACGGCATCAAGCACTGGCAGGTCGACTACCACAATGACGGGGGCGCGAAATGCCCTGTCGCGCATTAAGCTAACCGGGTGCCGACTCATCAAGCCGTCCGCATACAGTCCGCGGGCGGGTCCCTGGAGCTTGCCGACGTCGAAACACCGCCCCCGGGTCGGGACGAAGTACGGATAGCGGTCAGCGCGTGCGGCATTTGCGGCACCGATCGCGCCTTCGTGCACGGCGGCTTCCCGAACATATCGTGGCCACTGACCCCCGGGCACGAAATTGCCGGGACCGTAGCCGAACTCGGTGCCGGGGTCCGGGAATTCGCGGTGGGTGATCGAGTCGCGGTCGGCTGGTTCGGTGGATGCTGCTATCACTGCGAACCCTGCCGCAAGGGCATTTTCATCCATTGCGCGAACGGGAAGGTTCCGAGCTGGCACTACCCCGGCGGATACGCGGAGTCGGTGACGGTGCCGGTCAGTGCGCTAGCCCGGATTCCGTCAGAACTCTCCGATGTGGAAGCCGCCCCCATGGGCTGCGCCGGTGTGACGACCTACAACGCGCTGCGCCACACCAAAGCATCGTCCGGTGACCGGGTCGCCATCCTCGGCGTCGGCGGTCTCGGACACCTGGGAGTGCAGTTTGCCCGGGCGATGGGCTTCGAAACCATCGCGATCGCCCGCGGTACCGCAAAAGCAGAGGACGCCCGGAAACTGGGTGCCCAGCACTACATCGACTCGACCAGCGGCGACGTCGCCGAGGCTCTGCAAGCCCTGGGTGGAGCGGCGGTTGTCCTGGCCACCGCCGGCAACTCCGCGGCCATGGCCGAAACGGTCGGTGGACTACTGCCCCAGGGTGAGCTGATCACCATCGGCGTGACCGCCGACCCGCTACCCATCAGCCCGATACAGCTGATAACTCCAGGTCTCAGCGTGATCGGCCATCCGTCTGGTACGGCGAAGG
Source organism: uncultured Mycobacterium sp. (assembly GCA_964397935.1). GTDB lineage: Bacteria > Actinomycetota > Actinomycetes > Mycobacteriales > Mycobacteriaceae > Mycobacterium. Next base: position 6,418 of record CAYNLB010000055.1, read on the forward strand.
ATGTCGAAGACACCATGCATTTCGCCGTTTTGTCGGGCGTGCGGGCGTGGATCGAGGAACTGCCGTTGTCGCAAGCGGCCGATGGATATGCGGCGATGGAGCAAGGACGCGCACACTACCGCACCGTTCTGACCATGTGACTAGGGTCGGTCTGTGACCAACACGTGGACACTGGACGCATCCGAGGGCGAACTGCATCTGCACACCGGGGTCACGGGCAGGGCCGCACGAATGGGTCATCGCCTCACGATCGCGATGACCCGATGGCACGCCACCGTGAGCTGGGCCGGCGCCGAACCCACCGGCATGGAGCTTGCCGTCGAGGCGGATTCGTTGGAGGTGTTGCGCGGCGAAGGTGGCGTCAAAGGCTTGTCCGGGCCCGAGAAAACGCTGGTGCGCAGCAACGCCTTGAAGTCATTGGATACCGGCCGCTTCCCCGACATCCGGTACGCCGCGCACACGATCGACAAGACCGACGACGGATACCGGCTTACCGGAAAACTCGAGATCCGCGGCAAAACACGAGACCACGAAATCGACCTGCGCACAGAGGATCTCGGTGACTCCTGGAGAATGTCCGCCGAGTCCACCGTCCGGCAGACGGCTTACGGCATCAAGCCCTTCTCGCTGCTGATGGGTTCGGTTCAGGTCGCTGACGACGTGTCGGTGTCTTTTACCGCAGTTCACGCCAAAGACAGCTGAGCGCTGATCACGGCTGCGGCGGCTCGAACGGTGCTGAACCGTCCGCCGGTTCGCTGGCGTCGCCGGGAATGTGCTCGAGCATTCTGGTCAAGTAAAGCTGTTGCCCCTCGCGGCCGGGCTGCTGTTCGGCAAGAGCGCCTTGTGGCTCTTCGGGCGGGTTCGGCTCGGCAACTGGTTCGCCGGCGGGTGCCTGTGCCTGTGGGGATGGCGGCGCGATCGCCGGGGACGGCGCCACGACCGGCGCGGCGCCCTCGGCGATCTGCGGCGTGGGTGTGCGTACCGCGTGTCGTGGCGTAACGGGATCGCCGTGGGGAGCGAGCTGAATTCCCACGGCAAGGGACAGCGAACAGACGAAGGTGATCGCACCGGCAGCCAGAGCGGTCGCCGCCCCGGTGTAGGACAACCGCCGTGGCCGCGCCGGCGTTACGACCGGCTCGCTGCCCTGCACTACCAGCCTCTCGTCGGTGAAGTCAGTCCTGCGGGCCGCGCACAGCGCCGCTCCCCGCGCGATGGTCACCTGCGCCATCGTTTGCGCGAAAACCGGAACTGGCAGCGCTTTTTCGAGCTGCCATGAGAACCCGTTGATGTCGTCGTCTGCGCCGACGACCACAACGCCGCCCGGATGCCATCCGTTGCGCTCGAACATGCCGGTCAGCCAGCGCGTCAGCCCGTCCAACCCGCCGCGCACGTGCTTCATCACCGTCTGGGTCTCGCCCCCATGGGTGTCGACCATGACGACGGTCGTCCAATCATGCTCGAGCACGCAGACGGCGATCTGGTCATAACCGATCACGGGTGCGATGGCCCGCGCCAGTGTCTCGACGGCATCGAGTAGCCGCACCGGCACAACATTGTGGAAACCGGCGTCGGTCAACGCCTCCAACAGCAGTGCAGCCTGCGCGGACGCTTCGTCATTCCAGGTCACGCCGATGAGACGCAGGTGGTGGTCGCTGGCGGCCGCCAGCGCGTCCACCCGCATTACCTCGTCGGCCACTTGCTCTGCGGTACTCACCGCGCGCCCGCCACGGCCAGCGCGCAACGCCAACTGCTGATGGTCCAGGATGGTGCCGTCGGCTTCGTGCCCTTCAGCGAGCACCCACCCGACATTGGTCGGCGTCACTGACAGCCCAAGTACCGTGTCCAAAATCTGTTACCCCAATCGGTCCCGGACGTCCGACGCCCTCAAACGCACCGATGCGCACCATAAAACCGCTGGTGCGGTGGGTCCTGAGAGCCGGAACAGACCCGAGATAGCGTGGTCTCCATCGGCTTGCCCCGTGAAGCCTACGCGGTCGATGCAAGTGCGGCCGCGCCGGTGCAGCAACTCCCAGACAAAGCCCAGCCACGCGGCCCATCGAGCCGGCAACGAGAGATAAGTCGGGCTGCATGCAAAACCAGTGACCTCGCTTGTTTAGGGGTGCTTCGTAACATACGGCGGAAGCCGCCCGCTCTCCTGCCTCCCGGCACTCCGAGCGGTGCTGTTGCCTGGCGTTTTCCGGCGATGGGTCGATGCCGCAGGTGTCGCGCACCAGCACCCAAACCCCGCGACGCCCTTGTCCCTGGCGCGGAATTTTTCTATAAAAGCGATACGAAACCGAGACGCGTTCGCGTCTCAATCGACATTCGGCCTATTCGCACGGTAAATTCCTGCCTGAGACCACGATCACATAGGACAAGGGGCAGGTATGACAGATGTCAGCGCGAAGATCCGGGCCTGGGGGCGCCGGCTTCTGGTCGGTGCGGCCGCGGCCGTCACTCTGCCGGGGCTGATCGGTCTCGCCGGGGGGGCGGCGACCGCTGGGGCATTTTCGCGGCCGGGCCTGCCCGTCGAATACCTGCAGGTGCCATCGCCGTCGATGGGCCACAGCATCAAGGTGCAGTTCCAGAGCGGCGGGGACGGCTCCCCCGCGGTGTACCTGCTCGACGGGCTACGGGCCCAGGACGACTACAACGGCTGGGACATCAACACCCCCGCGTTCGAGTGGTACTACCAGTCGGGTCTGTCGATCATCATGCCGGTCGGTGGGCAGTCCAGCTTCTACACCAACTGGTACCAACCCGCCTGCGGCAAGGCCGGCTGTTCGACCTACAAGTGGGAGACCTTCTTGACCAGCGAGCTGCCGCAATGGCTGTCCTCGAACAAGAGCGTCAAGTCCACTGGTAGCGCGGCGGTCGGAATATCGATGTCCGGTTCGGCGGCAATGATCCTCGCCGCCTACCACCCGAACCAGTTCGTCTACGCCGGCTCCCTGTCGGCACTGATGGACCCCTCCAGTGGTATGGGGCCCTCGCTGATCGGCCTGGCGATGGGTGACGCCGGCGGTTACAAGGCCGGGGACATGTGGGGCCCGTCGAGCGACCCGGCCTGGCAGCGCAATGACCCCACCGTGCAGATCCCGAAGCTGGTCGCCAACAACACCCGCCTATGGGTCTACTGCGGTAACGGCACCCCGACGGAGCTGGGTGGCGCCAACATGCCCGCCGAGTTCCTGGAGAACTTCGTGCGCAGCAGCAACCTCAAGTTCCAGGACGCCTACAACGCCGCCGGTGGACACAACGCCGTGTTCCACTTCGACCAGAACGGCACACACAGCTGGGAATACTGGGGCGCTCAGCTCAACGCCATGAAGCCCGACCTGCAGAGCCACTTGGGCGGCTGATACCCCTCTCTCGGTCTGCCCCGGGGTTGCTACTGCGCCTGACGGTATTGCCGTCAGGCGCAGTAGTGCGTTTGGCGGCGCTTCATGGTGACGTCGCGCTCAACCCGTCCCGGTGACCCGCTCGGTCACATCGACCCAGGCTGTCGTGTCGTGGCGGTGATCGTTCATGTTCCGGCACTGACCGTAGACACGCAGGACGCCCAGGCCCGGATCCTCGTCCAGGCGATAGATCACCACCGTGACGGCGTCCTTGGAGAGGGTCTTGGCGAACGCGTGATTGTTGGGCCCGAGACCCTCGGTCCAACCATGGCCGACCAGCGTCGCTCCGACTCCGGGAAGGTAGGTATCGGCGCGTGCCGTATCCGGCAAGAAAAAGGTCAGGTAGATCGCGCCTTGATACGGCGGGTCGTCGCGGTCTTTGCAGGACATCAACGCATAGCCCGCCGACGCCGTCCGCAATCCGGCGAGGGTGACGACCTGTCTGGCCGACTCCACCACCTGAGCCTGGGACTGCGCGTCGGTAATCGGGTTGGCGGGATGGTCGAGAACGTCAGACGGCGTCGAATGGAAGCGGCCTACCAACAGGAAAGTGCCACCCAGCAACAGTGAGACCGCCAGCGCGGCGGCGATCAGCAGGCGAATCTGCTCCGGCGGCAACCACTCTCCGCGGTTGCCGCCAATCTCGCGTGGAGGGCGATTCTCAGCATTACCAGACATCAGCAAAGTCAGGCTAACCCCGAAGTTGCGCCCCTGGCACTCGGCAGCAAGAGCTCGCCGAATTGAGCGCCGAGTCCACCGCCGAGCACGTCGACCCGGATTACTCCTGTCGGGCGGCTTGCCAGTCATGCCAGCGATAACTTAATTATCTCTCACCATTTTCTAACGCTTTCGATTGGCTGCGGATAAGGGGATTTCTGCAGATAGACGGCGTATCTCGCGGCATTTTCAAATGGGTAACGCTTTGGACACACCAGCCGAAATGCTGGGCATGAGAAATTTCCGCAAGCCTCTCGTCAGGTCCGCGGCGGTAGGCGGGTTCTTCGTAGCTTCGCTGGCTGCGCCCACCGCGGTGGCCAGCGCGGTCTCCGGCCCCAACTGGGACGCCATCGCCCAATGCGAGTCCGGCGGTAACTGGCACGCCAACACCGGAAATGGCTTCTACGGTGGCTTGCAATTCAAGCCCAGTACCTGGACCCGATATGGCGGTGTCGGCAACCCGGCCGCCGCGTCCAGAGAGCAGCAAATCGCGGTAGCGAACCGGGTTTTCGCCGAAGAGGGCGTCGAGGCATGGCCGAAGTGTGGCGCCGACTCCGGCCTGCCCATCGGCTGGTATTCGCATCCCGCACAGGGCATCAAGGAGATCATCAACGGGATCATTCAGGCGGCCATTCCGCACGGATGATCGGCCGCGTGTGCGGCCTATGACGCGGTGTCGGCATGTGCTTGGATCAGGCCATGGAAGGTTCGGCGACGGTCCACATGGCGGCACCCGCGGACAACATCTGGAATCTGATCGCAGATGTCCGCAACACCGGAAAGTTCTCCCCCGAAGTCTTTGAGGCCGAGTGGCTGGGTGGTGCGACCGGCCCGACACTTGGCGCCAAATTCCGTGGTCACGTTCGGCGAAATGAAATTGGGCCGGTCTATTGGACGACGTGCAAGGTCACCGCGTGCGAACCCGGCCGCGAATTCGGATTTGCGGTTCTGCTGGGCGACCGAGCGGTGAACAACTGGCACTACCGACTGGCGCCGGCCGACGGTGGCACGGACGTGACCGAGTCGTTTCACCTCAACCCGGCACCGTGGCTGGGCGTGTATTGGTTGTTCGGTGGCTTTCTGCGCAAGCGCCGCAACATCCGTGATATGACCAAGACGCTGAACCGCATAAAAGATGTGGTCGAGACGAGTTGAGGCAGCGTGAAGTCGGTCTTCATCACCGGCGCGGGCAGTGGCATGGGCCGCGAGGGGGCAAAGCTCTTCCATGCCAAGGGGTGGCGAGTCGGCGCGGTGGACCGCAACGACGAGGGCCTGAAGACGCTGCAAGACGAGCTGGGTGAGGATCGGCTGTGGATTCGCGTCGTCGACGTGACCGACAAGGCGGCCCTGGACGGCGCCCTGGCCGACTTTTGTGCGGGCAACACCGGCGGCGGACTCGACATGATGTGGAACAACGCCGGAATCGGCGAAACCGGCTGGTTCGAGGACGTGCCGTACGAGGCCACCATGCGCCTCGTCGATGTCAACTACAAAGCGGTGCTGACCGGCGCCTACGGCGCGCTGCCCTACCTCAAGAAGACCCCCGGCAGCCTGATGTTCTCGACGTCGTCGTCGTCGGGGACCTACGGCATGCCGCGCCTCGCGGTCTACTCGTCGACCAAGCACGCGGTCAAAGGCTTGACCGAGGCACTGAGCGTGGAGTGGCAACGACATGGGGTGCGGGTCGCCGACGTGCTGCCCGGCCTGATCGACACCGCCATCCTCACCACGACGACCAACCACTCCGACGATGGCAGGGCACCGATGTCGGCCGAAGAGCTCCGGGCCACAGCGCCCAAGAGGGGCATGATGCGGCTGATGCCCGCAAGCAGCGTGGCCGAGGCGGCCTGGCAGGCCTACCATCACCCGAAACGGCTGCATTGGTACGTGCCCAAGAGCGTCCGCGTGATCGACCTGCTCAAGGGTCTGAGCCCGGAATTTGTGCGTGGCCGCATCGTCAAGGCCCTACCGGCGATGATGCCGAAGCGGCAGTAGAGGAGGAGACCTGGTGCAGAGCCGGTTACTCGCAGTTGCTTGCGTCTTGGGGGCCGCGGCCGCCAGTGTCACAGGATGCTCGCACGCTCAGACAACGCCCCGGAAAGCCGCTCGTCTGACGATTGCCGGCACCACCCATGTGGCACGTCCCCCCGCATGCAGCCAAGAGCAGTCCTACCGGACGATCGATGTCCGGGACCACGACGGCTCGGTTGAAGCGGTGGTACTGCTCAGCGGCCATCGGGCCATCCCCCAATGGGTCAAGATCCGTAACGTCGACGGATTCACCGGTAGCTTCTGGGAGGGCGGGGTGGGCGACGCGCGTGCCGACGTCACCAAGGAGGCGTACACCATCAGTGGCAGCGCCTACGGGATCAGCAGCAGCAATCCCAACAAGGTGGTGATGACCGACTTCAAGATCGTCGCCAATTGCTGACCCCGTTCATGGGCCCGGCCTAGGCTTGGTGACGGTCACCTGATCGATGGAGGGCCCATGAAGCAGAGATTGCACTGGCTGGCGATGTACGGGTTCATCCGGGCCGTCGCGACGATCGGGGTTCGGCGCGGAGACTTGCACGGCAGGTTGATCGCCGATGCGCGGGTGGCCGCCGATCCGGTGCCTTTCTACGACGAAGTGCGCGCCCTCGGTCCGCTGCTGAAAGGCCGCTTCGCCTATCTGACCGCCGACCACGCACTTGCCCATGAGCTGCTGCGATCCGACGACTTCCGGGTGCTGATGTTCGGATCGAATTTGCCCGCGCCGATGAGATGGCTGGAGCGCCGCACTCGCGACGATCTTTTGCATCCGCTGCGTGCGCCGTCGTTGCTGGCCGTCGAGCCGCCGGACCACACTCGCTACCGCAAGACGGTGTCGGCGGTGTTCACTCCCAGGGCGGTCGCAACATTGCGGGATCGGGTCGAACAAACCGCGGCCGATCTGCTCGATCAGCTGGCCGGCGAGTCCGGCGTCTCCGAGGTCGTCGACATCGTGGGGCGGTACTGCTCGCAACTTCCCGTCGCGATTATCAGCGACATCTTGGGGGTGCCCGAACACGACCGCCGGCGCGTCCTGGAGTTCGGTGAACTGGCCGCGCCGAGTCTGGACATCGGATTGACGTGGCGGCAGTACCGGAGCGTGCGGGACGGCATCGCCGGGTTCAACTTCTGGCTCGCCGACCACCTGCGGCAATTGCGCCGTGCCCCGAGTGACAATTTGATGAGCCAGTTGATTCAGATAGCTGAAAGCGGCTCTGCCGAGACTCATCTCAATGAGGCTGAACTGCAGTCGATCGCAGGGCTGGTATTGGCCGCCGGCTTCGAAACGACGGTGAACTTGTTGAGCAACGGGATCCGGATGTTGTTGGATGCGCCGCAGCACCTCGACACTCTTCGCCGTCGTCCTGAGTTGTGGCCCAACGCAGTTGAAGAGATCCTTCGACTGGACTCCCCGGTGCAGCTGACCGCGCGGGTGGCTCTCAACGATGTCGAGGTTGGCGGCAGGCAGCTCAAACCTGGTGATTTGGTGGTGGTGTATTTGGCCGCTGCCAACCGGGATCCCGCCGTGTTCCCCGATCCCCACCGCTTCGATATCGAACGATCAAATGCCGGAAAGCATCTAGCGTTCTCTGGGGGTCGGCACTTCTGTCTGGGGGCTGCCCTCGCACGTGCCGAGGGAGAAGTCGGGCTGCGAACGTTCTTCGAGCGCTTCCCCGACGTCCGCGCGGCCGGCACCGGAAGCAGGCGCGATACGCGGGTGCTGCGCGGCTGGTCATCGCTGCCCGTGGTACTGGGGCCGGCGCGATCGATGGCTGCCGTCGACGGCTAGGTTGTTGACACCCCTCCGGCAACCAGGTTTATTGACCGCTATGACAGAGGTTTCTGCGGTTGCGGTCGATGACGTCGTACTAGGTCTATGGCAGGCGCTTTCGCGGCGGGATTGGGATGCGGTCAAGTCATTCCTGTCCGCGGACTGCCTCTACGTCGACATGCCGGTTCCGGCATTGTCGGCGCGCGGTCCGGACGACATCGTCAAGCGCCTCAAGGTGGGGCTCGCGCCGTTGGCGGGCTACGAGAACCACGATGGCGTGTTGGTATCCAACGGCTCCGACGTCCTCTATGAGCACTCGGAGACTTGGACTTTCGCCACGGGCGAGCAAGGCGTGCTGAGATTCGTGACTGTGCACAAAGTGGTCGATGGCAAGATCACGCTCTGGAAAGACTATTGGGACATGAACAGCCTGGTCAGCTTCGCGCCGCCGAACCACTTCGAGGGCCTTGCGACCGGAGATACCAGCTGGGTTTTTGACGCGAGCAGTCTGGTCTGACAGCTGGTTTCGCGGCCTCTCATGGTCGACGTGGCATCGTCTCAGCTCCTTCGTGCTGCGAACTCCGAGTCAGGACCGCAGGAGCCGGGATTGAGTCGCGACCACCCTTGCGACCCCTCGGAAGCTCTTCCGCGCTGAATGAGCTTTCGACGTCGTGGTTCAGGGCGAATTGTGTATTGTCAGCCTGCCCCGTTCGGGTGTTAGCCCCTTCATCCACTGAATTGACGGGTACATGGGCGGTAGTAGGGTTACACCAGCTGAGAAGGGGGCGGCGATGTCTGTCGGTGTGCACCGGCCGCTGCCGGTGCGATGCAGCTCATATACCTGAGCGAAGCGGACCTGATCGCTGCGGCCGGCGGCGATCCTCGGGCGATCAACCAGAGCCTGCAGGCGGGTAGCCCGTTTCGGATTTCTAATTTGGCGGAGGCCTTTCATGCCGCGGGCCGGTGCGCTGTGGGGGCCGACCACGCGTTCGAGCAAGCCCGTAGCCGCTTCGACGCCGCCTGGAACCACCAGAATGGCGACAGCCCGATCAATGACTCCGCCGAGGTCCAGCGCACCATCAAATCGCTTGGCGGCCAATCCCTGCAGCTGCCCAAGATCGGTGTCGAGTTGGAAGATATCGCCGCCGCCTTGGCCGAGGCGCAAAGGGCCGGAGCCAAAGAAGTCGCCGCGCTAGAGGCTCGGTTGCAGCAGCTAGATCACCTGATCGGCGTGGCGACGCAAGAACTGCAGGATCCCGCCCCCGACATGGAAACCAGGAATGAACTGGGGGCGCTGATCAGGGCCGCCAAAGCCGACGCCGTCGACGACACCCGCGATGCACTCAGCCAGCTGCAGTCAACACGCGACGGCTACTCGGGCACGCTGCAGAAGTCATCGGCCGCCTTGCGTGCCGACGGCTACGACCCCGCGAGTATCCCGGCATCAGGCGGGCCACGGTCCCCGGTGCCGGCGCTGCCGGACGACCCTGCGCAATTCACCCAAGCATGGAACGCCCTGACACCGGAGCAGAAAGACGCCGAATACCACCAGAATCCGTTCATCGGCAACCATCCTGGAATGCCGTGGGACCCGCCGGACCATCTGGGAAAAGACCACTACAACCGGTTGCACCTGGCAGACCTGGAGCAGCACACCCAAGGCGACGTCGACCGGATGCAGAACCGTGTCGACGCACTCCTGCGCAAGCTGTACATGGGTGACCACAGCCAGGCAACCACCAATGAACTCAACGCCCTGAGACCTCAGCTGCTGGCGGCCCGACACAATCTGGAGGGCTATAAGACGGTGCAGGTCACCCTCAACCGCAACGACGGGGTGAAACGCTATCTCGGCCTCGTCGACGACAAGGGCCACGGTGCCGTGGCCATCGGGAATCCGGATTACGCCATCCGAAACGCCCTCTTTGTCCCCGGCACCGGCCAAGATCTGCCCACCTTCGAGGGCAGCGACCTAAAGTCCCTGCGCATGTACAACGCGGCCCTGAATGCCAACCCCGACCTGCAACCGGGCGATGTCGCGGTCACGACGTGGATGGGCTACGACCGACCGATGGATCTTTTCGAGGCCGCGTCCCCTGATCGCGCCCGGGCCGGTGCCGAGGCGCTCGATTCGTTCCAAAGCGGAATGCGAGCCTCCCATGTGGGAGCACCGTCGATCGACACTGTGATCGGACACAGCTACGGCTCCACGGTGGTCGGGGCAGCGGCCATCGCCGGGCATCATCTCGACGCCAACAACGTGATCGCGGTCGGTAGCCCCGGGATGCTCTGTCACCATGCGAGCGACTTGCATCTCGATGCCGGTGCCACGGTTTACGGCATGAGGGCACACAACGACATCATCGAAGCAGTTACCGGTCTGACCCTCGGTCATGATCCCGCGGCGCAGGAGTTCGGGGGCACAAGGTTGTTGGCGGCACCAGGGCCCAGCAGTGACCCGATTGGGTTGACGCCCAGCGTCGCGGCACACAGCAGCTACTGGAGCGAAGGAAACCCGGGGTTGATCAACATGGGCGCGGTCATCGCCGGTGTCCCGCCCCCACGCGTCATCCCCAACGATGGAGGACATTGAGCACCGATGACCCGCGCCAGGCAACCACTTTCAGCCGCGCTCGCGACGGCAGTCGTGATCGTCATGTTCGTCGGCGCCTGCAGTCACGACAACCCGCTCGGGGCGCCCACACCAACCGGCGCCACCGCACTGGGAGGACCAACCATGGAATCCAAACCACCGCCACCGCCAGGATGGAAAGTGCAACCCGCAATCCCCACAACCCAGCAGCAGGCACAGGACACGGTGATCGCATACCTGCGGAAGACCCTGCAGGCGCTCCCACCGGGAATCACGCTGGACGCCGCCCGCTACAGCGGTGGTGCTAGCGTCGCACCGTGCAAGGATGTCACCAGCGGCCCCTCACCGATGGAATTCGCGACAAACGGCGATCTGAGGCTTCCGCCCGGCACCGACCCCGAAGCTCTCATCGCCAGGACCGGCGACATTTGGAAGAGCTGGGGCTGGTACGTCTACGAACGAGACGGCTTCTACAAACCCAACCGCTTCGGATACTCACCCGACGGTTACATCCTGCAAATCATGGCGCGATACAAACCCGGCTATCCCCCAAGCCTTCAAGGTATTTCGCCGTGCTTTCCCCCCGATATCCCCGATGATCGCAGCCCCTTCCCGATGATTCTCACCGGTTGAGCGGTCATACCAGCGCGCCATTACCCCGTCGGCGAGGGCGACGCTGGTCGCCTCCAGCCCCTACCCACTTGCGAAGGTCCATCGTCGGTCGGGCTGCGTAGTGATCAGCATGAACGCCGGCGCGACGAGACCTGGCTTAGCGCCACCGCTTCCGTCTTCATGCAGCCTCCATCACTACGCGTCAAACGCGATAGATGCGTGCGGCGTTGTCGCGAGCGATCAGGTCGACCACCCGGATTGCATCGCTTTCACACCAGTCGCCGCTGTCCACAAATGCGCGCAGCACCCGGTGAATATCCCTGCGCCACAGGGCCGCGCCGAGGAAGTGCAGCTCGGCGGGGCCGAAACCGTCCGACGAATACAGAATTTTGCCGAACGGCGCCATCTCCAGCAGCCGCGCAATGAACGCCGGCGCGCGGGCCCCGAGATGATTCACGGTCAGCCCGCCGTCCAAGTAGACGTTGTTGAACGCCTGCGCCAAGTAGCCGGCTTCCCGTTCGTACGGATAGCAATGCAACAGCACGATCGGTGTGTTCGCGGACTGCCGGAGGAAGTCGAGCAGAAGCAGCGGATTGGCCTTGTGCAGATCGCAGTCCCGGTCGCCGAAGCCGACGTGGAATTGCAGGGGCTTGCCGAGCCGCAGCGCCTGATGCAAACCGAAACGCAGCAGCACCCGATCCTGCAACCGGACACCGCCGCGGTCGCGCCACCGGCCGGCGGCCTCGGCGACCTGCGACGCCGTCGGCTCGCTCAGGTCGCCGTCGAATCCGCCCCGATAGGCCAGGATCGACTTGGTGCCGACCGCGGTCGCCGCACGCCGGCGCAGGATCTCCGTAAATGCCGTCGCGTAATCGCCGGACGCCTGCGCCGCCTGCTCGGCCACCTGTTCGAGACGGACCACTTCGTGAGCGTGGGTGCCGGACAGCCCTGCCACTTCAGCGATGCCGGCTACGTCACCATCGATTCCGGTGTCCACCAGCCAGTCGGTTACCCCGGCGGCCGGCAGAAAAAGACGGGCCAGTTCGATTTCGCTGAACTGGCTACGTCGCTCCCAATACATCAGCGGTTCGACATGTTTGGGCAGCCCCAGGATGGGGGCGCAGTGCGCGCGAATGGCGAAGCCAAGTTGTGAGTCGAAACCGGAATCCGAAATAGGGGCGGTGTTGGCTTCGTTGAGCGCGTTCTCGAACCGCCGCCGGTCCCCCGTCGCCAACCAGCAGCCGTGCACATGCTGATCGATCAGCGCCACTTCGCCGATGTGCTGTGCCAGGGCATCAGAGTCGGACACCATCGCGGCTCTGTCACAGGCTCCAGGCCATGCGGAACTTGTCCGCCAGTTGTTCGGCGTCGAGGTTGCCGTAGCGCTCGTTTTCCAGGCGGCGGACTGCGACCACCATGTCGACCGCCGGATTGCCCAGGATGCTCCGCACCAGCTTGGATTCGTCAAGTGCGGTGATCACATCCTCCTGCGCCGCGGACAGGCGGACGACACCGTCGCGGTCGCGCTCGGAATCAGACAACAGTGCCGGGTCGACGGTGATCTCCGGCGGCAGTACCGCTTGACGTTTGATCCCGTCCAGCGCCAACCCGAGGATCGTCGCCGTTGCCAGGTAGGCGTTTGCCGAGGCATCGACGACCTTGACTTCGACATTGCCGCCGTGCGGGCTGCCGGGCCCACCCTTGATGAACCGCACCGCTGCCTCACGATTCTCGGTGCCCCAGCACGAGTAGGCCCCGGCCCAGTTGCCGGGCCGTATCCGCAGACCGGACACGATCGATCCACACAGCACACCCTGCGCCTGAGTCAGGCCGCGAACCACCCCTGCCACCGCGCTCTCCCCCGCCGACGTCATACCCTGCGCGCCGGTGCCGTCCGTAAACATCGGGCCTTCGGGCACGGTCAGCGAAAAGTGTTGGTGAGCACCGGATCCAACGCTGTCAGCGAAGGGCGCCGGGGAGAAGCTGGTGCGGAGTCCGTGGCGGCGGGCAACCCGGCCGATGATGAGCCGCATCAGCACCAGTTGGTCGGCGGCGGCTACCGGTGGTTGCGGCGCCAGGGAGATCTCGAACTGGTTGGCGCCGTACTCGGGGTGGAATTGCTCGATTGCGATGCCGGTCGCAGTGGCCGAGGCGTTGACATCACGAACGAACGCTTCGTGCTCGAGGACACCGGCGAGACCGTACTGTGCCCACAGCACCGACGGCAGTCGGTCACCGGATGGGTCGACCAACAGGAATTCGATTTCGTGACCGATCGCCGCCTCGATGCCGGCATCCGTCAGCGCGGCTTCGATTCGCCTCAGCGTTCCCCTGCCGCACGCCGGAACGGGGGTGCCGTCCTGCTCGAAAAATCCGGCGGGAGCCCACGCCAACCCGTCGCCGACGATGCGCAAGGCGGACATGTCGATGCGGAGACGTTGATCGCCGACAACGCCGACGTCGTCGTTGAAGGCAATGCCGGTCTGGTCGATGGCGAAGGCATGCCAGGACGGGCTGGCACCCAGGCCAGACTCGGCGAACGTGTTGGTGCGCCGGATCGGAACCGTCTTGGCCAGGATGAGCCCGGCGGGGTTCACGACGGTGCCGATGACCGTGTCGACGCCCTCTGCCTCGAGTTGGGCGATCGCCGCCGCGGCCAGGGGCGTGCCTGTCATGGCAGCCATCCTGCAGCGTGAACCGGCCCGGTTTCAGGACCCAGGGGCGACGTCACGCGGTAGCGGCTATGCGCGGCTGGGCAAGGTCAGCTTGCAGGCCTGGCCGATATCGAGGGTCCGCAAGACGCGTCCCATGCCGACCCACAGCGCGCACGAGATGGCCAGGTCGGCGAGCAACTCGTCGGAGAAGTGTTCGGCGCAGCGCTCCCAGAAGTCTTCGTCGTCGCGCAGCACCGTGTGCTCGGTGGCGAACCGGTGCGCGAACTCGGCTGCCAGCCGCTCCTGTTCGCTGTAGCCGGGCCAGGTGCGCCATTGAAGCGCGTGTTCGTACAACTCTTCGTCAACACCGGCCGCCGGCCCGTCGGCATCGCGCGTGTTGACACAAACGATGCACTCGTTGTGGTGGGCGATCACTGCGCGGGCGAGCTCACGGGTGCGCAACGGCAGCCGGTTCTTGCCGTAAACCGCTTGGCTGAAACCGCCCAGCGCCCCGCCGAGGTCAGGAGATTTCGTAAACCAGCCGGCGATGTCGTCGTCGGCGAATGTTCCGATTCGGCTCATGGCGTGTGATGCTACGCCGAGATCATTGGAGAACAAGCACGAGTTGCCGACCGTAACACCGGCTTGCGGGAAAGCCGTCGTCGTCCGATCGTCATGCCAATCACGCTGAGCCGGAGGCGATGCGCGACGCGCTCGAGCGCGTCTTGCACCTCGCAATGGTCCGGTAGGCCCGCGAGGCCCGGTGAGCGGGCCTGCTTGTCGACACGCCGGGCCAGGAGCGCGCTGCGCGTAGCCAACTCGCTGGGCTTCCGCTGGAGCCGGGCACATCTCGTCGCCGTCGCGCCGTGCGCAACCGCCCGCTACCGACCGGGAAGGGTGGGGCTGGTCATGGCAGCGCCGCCATCAACGTCCGGTGCCAGTCGGCCTCGCCATCAAGCTGAAGCAGCGCAAACTCCTTGAGTACTACCCGATCGAGCCTGGCGGTCGGGAGACGCATTGCGCCGAGTAGAGTTCCACGCCCAGCTTGTCCATCAACTGCAGCTGCGTCTCCAAATAGTCGACGTGTTTTTCCTCGTCCGCCACGATTTCTTCCAGCAGGTTGGCGCTGGTGGTGTCCTGCTTTTCCCGGCACATGATGATCCCGGGCTTGAGCCGGTCCATCACCTCGTATTCGATGGCCAGGTCGGCTTCGAACTGCTCGCGCAGGGTCTGGCCGATACGTAGCGAGAAGAGGCGCTGGTAGTTGGGCAGCCCGTCGAGCAACAGAATGCGATCGGTGATCGCTTCGGCGTGCCGCATTTCGTCGAATGACTCGGCGCGGGTGTGCTCGGCCACCTCGGTGAACCCCCAGTTCTCTTGCATCTTGGAATGCAGGAAGTACTGGTTGATGGCGGTGAGCTCGCTGGTCAACTGCTCGTTGAGCAGACGCAAAACGTCCGGATCACCTTGCATAAGTCACTCCTCGGCGTGTGAAGGCAGTCGTGTCCAAGCGCGGCAGGTGAGCTGGGCTGTAGTACACCGAACCGGGCTGTACTGGCACTTTGCCACGCCGGCTTCGAATCTTCCAGCAAGGTATGGCTGCGCTCAGTGCGTGGCGCGCGTGGCCGGAGTGATCCAGACCTCAGCGAGTAAGGTTAGACTCCTCTAAGCAACTTAGGTTAGACTCCACTAATATGCGGTGCGTTCGTTCGGCAGCTTCGCCGGGGATCCCGATGACACGGGATGCCCGGAGCCAGGACGAACTGTGGTTGCTTGGCCAGTCTTGCGGCGAAGAGGATGTTGCCGGCGTGCGGAGGGTGTGCTGATGTACGTATGCCTGTGTGTCGGGGCCACCAATCAGACTGTGTCGGATGCCGTCGCGCGGGGTGCGTCCACCTCCAAAGAGGTTGCCGCCGTGTGCGGGGCCGGCGGCGACTGCGGGCGCTGCAGGCGCACGCTGCGGGCGATCATCGCCGCCTCGGCCAAATTGGAAGCAGCTCCGTCCCTCTAGCGTTTGTGGAAATCCGCCAGGGCCGCCGCGTTGGCTTGTGCGCCCATCAGCTCGGCGAAGTGCGCGTTTTCCCGGGCGCTGGCCGCGGCGATCTCGGGACGGACCGGCTCCATCATGGTGTGCTTGACGGCCATCAGGCTCGAGATTGGATGCGCGGCAAGAATTTCCGCGTGCCGACGGGCTTCCGGCAGCAGGTCGTCGGGCTCGCAGACCCGCCACACCAGGCCCATCCGCAATGCCTCGTCGGCGTCGACCCATTCCGAGGACATCAACAGCCAGGCGGCGTTTTGCCGGCCGATCAGCTGCGGCAGCAGATACGACGAAGCCGCCTCGGGGGCCACACCCAAGCTGGTGAACGGGCACTTCAGGCGTGCCGTCGAGGACATGAATGCCAGATCGGCGTAGCCGAGGATGGTGGCACCGATCCCCACCCCAACCCCGTTGACGGCGCAGATCAATGGTTTGGGAAAGGCGCTGAGCGCAGCAATCAACCCGGTGAAGCCATGCTTTCCGGGAGTGAAGTTCGGATCGGTGATGCGAGCTTGCATCTCAGCGAGGTCAGTGCCGGCGCTGAAGCCGCGGCCCGTGCCGGTCAGCAGGACGACGGCGACCTGCGGATCGTCGGCAGCAGCCAGTAGCGCTTCGGTTGTGGCGTCGTAAAGGGCTTCGTTGAACGCGTTGAGCGCCTCCGGCCGGTTCAGCGTGAGAGTGCGCACCCGTTTTTCGTCGTCGATCTGCAGCGTCACGGCTGCAGCCTAACGGTAGTGCGCGGGACCGCCGGAAATCAGCCGTTGCCGTAGCTGCGGGTCGGGGCGATGAGCACCACGGCGCGACGCTCCTCGGCCATCACCCGGTCGTACTGGTCCCAGTCGTCGTGGGAGCCGCCCGCGGCGGTGAAGACCTCGCGAAGCAAAAGCCGCAGCCGGTCGGCGTCCGCGAGCCACGGCTGCGCGTCATCCGGACCAACCAGCTCAGCGCGGCCCTCGACGGTCGCCCACCGCCACCCGCTGCGAAAGGTGATGGCCAGCTGGGGCCGTGCCCGCAGGTTGGCCAGTTTGACTTTGCCGTAGGTGGTGAAGCCCAGAACCGGCTCACCACTTGCCGGGTGCGCTAGCAGGCCGGCGTTGACCAGCGAAGCCTGCACCGTTCCGTCGGCGCGAACGGTGGACACCACAGCAAGGCCATTTTCAGCTTCCGCCAACGCCACGGCGTCGCGCAGTGTCATCATCTGAATTCCTCACTGATTGAACGGAGTCTTGAAGACATAGCGACTGGTCGGCACCGTGTCGATGTTCTCGTTGGCACCGAATGCAGATGTGCTGGCGACCATCTGACCGATCCTGTTCTGTAGGTCGTTGTCGTCGGCGGCGCCGAAGAACGCTTTGAGGTCGGTGATTGCCTCCGCGGGGAACAACTCTTCCACGATGCCCGCGATCGTCGGTGCGCCGGGGGTGAGGGTTCGGACCACCCAGTTCTGGGTGTAGCCGAAGGTCGATTGCGTCTCGATCGCCACCGAAGTGTGGTCGTGCTGCCAACGCATCAGCCAGGTGTCCTGGTCCAGGTCCGCAGGCCGGCGCAGCAACGCAATGTTAGCCAACCCTGGTGTGCGAGAACCGGGATCGACCACGGGCGCGGCCAACGGGACGGATTCGGTGACCAGGTACGCGCCGAGCCGATCACATTCCCTGGCGAGCAGGTCGAATGCCGCAGCCATCTGGTCGCCATAGCATTGCTGAGTCCACATGCTCACCACCGCCGCAACCGGGGGATCCAGCGTGGTGAGCGTCATCAGCGAGCCGCGCACCGCGTCGTCACGGACGTTGACGGCCAGCCCGGGAACGCCCAGCTCCAACAGTGCGTCGGCGACCGGACCCCGCTGCCGGGTGCACCAACCGTCGTTTGAGTCGGCACGCATGAGCACGGCAATGACCTTCTCCATAGGCCGAACCTACCGTCGTCTTGGTCTGCCACCACGGGGTACGGCTATTGCACCAGCCGTACCCCGTGGTGGTTGGCGATCAATTCGCCGATGATCCCGGCCAGCTTGCGGTAGGAGTCATCGCGACCGCTGGAGGACCGAAAGACCAACCCAATCCGCCGACCCGGGCGGGGTGCGGTGAACTCCGCAAGGCCGAGCCTGCTTCTGGTCGCCTCGACGGGCACCGCGCTCTGCGGAATCAGCGTCACCCCCAGACCGCCGGTCACGCATTGCACCGCGGTCGCCAGCGACGCCGCCCGGGTATTGGCCAGCTCCGGCCGCACACCCGCCTTGTGGCAGACGTCGAGCGCCTGATCGCGCAGGCAGTGGCCCTCGTCCAGCAACAGCAGCGGTAACTCGGCCAACGCCGTCGCCGACACGCGACGCTTGCCGGACAACGGATGTCCGGGCGGCAACGCCAGCACGAAATCCTCGTCATAGATGGGGATCGCCGTGATTCCGACGGCATCGGCGGGCAAGGCGATCAGTGCGGCATCCAGAGCCCCTTCACGCAACACCGTCAGCAGCCGTTCGGTTTGGTCCTCCACGACCCGCAACGTCAGCTGGGGTACTTGCTCGGCGAGCCCGGCCAGCACAGTCGGCAGCACGTACGGCGCTACCGTGGGAATCAGCCCCAGCCGCATGCCGGCGCGCAGCGGATCGGATGACCCCGCGGCGGCGGAGGCAAACGCGTCGACCGCCTCGATCACAGCTTGGGCGCGTGGCAGCAACTCCGCTCCCTCCGCTGTCACGAAGACGCGCCGTGTCGACCGCTCGATGAGCTGGGTCCCGAGGCCGGTCTCCAGGGCTGCCAGGGCCTGCGAGAGCGTCGACTGGCTGACGCCGAGAGTGGTTGCAGCACTGCTGAACTGACGGCGTTCTGCTATCGCCACAAACGCCCTGAGGCCCGCGATGGTCGGCTGATAACTCTTATCGGTCATTCCTATCAGTGTAGTGGGAAATATCACCTTTACTTCAGAACGGGTCCGCGGCAGCATGGTGACGTAAAGCTAATCTTGAGTGAATCCAGAAATTAAGGAGCGACATGCCTTTGCTGACCATCGGCGACCAGTTCCCCGCCTACCAGCTCACCGCCCTGATCGCCGGCGATCTGTCCAAGGTTGACGCCAAGCAACCCGGCGACTACTTCACCACCATCACCAACGAGGACCACCCCGGCAAGTGGCGCGTGGTGTTCTTCTGGCCCAAGGACTTCACCTTCGTGTGCCCGACAGAGATCGCGACCTTCGGCAAGCTCAATGACGAATTCGCCGACCGGGACGCTCAGGTCCTGGGTGTCTCGATCGACAGCGAGTTCGTGCACTTCAATTGGCGCGCCCAGCACGACGACCTCAAGAAGCTGCCGTTCCCGATGCTTTCCGACATCAAGCGGGAGCTTTGCCTGGCCACCGGAGTGCTCAACGACGACGGCGTCGCCGACCGGGTGACCTTCCTGGTTGACCCCAACAACGAGATCCAATTCGTCTCGGCGACAGCCGGATCCGTGGGCCGAAACGTCGAGGAAGTGCTGCGGGTCCTGGACGCGCTGCAATCCGATGAGCTGTGCGCCTGCAACTGGCGCAAGGGCGACCCGACGCTGGATGCCACCGAGCTGCTCAAGGCCTCCGCGTAATAGCCGGATCCGGACGAAGGAGGCGAAATGAGCGTGGAGAACCTCAAGGACGCATTACCTGATTACGCCAAGGACCTCAAGCTCAACCTGGGCTCGATTACGCGCAGTACCGAGTTGAACGAGGAGCAGCTGTGGGGCACCCTGCTGGCCAGTGCCGCGGCGACGCGAAATACGCAGGTGCTCGACGAGATCGGAGCCGAAGCGGCCGACATCCTGTCCGCCGAGGCATATCATGCGGCGCTGGGAGCCGCATCGATCATGGCCATGAACAACGTGTTTTACCGTGGCCGCGGCTTCCTCGGGGGCCAATACGACGACCTGCGGGCGGGATTGCGGATGAACATCATCGCCAATCCCGGTGTCGAGAAGGCGACTTTCGAACTCTGGTGCTTCGCGGTGTCGTCGATCAACGGCTGCCCGGACTGCGTGGCCTCCCACGAACACACGCTGCGCGAAGCGGGCGTGAGCCGGGAGACGGTGCAGGAGGCGCTGAAGGCCGCGGCGATCGTTTCCGGCGTGGCACAAGCGATGGTTACCTCCCAGACGCTGGCTGGTGTCGGCTGATAATGGTGTCGTGACTTGCCCCTTACCGGGACCATCCTGGATCGAACACGCGATCTGGTGGCAGGTCTATCCCTTGGGGTTCGTCGGCGCGTACCCCGATAGGTCAGTTGAGCCGCCGCAGCCTGGTGAACACCGGCTGCGGCGGCTCGTTGACTGGTTCGACCACGCCATTGAACTCGGGGCATCGGGCGTCGCACTGGGACCGATTTTCGCCTCGCGCACGCACGGCTACGACACCACCGACCACTACCG
This sequence comes from uncultured Mycobacterium sp., assembly GCA_964397935.1. Lineage (GTDB taxonomy): Bacteria > Actinomycetota > Actinomycetes > Mycobacteriales > Mycobacteriaceae > Mycobacterium. The sequence goes on from CAYNLB010000055.1 coordinate 26,635, forward strand.
CATCGATCCCCGGCTCGGCGATGACGGCGACTTCGACTACCTCGTCGCCGGAGCACGCCGCCGCGGGTTGCGCATCCTGCTCGACGGCGTGTTCAACCACGTCGGGGTGGATTTCCCGCGCCATCGTGAGGCTTCCAACGATTCCGCATCCGCAAGGTGGTTCCGTGGGCGTCCAGGTCGTTTTCACACGTTCGAGGGCCACTCCGAGTTGGTCACCCTCAACCACGACAACCCTGAGGTCATCGATTACACCATCGACGTGATGGCGCACTGGTTGGGGCGCGGTGCCGACGGCTGGCGTTTGGATGCGGCGTACACGGTGCCGCAACAATTCTGGGCATCGACGCTACCGCGGGTGCGTGAGCGGTATCCGGAAGCCTGGTTCGTCGGTGAGCTCATCCACGGAGACTATGCGGCGGTGGTGCAGGCGGCCACGTTCGACTCGGCCACCCAGTACGAGTTGTGGAAGGCGATCTGGAGCAGCCTCAACGATGGCAACTTCTTCGAGCTCGACTGGGCGTTGCAGCGCCACAACATGTTGCTGACCAGCTTCGCGCCCCTTACTTTCATCGGCAATCACGACGTCACCCGCATCGCCAGCCAGCTCGCGAACGCCAAGCATCTGGCGCATGCGCTGGTGATCTTACTGACCGTCGGCGGCGTGCCCAGCGTGTACGCGGGCGACGAGCTAGGGTTTCGCGGCGTCAAGGAAGAGAGGTACGGGGGCGACGACGCGGTGCGTCCCGAGTTCGGCAGTCCCCCAATGCCATTGGACGCATTCGGCTCCGATGTATGGGCTTTGCATCAGTACCTCATCGGCCTGCGTCGTCGCCACCCATGGCTGCACAAGGCATCGACCACCACGTTGCACCTGGACAACCGGCGCTACGTCTATGAGGCGCGTAGCGGCGACAACGCACTGCTGGTCGCGCTCAACATCGGCGACGAGCCGCTGCGTCTAACGCCGTCGGAAGTCGGCGCCGAGCGCGCGCACGTTGTCGCCGGATCGTCGGCGCCGCCACAGGAGGTCGTCGACCACGTGGTGGTCGAGGCCCACGGTTGGCGGATCTTGAGTCGCGCTTAGGCCGGGCGCATGGGCGCAGACCGCATCGGTCACATGTGTCGCCGCTTGGGA